>JBBWZQ010000324.1:0-5090 GCA_039649115.1 Micromonosporaceae bacterium | reverse complement strand
CCGGTGTCCGGGCAGGCGGTCGGTTTCCGGTCCGGGAACGGCGACCCGCGGAGTCGACCCGGCAAAGCTCGTGGTGGGGTGTGCCGGCCGGCGCCGGGCACCCAGGAGCAGCCAACCAGCCGCGCAGAGGCAGGTCGCGAGTACCAGCACGAGCAGGAACTCGGTGGCCTGGCCCACGTGGATCGCCTCCGGTCATCGGTTGGTTGTCCCGCAAACGACGCTAACAGCAATTGCTGGCGGAACAACTCAACCGGTCGGCCGGGCCGGTCCAGATGATCGCCCGGCGGCCGAGCCGGCCAGCGGGATCCCGGTAACTGAGGAAACGGCCGAGGGTGGTGGCGCCTGGTAGCTCCTATGCTCTGCCGATGAACCAGTACCGGCATCCGGTTGGCTTCGGCGCCTACCTGCGGGAGGCGATACTCGCGGCGCATTTCCCCACCCCGACACATTTCGCGCGCGCCGCGGGCACCGATCCGTCCGTGGTGCTGCGCTGGCTCAGCGAGGAACAGCGGCCCACCATCCGGTCCATCGAGAGAATCGCTCCGGTGCTGGGCAGGACCATCAACGAGATGGTACGGGCCGCCTATCCCGACCGGTTGGGCGGCGGCGACCCGCCGGCCGCCGTGCCGCAACTGCACCCGATGGCCTACGAATTGGGCCGCATGCTCGCCGCGGATTCGCCGATACCCGAGATCGACAGGCAGGCGCTGGCGACCGTGCTCGACCGGATGCTGGAGCCATACCGGAAGGTGATGCGCCGCCGCCGGTCGGCATAGTCGATCGGGTGGCGCCGTGTACGATATCGGCACAGTTATCGAGGTCTACCTGACGCCGGCGAATACCGACCGGCGACCCGGGGAATGCACCGACAATCGGGCGGGCGGTCGCCGCGGAAGGAGCCCGAGAATGCTGGCGGAGCGCGATGAGCCCGGATCGACCAGGGGCGGCCTGCAGATCCAGGTCAGCAAGCTGCTCCTGACAAGCATCATCGCGGCCATCGCCACCAGCGTCGCGATGATCGTCGCGACGATAATGATCGTCTCAGGACCGACGCCGCCCCCGCCACCCCCCGGCGCGCCGCTACCGCCCCCGCCGGTGGCTCCGATCGTGACGATCATCGTCATCACCGGGATGTTCGTCGTCTCCTGGCTGGCCGTTGTCGTGACGCTCGCCCGTGACCAGGTCCTGCGCCGGATGCGCGACCTGTCCGGCGGGGACGGGGCGCGACCCGACGCGCCGGAGGTCCTCGCCGCGGTGCGCGAAGGGCTGGCCGCCGACCGCCGGGCCGACCTCGCGGCGCTGGAGGCGCGCATCGCCGCGCTGACCGCGGAGTACGGGGAGCAGCGCGAGACCGACGGCTACGTCAACGGCATGCGGGTGGCGACCGGACCACCGGCTCAGGCGGGAGACGTGCGCCCGTTGCGCCGCCGCTGAATGAACCGCGCCCGCACGGGGTACCCGTCGGGAAATGTCCACCACGCAGACCCCGTTGATCGCCGGGCGGTACCGGTTGGCCGGCCAGCTCGGCCAGGGCGGCATGGGCCGGGTCTGGTTGGGCCGCGACGAGGTTCTTCATCGCGACGTCGCGATGAAGGAAGTGACCCCGCCCGAGGGGTTGCCCGCCGAGGAGCGCGCCGCGATGGAGCAGCGGTCGCTGCGGGAGGCACGCGCCATCGCCCGGCTGGCCCACCCCAACGTGGTCCGGGTGTACGACATCGTGCAGCAGCAGCCGTGGCCGTGGATCGTCATGGAGCACGTGCCGTCCCGCTCGCTGGACCAGGTGCTGCGGACCGACGGCCCGCTGGCGCTGGACGAGGCGGCGCGCATCGGGCTGGGAGTGTTGAGCGCGCTGCGGGCGGCGCACCGCATCGGCATGGTGCACCGCGACGTCAAGCCGGGCAACGTGCTGCTCGGTCCGGACGGGCGCGTCGTGCTCACCGACTTCGGCCTGGCGATGCTGGAGGGCGACGCCACGGTGACCCGGCCGGGCGTCATCATCGGGTCGCCCGCCTTCATGGCTCCCGAGCGGGCGGCGCGCGGCGCGTCCACCCCCGAGTGCGACCTGTGGTCGCTGGGCGCCACGCTGCACGCGGCCGTGGAGGGCCAGTCGCCGTACGCCCGGCCCGGCGCGCTGGCCACGCTGACCGCACTGGCCACCGAGGACCCGGACCCGGCGCCGCACGCCGGGCCGTTGCGCGAGGTGATCGACGGGTTGCTGCGCCGGGACCCGGACGAGCGGATGCCGGCGGCCGAGGTGCAGCGCCGGTTGCGGGCGATCGCGGGTACGGGTGCCGGCACGGTGGCACCCCGGCAGCGGACCGGCCCACCCGGCCCGTGGACCGAGCAGCCGGTGACCCGCACCCAGGTCGAGCCGGTACCGCCCGCGCCCGCCGCCGCGGTGCCCCGACGCCGCCGTGCCTGGCGCAACGCCGTGGTCGCGCTGCTGGCCGTCGCCGGGCTGGCCGCGCTGCTGCTGGCCGTCGCGCCGCACACCCGGGCGACCTGGACCCCCGGCCACGCCAGGACCACGCCCGGCGCGGCCACGCCCGGTGCGTCCCGTGACGCGTCCCCGCCTGGTGCCTCCGCACCGGCGTCGCCACCGGACACGGGCGGGCCGGCGCTGCCGCAGGGGTGGCACCGGTACCGGGACCGGACCGGGTTCAGCGTGGCGGTACCGGACGGCTGGACGGTGTCCCGGCGCGGCTCCATCGTGTACTTCCGCGACCCCGGCGGCTCCCGGCTGCTCGGCATCGACCAGACCGACCAGCCGCAGCCGGACCCGGTGGCGGACTGGACGGGCAAGGAGCGGTACCGGGTGGCGAACGGCGACTTCCCCGGGTACCAGCGGGTGAAGATCGCCCCGGTCCCGTACTTCGTCAAGGCGGCCGACTGGGAGTTCACCTACCTGCGCAACGGTCAGCGGACACACGTCGTGAACCGTGGCGTGATCACCTCGCCGCACCAGGCGTACGGATTCTGGTGGCAGACCGCGGACAGCGACTGGTCGGCGAACCTGCCCGGCTTCCGGATCGTCACCACCTCGTTCCAGCCACGCTCCGCGTAGCCTGCACTGCATGAGTGAGCGCGTGACCGCCGTCATCGCGCCCGGCAAGGGCGCGGCCGTGCAGACCACCACGATCGTGGTGCCCGACCCGGGCCCGGGCGAGGCCGTGGTGCGGGTGCGGGCGTGCGGCGTGTGCCACACCGACCTGCACTACCGGGAGGGCGGCATCACCGACGACTACCCGTTCCTGCTCGGGCACGAGGCGGCCGGGACCGTGGAGCGGGTCGGCGCCGGCGTCACCGACGTCGCGCCGGGCGACTTCGTGGTGCTGAACTGGCGCGCGGTGTGCGGCGACTGCCGGGCCTGCCGGCGCGGGCGGCCCTGGTACTGCTTCGCGACGCACAACGCGGCGCAGCGGATGACGCTTGCCGACGGCACCCCGCTGTCGCCGGCCCTGGGCATCGGGGCGTTCGCGGAGCTGACGCTCGTGCACGCCGGCCAGTGCACGAAGGTCGACCCGGCCGCCCGGGCCGCGGCGGTCGGCCTGCTCGGCTGCGGCGTGATGGCCGGCATCGGCGCCGCGCTGAACACCGGAGGCGTGACGCGGGGCGACACCGTGGCGGTGATCGGCTGTGGCGGCGTCGGCGACGGTGCCGTTGCCGGCGCGGCGCTGGCCGGCGCGGTGCGCGTCATCGCGGTGGACACCGACCCGCGCAAGCTGGAGTGGGCCAAGGGCTTCGGCGCGACCCACACGGTCGACGCCAGCCGCACCGACCCGGTGGCCGCGATCCAGGACCTGACCGGGGGCTTCGGCGCGGACGTGGTCATCGACGCGGTCGGCCGGCCGGAGACCTGGCGGCAGGCGTTCTACGCGCGGGACCTGGCCGGCACCCTCGTCCTGGTGGGCGTGCCCACGCCGGAGATGCGGCTGGAGATGCCGCTGCTCGACCTGTTCAGCCGGGGCGGCGCGGTCAAGTCGAGCTGGTACGGCGACTGCCTGCCCAGCCGCGACTTCCCCGCGCTGACCGAGCTGTACCTGCAGGGCCGGCTGCCCCTCGACGCGTTCGTCACCGAGGAGATCGCACTGTCCGATGTGGAGGGTGCCTTCACCCGGATGCAGGCGGGCGAGGTGCTGCGCTCGGTCGTCGTGTTCTGATTCCCCGGTCAGGGGTGCAGGGCCAGCCCCTTGACCGCCTTGTCCACGTCGGCCCGCCGGCCGTGCAGGGCGAGCCCGGCCAGGTCCAGCTTCTCCGCGGACACCGCGCGCACGGCGGCCCGGTTGTCGTCGTCGTTGCCGGTCGCGAACAGCTCCTGGGTGAACACGGCCAGCCCCAGCCCGCGCTGCCGGGCCCGTTCCCAGACCGCCCGCAGGTCCGCCGCCCCGCCCGCGAAGACGAGCACCGGCTGGCGGAACATCGGCAGGTACCCGTTGCCCGACCCGTCCTGGTACGGCAGGCCCATCACCTCGTCCCGGCCGCCCGCGACGGCACTGGCGAGAAACGCCGTCATGTTCAGCCTCTGCCACACCGGAAGGTCCTCGCGCAGCACGATGGCGATCTTCGTGTCGAACCGCATGGGCCCATGCTCCGGCCGCCGGCACCCCGCGTCTTGTACGCGCGTGCGGGGCATCATGGGGGGATGACGGGCGAGTGGGTGCGGTACCGGCGGGTCGATGACCGCCCGCTGGAGGCCATGCACGCCCGCTTCGAACGGCACGTGTACCACCGGCACAGTCACGACACGTACTCGTTCGGCGTCACGGAGCGCGGGGTGCAGACGTTCACCTGCCGGGGAGCCCGGCACACCAGCGCCGCGGGCATGGTGATGGCGTTCAACCCGGACGATCCGCACGACGGCTGGTCCGCCGATCCGGGCGGCTTCACGTACCGGATGGTCCACATCGGACCGCGACTGGTCGCCGACCTGCTCGCCGACCGCGGTGCCCGGCTGCCACTGTTCGCCGCGCCGGTGGTCGACGACCCGGCCGGCGCCGCGGCGGTGCGCCGGCTGCACGCCGCGCTGATGGGCCCGGCCACCGCCCTGCGCCGCGACGAGCGGCTCGCCGCCGCGGTCGTGGCGCTGCACC
>JBBWZQ010000304.1:0-36178 GCA_039649115.1 Micromonosporaceae bacterium | reverse complement strand
CCTCGTCGGTGCGGCCCCAGCGCGGATCCCGGTCCAGGTTGACGGTGGGCGCCCAGTACGTCAGAGAGCCGTAGTCGTGCACGTCCGGGCCGAGGTTGTGCTGGCCGGAGCCGAACAGCGACTTGTCGAGAAAGCCCCGCGCCTCGTCCGAGATCGCCGTGGTCTCCCGGTAGAGCAGCTCGGGATCCCAACTCATCGACGAGGCGAAGTTCGTCGGGAAGCTGGTCGCGCGGACGTCGTCCACCGCTCCGTCGCGACCCTCGGCGGTATCCGCGCCCAGCCGGTTGACGCCGTGCTGGCCCTCGCTCCAGTAGGTGTACGGCTGCACGCCCAGGCGCTTGATCGCGGGGGAGCTGTTGGTGTGCAGTTGCGCCACCTTCTCGCGCGGCGTCATCCGGGACACGAGGTCGGCGGCGCGCTCCGCGAAGCTGTGGCGGGTGTCCAGGTAGATCGGTGCCGTCGCTTGCGGGTAGGCCGGGGGAGCCGGCTGCAGGCCGACGATCGCGACCACGGCGGCAACGCCGCTCAGCAGTATCGCGACGCCCGCCCGCCGGCCACCACGCCCATCCATGACGCTCCATTATCCTGACCAACCGTCGGACCCGGAACGGGGTGGGCCACCGCTGTCAACCGATAGATGTCAGTTGATGGGGATTGCCGCAGATGACAACTCGTTCATCTTCGTCATTGCAGGTGGGCCGGTCACCGACAATCAGGCCATGGGCATCGGGACTCGCCTCGGGCCGGGCGTCGCCGCGGCGACCGCGCTGGCCGCGGTCGTGTTCCCGGCCGGTGCCGCCGGCGCGCATGTCGGGGGGCAGCAGGCGGTACCGGACGCGACCTACTACCGCAGCAGCCTGACCAGGGTGCTGCCCGCACCGGCCGGGGTCAGCGTGCGGGTCGACCCGGCGGGCGACTTCATCGAGCTGACGAACACGGGTGCCACGGACGTCGCGGTGCTCGGTTACACGGGGGAGCCGTACCTGCGGGTGACCGCCACGGTGGTGGCGGAGAATGCCCTGTCGCAGACGACGTACCTCAACCGCAGCCTGTTCGCCGACTCGGTGCCCACCGGGCAGGACACCGGCTCGGTCGCCCCGATGTGGCGGCAGATCGGTGCCACCGGCACGGTGCGGTGGCACGACCACCGCATCCACTGGATGGGTCAGCAGCGGCCACCCGCGGTACAGGCCGATCCCGGCCATCCCCATCTGGTCGGCGCCTGGCAGGTGCACGCCAGCGCGGGCGCGACCCGCTTCGACATCTTCGGTGAGCTGCGCTGGACCGGCAAGCCGGACACCCGGAAGGTGCCGGAGTGGCTGCTGTGGCTCGCGGAGTCGTTGGCGGTCGTGTCGTTCGGCCTCCTCACCGCGTTCCTGCTGCGGCAACGCCGGCCCGCCGGATCTTCCGGTGAACCGCCGGTCAGCGGTGCCGGGCGGGCACCCGTACCAGGTGGAAGATGACCTGGCGGCGTAGCCGGAAGCCCAGTGTTCGATAGAGGCGGAGGGCGCCGGTGTTGTCCGCGGCGGCGTGCAGGAACGGGGTCTCGCCGCGGGCCCGGATGCCCGCCACGACGGCGAGGATCAGCCTGGTGGCCAGGCCCTCGCCCCGGTGGGCCGGGTCGGTGCACACGGCGCTGATCTCGGTCCAGCCCGGCGGCCGCAGGCGTTCCCCGGCCATGGCGACGAGCCGGCCGTGGCGGCGGATGCCCAGATAGGTGCCCATTTCCATGGTACGGGGGAGGAACGGGCCGGGCCGGGTGCGCTCCACCAGATCGAGCATCTCGGGGATGGCCCCGGGGGTGAGGCGTTCCGCCGCCGGTTCGCCGACACCGTCCACAGTAGACCCGGTGAGCTGGACACCTGGGAGCTGCATCACCGTTTCCCAGTCCGGTGGCGGGGTGGCGGCGGCACCGCCGGCGAGGAGCACCGAGCCGCCCGGGCCGACCAGCCGGGCCAGTTCGGACCAGACGCGGTCGTCGTGGTCGTCGGACAGTGCGACGAACGGCGAGACGTCCGTGGGGTACCGGGCGGTCCGCCCGTGGCGCTCGGCGAGGTGCGCGTGGGGGCCGGTGAGGGCGGCCCACACGGGGTTGTCCAGGACCCGGTCGTCGATGGAGGTGGTCACGGCAGGGCGTCCAGGCCGAGGTGGTCGCGCAGGGTGGTGCCGGTGTATCCGGTGCGGAACACGCCTCGCTCCTGGAGCAGTGGTATGACGGTGTCGGCGAAGTCGGCCAGGCCGTCCGGGGTCACATGGGGTACCAGTATGAAGCCGTCGCTGGCGTCCCGCTGCACCAGGGTGTCGATGGTCCGGGCGACGGTGGCCGGGGAGCCGATGAAGGTCTGCCGCCCGCTGACGTCGATCACCAGGTCCCTGATGGACAGTTTCTTGGCTTCGGCCAGTTCGCGCCACTGCTTTACGGTGGCCACCGGGTCCTTGAACATGCGGACGCTGGCCCGGCCACGCGCGATCGTGTTCTCGCCCACCAGCGGGTCCACCTCGGGCAGCGGACCGTCCGGATCGTAGCCGCTCAGATCCCGGTTCCAGACCTGTTCCAGGAAGCGGATCGCGGTCTGCCCGCTCACCTGCTGGCGCCTGACCACATCGGCGTATTCGTGCGCCTCGGCGTCGGTGTCGCCGAGCGCGAACGTCGCGGCGGGCAGGATGAGCAACTGCTCCGGCCGGCGGCCGTGGCGGGCCAGCCGTCCCTTGACGTCGGCGTAGAACGCCTGGCCCTCGGCCAGCGTGGCGTAGCGGCTGAAGATGGCGTCGGCGGTGGCGGCGGCGAACTCGCGGCCCGCGTCCGAGTCGCCGGCCTGCAGGATGACGGGCCGGCCCTGCGGGCTGCGCGGCACGGTGAACCGGCCGGCGATGTCGAAGTGCGCGTCGCGATGGGCGAAGGAGCCGGCCGCCGGGTCGGTGAGGTACCTGCCGCTGTCCTTGTCGGCCGCGATCTCGTCACCCCGCCACGAGTCGAACAGCTCCCACGCGGTACGGAGGAACTGCTCCGCCCGGGAGTACCGGTCGGCCTCGGGCAGGAAGCCGGCGCGGCGGAAGTTCTCCCCGGTGAACGCGTCCCACGAGGTGACCACGTTCCACCCGGCCCGCCCGTCCGACAGGTGGTCCAGCGTGGCGAACTGCCGGGCCACCTCGTAGGGCTCGTTGAACGTGGAGTTGATGGTGCCGGCCAGCCCCAGCCGGTCGGTGACGGCGGCCAGCGCGGCCAGTACGGCGAAGGTGTCCGGCCGGCCCACCACGTCCAGATCGTGGATCTGGCCGCCCTGCTCGCGCAGGCGCAGCCCCTCGGCGAGGAAGAGGAAGTCGAACTTCGCGCGCTCGGCGATCTGGGCGAAGCGTACGAACGAGCCGAACTCGATGTGGCTGCCTGAGCGGGGGTCGCTCCACACCGTGGTGTTGTTCACGCCGGGGAAGTGGGCCGCGAGGTGGATCTGCTTGGTCACGGCGCACCGCGCCGCGCGTACCGGTTGGCCGGGCGGGGCAGGCCGAGCAGCCCGCGCAGGGTGCCGGCCTCGTACCCGCGCCGGAACGCGCCACGCCGCCGCAGTTCCGGTACCAGCCGGCGGGTGATCGCGACCAGGTCGTGCGGGACGGTACCCGGGCGCAACCGGTACCCGCTCAGGCCGGCCCGCTGCCAGTCCTGCAGGAGATCGGCCAGTTGTGGCGGGGTGCCGACGAACGTGAGCGCCGCGGACTCGTACGGCGCGCCGGCCAGATCGTCCAGCCGCGCCTTGCGTCCGGCCGCGCGCGCCCGCGTCTCGTCCAGGAACACGAGCACGTCCGCGAAGACATGCGCGGGTCCGTTGCGGATCCCCGCCACGATCGCCTGGGCATGGTCCGGGCCGGCGGGCGTGGTGAACACCACGTCGGCGGCGCGGGCGGCCAGTCCGTACGCCAGGCTGCCGTGCGCCAGCGCGGCGACGACCGGCTGGCCCTGCGGCGGCCGGGGCACGATCGACGGCCCCTTGACGCTGAACCACCGGCCCTCGAAGTCGATGTGGTGCAGCTTGTCCCGGTCGATGAAGCGTCCGGTGGCGGCGTCGCGGATCTCCGCGTCATCCTCCCAGCTGTCCCACAGCCGGCGCACCACCTCGACGTGGTCCGCCGCCTCCGCGAACAGGTCCGGGTCGTGCGGAGCGACGGTGCGGCGGCCGAAGTGCGCGGCCTCGTCCGGTCGCGTCGACACCTGTACCCGCCATCCGGCGCGGCCGGTGCTCACGTAGTCCAGCGTGGCGATCGCCTTGGCGACGTGGAACGGTTCGGTGTGCGTCACGGTCGCCGTCGGGACCAGCCCGACGTGCCGGGTCAGCGGCGCCACCCGCGCGGCGACCAGTACCGCGTCCAGCCGCGGTGGCCGGGGACCCAGCGAGTCCTCGATGGTGACGAAGTCCAGCAGGCCCCGCTCCGCCTCCCGTACCAGATCGACCCAGTAGCCCGCGCGGAACACCTCGGCCGCACGCGCGTCCGGCTCCCGCCACGCCGCCGGATGCCAACCCGCGCCGTCCAGCGCGACGGCCAGGTGAAGATGCGTCATTGCCCGCTTCCGTCCAGAATGGACGGTGGAACCGGGTGAGTCGGCACGGTGCCCGTCCTGCTCGTTCATCGCGGGGGCAGGTAGTGGCCCATGTGGTACAGCAGCGGTGCGCCACCGTCGTGCGCGTGCTCGCCGTGCACCGGCTCCGCCAGCACGATGGCGTGGTCGCCCGCCTCGACCCGTTCCACCACGCGGCACACCAGGACGGCCAGTACGCCGGCGAGGACCGGTACGCCGTGCGGACCGGTCCGCCAGGCAGTGGGGTGGGCGAACCGGTCGATCCCGCTGGTGGCGAAGGTGCGCGCCAGGTCCTCCTGCGCGTCGGTGAGCACGTGCACCGCGACGTGGTCGGCTGTGCACACTCCCGGCCAACTGGAGGACCTGCGATCCAGGCAGAACGACACCAGCGGCGGTTGCAGCGACACCGAGGTGAACGAGGTCGCGGTGAATCCCACCGGCCTGCCGCCGGGCGCGGTGATGACGACGACGCCCGCCGCGTGGTGGCGCAACAGGCTCCGGAACAGGTCGGGTTGGATAGCCAGCGTCATCGGCCCTCCTGCGGATCGGTCTGCCGGGTGGTCGGTACCGGCTGCGCCCGGCGTCGGTGCCGGCGCGCGCCCGAGAAGCTGACTAGCGACAGAGGGCGCTGCAGGTGCGCTCGAAATCGACGTAGCGGCGAGTTACGCCGGGGTGCGTCGAGGCCATGCGTCCATCATGCGAAGCACCCCCGCGGGATGTCAATCGCGCGGCCGGGCCAATATCCCACTAATCCGATTGACTTTGTTCCGAACGTCGCGCACCATGTCCCTATGACGCGCTTCGAGTTCCTCGTCGCTCGGCGCCACGTCGACCTCTGCCGGAAGGCGAGTGCCATGTGTACCTCGTCTGCCATGTGTACCCCGTCCGTGCCGGCCACGGCCGGCACGCCGCGCTGACCAGTTCGCCGGTAAGCCGCGGGCCCGCCACTGTCGCGTGCATGTTCGAGCGCGGCCCGCGTCGATGAAGAGGTTCGCCTGTGACGACATCCACCCGACCGGCTGCGCTGCCGCGGCATGACACAACGGTCGAGCCCGATGCCGGCCGCCTGCCGCAAGGCGCGCGCGGTGCGGCCCGGCGCCGGTTGCCGCGCGGGTGGCCGCGCCTGGTCAGCCCGCTCGCCATCCTGGTGCTCTGGCAGTTCGCGAGCACGACCCGCGTGCTGCCCGCCGACAAGCTGCCCTCGCCCACGACCATCGCCCGCGCGGCGGTGAGCCTGGTGCGGACGGACTCGCCGGCGTACGGGACGCTGCAGGGGGCGCTGCTCGTGTCGCTGCAACGCGCCGCGCTCGGCTTCGCCATCGGCGCGACGGCCGGCGTGCTGCTCGCCCTCGTCGCCGGCCTGAGCCGGCTCGGTGAGCACGCGGTCGACCCGGTCATGCAGATGCTGCGCACGCTGCCGCTGTTCGGGCTCATCCCGGTGCTCATCGTCTGGTTCGGCATCGGCGAGATCCCCAAGGTCGCGCTGGTCGCGCTCGGCGCGATGTTCCCGCTGTACCTCAACACGTATGCCGGCATCCGCGGGGTCGACGCCAAGCTGGCGGACCTCGGCCAGGTGCTCGCGTTGCGGCGCGGCGAACTCGTCCGGCACATCGTGCTTCCGGGCGCGCTGCCGCAGGCGCTGGTCGGGATGCGGCAGAGCCTGGGCGTGGCGTGGATCGCGCTGGTCGTCGCCGAACAGATCAACGCCGACGCCGGCCTGGGCTTCATGATCAGTCAGGCGCAGCAGTTCCTGCAGTTCGACGTGATCGTTGTCGCTTTGCTTGTCTACTGCGTGCTCGGGCTGCTCACCGACGCGGTGGTCCGGCTCCTGGAACGGAGGGCACTGGCATGGCGCCGCGGCTTCCTGGAGTAGCGACCCGGCCGGTGGCCCGGGTGCGCGGCCTGTCCCGCGCCTTCGGCCGCCGCCGGGTACTCGACGCCCTCGACCTCGACATCGCGGCCGGCGAATTCGTCGCGATGATCGGGCGCAGCGGTTCGGGAAAGTCCACCCTGCTGCGCGCGCTGGCCGGCCTCGACCGCGACGTCACCGGCGAGCTCGCGGTGCCGGGGCCGGTGGCGATGGCGTTCCAGGAGCCGCGGCTGGTGCCGTGGAAGCGGGTGTGTGCCAACGTGTCGCTCGGGCTGCGGGTGGCTGATCCGCGGGCCGCGGCCCGGGTCGCGCTGGACGAGGTCGGGCTGGCCGGGCACGGCGACGCGTGGCCGCTGACGCTGTCCGGCGGGGAAGCGCAGCGGGTGTCCCTGGCCCGGGCACTCGTCCGGGAACCGGGCCTGCTGTTGCTCGACGAGCCGTTCGGCTCGCTGGACGCGCTGACCCGGATCAGCATGCACCAACTGGTACTCACGCTGTGGGCCAGGCACCAGCCGGGCGTCCTGCTGGTGACCCACGACGTGGACGAGGCGCTGCTGCTCGCCGACCGCGTGCTGGTGCTGCACGACGGTCGCATCGCCTACGAGACCCCCATCCCGCTGCCCCGGCCGCGCGACCGCGGCCACCCGCAACTCACCGACCTACGCGCCAGCCTGCTCGCCGAGTTGGGCGTCACGCCGGAAGGAACGACATGACCACTGCTCACCGGCCCGCGCTGCGGCTCGTCGCGCTTCTGGCCGCCACGGCTCTGGCCAGTACCGGCTGCGCAGCGGCCAGAGCGAAGACGGACACCGCGACCGGAAATGCCAGCACGGATCTGTCCACTGTGACCCTTCGCGTGGGGGACCAGAAGGGTACCGGGGCACAGGCGCTGCTGAGCGCCGCGGGACTGCTCACCGGAATCCGGTACCGGATCGTCTGGTCGACCTTCACCTCGGGACCGCCCATGCTGCAGGCCATGGGCGCGGGGGCCATCGACGTCGGCGGCGTCGGCAACGCTCCACCGGTCTTCGCCGCCGCGGGCGGGGAGAAGATCGCCGCCGTCGGCGCGCTGCGGGCCAACCCCCTGGGCTCCGCCATTCTGGTACCCGCCGGATCGCCGCTGACGTCCCCGGAGCAGTTGCGGGGCAAGCGCATCGCGGTGGCGCAGGGCAGTTCGGCCCATTACCACCTGCTGACCGTGCTGCGGAAGGCGGGCCTGAGCATCGGGGACGTGAAGGCCAGCTACCTGCAGCCGGCCAACGCGCTCGCCGCCTTCACCTCGGGACATGTGGACGCGTGGGACGTCTGGTCCCCGTACACCGAGCAGGCCGTTGCCCAGACACACGCGAAGATACTCGTCAACGGCGTGGGCTACGGCAGCCCGTACTCCTTCACCATCGCCGCCCGCGCGGCACTGGCCGATCCGGGCAAGGTGGCGGCGATCCGCGACTACCTCGGCCGCATCGCCCGCGCACATACCTGGGCGAATTCCCATGTGGACGATTGGGCGAAGGTCTGGGCGCGCGGGGCCGGGCTGCCGCAGGACGTCATGCTCGTCGCGGCCAAGGACGCGGCCTCCACCGCGACACCCGTCGACGACACCGTCATCTCGTCGGAACAGGAGGTGGCCGACGCGTTCACGGAGGCCGGGCTGATCCCCCGCGCGGTGACCTTCGCGGACTTCGCGGTGCGCGACTTCAACGACACCGTCGGGGGCCCGTCGTGAGCCTCGCCGTCCACCGGTTCCTCCCCACATCCGGTGGCACGGGTGAGAGGATCCACGCATGACGGACCTGGTCCTGTTGATCGGCAACCCGCGCCTGGGCTCGCGCACCCGTACCCTCGCCGAGACGGTGGCTCGCGCGTTGACCGCGGCGCTTGAGCGCACCGGTACCAGCCTGCGGGGCAGCCAGGTGCTGGAACTCGGCGAGATCGTCGGAGTCTCGTTCGGGCCCGGACCCGCGCACGGTGGCGGGAGCGTCGCGGATCCGTTCGCGGTGGTGCGTGACGCGCGGCTGCTGGTCGTGGCGACGCCGACGTACAAGGGCACCTACACGGGCCTGCTGAAGATCTTCCTGGACCAGTACGGCGCGGGAGCGCTGGCCGGCACCGTCGCGGTACCCGTCGCGATCGCCGCCTCGCCAGCGCACCGGGAGTCGGTCGCGGTGGCGTTGACCGCGCTGCTCGCCGAGCTCGGGGCCGGCGTCGCGGCGCCCGCGGTGGCGCTGCTCGAACCCGAGATCGCCGCGGCGGACCGGCTGGCGACCGAGTGGGCGGCGCGGCACGGTGCCGCGATCGCCGAGGCGTTGGCCGCGCACTCCGATGGCGCACCGGTTCCGCTGCTGCCGCACGGCGGCCCCTGACCCAGCTGGACCACCCGCCCGCCAGACGGTCCACAGTGGACGTGGCGGGGTCACGGTTGACCAGACACCCGCCGCGCTCCATGCTGGCAGCGGACGGGAACCGGGCTGGGTCTGGCGGGGGCGATGGGGCGAGGCGAGGATGGGGACGGCACGCCTGCGCGGTTGCCCCTGTCGGCGGCACAGGTCGGCATGTGGTTCCGCCACCGGCTCGATCCGACCGCCCGCTCCGGTACCCTGGCCGAGTACCTGGACATCTCCGGACACATCGACCCATCTGCCTGGAAACTCGCCTGGGCCGAGGTGTGCGCCGACGCCGAGGCGTGCCGGCTGCGCGTCGTCGCGGACGGCGGCGCGCTGACGCAGGTCATCGACGGGCCGGGCGACGGACCGGCATTCGTGGACCTCTCCCGGACCGCGTCCCCCCGCGCCGCGGCCGCCGGCTGGATGCGGGCCGACCTGTCCCGAGGTACGGACCTGGGCCGTGCCACCTCGGCGTCCGCCCTGCTCAAGGTCGCCGAGGACAGGTTCCTCTGGTACCACCGGTACCACCACGTCGCGATCGACTACTACGGCATCGTGCTGGTCGCGCGGCGGCTCGCCGGCGCGTACACGGCGGTCGTCGAGGGGACGCCGCGCACCCCGGGCGCGTTCGGGCGGCTGCGCGAGGTGCTGGACGAGGAGGCGGAGTACCGGCGGTCGGCCACCTGGGACCGGGACCGCCGGTACTGGCTGGACCTGCTCGACGGCGTACCCGCGCCGCCGGACCTGCACGGCCGCGCCGGTACGGCAGCCGGTGACCGCCGGTACCGGAGGACCTTCCTGCCACCGGCTCTGGTGCGCGCGATGAGCGAGGTGGCGCGGCAGGCGGGCACCTCGTGGCCGCGGGTGGTGATGGCGGCGGCCGCCGCGTACCTGTCCCGG
Source organism: Micromonosporaceae bacterium (assembly GCA_039649115.1). Classification (GTDB taxonomy): domain Bacteria; phylum Actinomycetota; class Actinomycetes; order Mycobacteriales; family Micromonosporaceae; genus DATEJJ01. The sequence goes on along the minus strand of JBBWZQ010000304.1, from coordinate 26,454 downwards.
ATGACCGGCCAGCGGGACATCGTCCTCGGGCTGCCGGTGGCGTGCCGGACGACCCCGGTGGCGCGGCGCACGCCGTCGCTGCTCGCCAACGTGGTGCCGCTGCGCCTGGTGGTGGGCCCCGGCACGACCGTGGTGGAGCTTGTCGCGCGGACGGCGCAGGCCGTGCGCGAGGCGCTGCCGCATCAGCGGTACCGCTACGAGGATCTCCGCCGGGACCTGTCGCTCGGCGCCGGGCGGGGCCTGTTCAGCTGGATCGTGAACGTGATGTCCTTTGAGGACGATCTGCGGTTCGCGGGGCAGCCCGCCACCCGCCACAACCTCGCCAACGGTCCCGTCGACGACCTGTCCATGTTCGTGTTCGACCGGTCCGACGGCCGCGGGGTGCAGCTGGACTCCATCGCGAACCCGTCCCACCACGGGCACCACGACGTCGCGGTCCACCAGCGCGGCTTCCTGCGCCTGCTGCGCGCGATGGTGGCCGAGCCGCACCGCCGCGTCGCCGAACTCGACGCGCTGGAGCCGGCGGCGCGCCGGCGGGTGCGCGCACCGGTGAGCGGGGCGGGCGGGGCGGTGCCGGAGGCCACGTTCCCCGAGCTGTTCGAGGCCCGCGCGGCCGCCGCGCCGCACGCGGTCGCGGTGGTACGGGAGGGCGCCGTGCTGCGGTACGCGGAACTCAACACGCGCGCGAACCGGCTGGCCCATCACCTCATCCGGGCGGGCATCGGTCCGGGGCAGATCGTCGGACTCGCCTGCGGGCGTACCGTGGCGGGCGTCGTCGGGCTGCTGGCCATCCTCAAGGCGGGCGCCGCGTACCTGCCGATCGACGTGGACTATCCGCGGAGCCGGATCGCCTTCATGCTGCGGGACGCGCGGCCGGCGGTGACACTCGTCACCCGCGGGACCGCCGGCCGGCTCGACGCGGCGGCGGGGACACGTGTCGCGCTCGACGAGTGGATGGCGTCGCGGGCGGTCGACGCCGGTCCGGACCGGAACCCGACCGACGCCGACCGGATCCGTCCACTCCGGACGTCGAGTCCGGCGTACGTCATCTACACCTCCGGCTCCACCGGTACCCCCAACGGGGTCGTCGTCGGGCACGCGGGCCTCGCGGGTCTCATCGCGGCGCAGGCCGCGGCGTTCGCGATGACGCCGCGCAGCCGCGTCCTCCAGTGCGCCTCGCCGGCCTTCGACGGCGCCGTGGCGGAGGTGCTGACCGCCCTCGCGTCCGGCGCGGCGCTGGTGCTCGCACCGGCCGGGCGCCTGGCGCCGGGTGGCCAACTGGCCGAGCTCACCGCCGAGGCCGGCGTCACCCAGCTCACGCTCGCGCCGAGTGTGCTGGCGGCGGTGCCGCCCGACGGCCTGCCCGGCGTCGTGACGCTGGTGGTCGCCGGTGAGCCGTGCCCGCCCGAGATGGTGCGGCGGTGGGCGGGGAGCCGGCGGATGGTCAACGCCTACGGGCCGACCGAGGCGACCGTGTGCGCCACGCTGAGCGGCCCGCTGGCTCCGCAGGACGGGGTGCCTCCCATCGGACGGCCGATCGGCAGCGTGCGCGCGTACGTGTTGGACAGCGGACTGCGGCCGGTGGCCACCGGCGCGGTGGGACAGTTGTACCTCGCCGGCGCCGGGCTGGCCCACGGGTACCTGGGTCGCCCGGGGCTGACCGCCGAGCGGTTCGTGCCCGACCCGTTCGGCGCGCCGGGCTCGCGCATGTACCGGACCGGCGACCTCGTGCGGTGGCGCCGTGACGGCGATCTCGAGTTCGTCGCCCGGGTGGACGAGCAGCTGGCGCTGCGGGGATTCCGGGTGGAGCCGGGCGAGGTCGAGACCGTCGTGGTCGGGCACCGGGCGGTGGACCAGGCGGCGGTCGCCGTGGGGGAGGACCAGAGGCTCATCGCCTTTGTCGTCCCGGCGCCCGGTGAGGCGATCGAGCCGCATGCGTTGCGGCGGTTCTGCGCCACCCGGCTGCCCGGTCACCTCGTCCCCGCCGCCTTCGTACGGCTGGCGCGGTTGCCGCTCACGCCGAACGGCAAGCTGGACCGGCGCGCGCTGCCGCTGCCGGCCGCCACGTCGCCGGCCGGGCGTGGACCGGGCAACCCGCTCGAGGAGGTGTTGTGCCGGCTGTACGCCGAGGTGCTGGGACGCGCGGAGGTGCGGCCGGACGACGACTTCTTCGCGCTGGGCGGCCACTCCCTGCTCGCCATGCGCCTGGTGCACCGGCTGCGCCGGGTACTGCCGGTGGACGTGTCCGCGCACCTGCTGTTCCAGGCGCCGACCATCGCCGAACTGGTCGACCTGCTCGGCGTCGGGGAGATCGGCCCGCCCGGCCGGATGCTGCCGATCCGCGCCGCCGGCAGCCGGCCGCCGCTGTTCTGCCTGCCGCCCGGTTCGGGACTGAGCTGGTGCTACGCCGGACTGCGCGAGTGCCTCCCCGCGGAGCAGCCGATCTACGGCCTGCAGGCACCGGCCGGCGGTCCGGCCCCGCCGGGCGTCGAGCGGCTGGCCCGCGAGTACCTCGACGCGATCCGCGCGGTGCAGCCGGCCGGACCGTACCACCTGCTCGGCTGGTCGTTCGGCGGTCACCTGGCGCACGCGATCGCGGTGCGCCTGCGCGAGTGCGGGGAAGGGGTCGGGCTGCTCGCCGTGCTCGACGCCTATCCGCACGACCCGCGGCTGCCGGCGAACGGGACCGGCGAGGCGCCCGGCGCGGAGGCTCTCGCCCGGATGATGCACGGATCCAGCCCGGTCCCGCTCACCGACCAGGCGATCGCGGCGGTCGCCCGGCACGCCCGGCTGGTGGCCCGGCACACCTGGCGGCGGTACGAGGGCGACCTGCTGTTCTTCGCCGCGGCCGAGGACCGGACGGCGGACCCGGCGGCGGCCTGGCGGCCGTACGTCAGCGGGAGCATCGAGCGCCACGACATCCCTTGTGGACACTTCGGCATGACCGGGCCGGACGCGCTCGCGGCGATCGGTGCGGTGGTCGCGGACCGGCTGGAGGGAAGGATGAGCACGTGTTGACAGCCGAGGACATCGCCACCCTGTGCGTCGCGGGTGCGAAGGCGCCATCCGGTGGCAACGCACAACCCTGGCGGGTCACGGTCACCGGTGACCAGATGCGGATCGGCCGGGACGACCGCGCCGGCGACTCCTTCCTCGACGTGGGCGGCGTGGCGGCGTGCTTCGCCGTCGGATGCTTCGCCGAGAACGTCCGCGTCGCGGCCGCGTCGCTCGGCCTGGAGTACCGGTCGGTCCACTCGGCCGGGTCGGTCGAGTTCACGTTCACGGATCGGCACGGCGCGTCGCCGCACGACCTGTACGACAGCGTCTCCGCGCGGGTGACCAACCGCGGGCCGTCCGACGGCACCGAACTGGCCGAGACCGAGATCCGGCCGCTGACCGCCACGGCGCAGCCGCCGTACGCGCTGACCGCCGTGTCCACATCGGACGGCAAGCGCGAGATCGCGCGGGCGCTGGGCGTGGCGGACGTGCTGCGGATGCGCAACCGGACCATGTTCGACGACATGGTCCGCGAGATCTGCTGGTCGGACCGGGAGACGGCCGCCCGGCGCGAGGGCCTCGACGTGCGGACGCTGGAGCTGCCGGCCGCGACCCTGCGCCTGCTGTCGCTGCTGCGGACGTTTCCCCGGCTGCGTACCGTCCTGCCGGCGGGGAAGCTGGCGGACACCGCGCGGCAGCTCGTCGCGAGCTGCTCGCACATCTGCTGCCTGTCCACCTCGCAGCCGCTGACCCCGCAGAGCATGGTGGCGGCCGGGATGGCCATGCAGCGGCTGTGGCTGACGGCCACGCGGCGCGGCCTCGCCGTACATCCGTGGACGGTGAGCACGCTCCTGCTGGCCCGCCTGGAGGCCTTCGACGGGAGGGGGCTGGCCGGGCGCGAACGGGACGAGGTGGCGCGGTGTGGCCGGGGCCTGCGCGCGGGGTTCGGCCTGGCGCCGGACGACCGCCCGGTGTTCGTGTTCCGGCTGTCCAGGGCCGCGGCACCGGCGAGCCGTTCGCTGCGGCTGCCGTGGCAGTCGTTCACCACGATCGAGGAGAGCGCCGATGGAACACATTGAGGAGACTGCGGCCGACATCGAACGTACCGTCGCCGGCCGGACGCTGCTGGACGTGTTCGCCGACAATGCCCGGCGGTTCGCCGGTGCGCCGGCGCTGCGCTGGCGGTCCGGCGGCCGGTGGGCCTCGCTGAACTGGCGGGAGTACCGGGAACAGGTGGAGCACGCGACCCTCGGGCTGCGCGAGATCGGCGTGCGCCCCGGTGACCGGGTGGGGATCCTCGTGTCCAACCGGCCGGAACTGGCCGTCGCGGACCTCGCCCTGCTCCACGCGAGAGCGGTTCCGGTGTGCCTGTTCGACAGCTTCACCGCCGAACAGCTCGGCTGGGTGCTGCGCAGCCTCGACTGCCGCCTGGTGATCGTCGAAGACGCGGCCGGGCGCGACCGGCTGGCGGGCATGGCGGCCCGGACCGTCATGGTCGACGCGGGCCCGGACGGCCAGTCGGGCGCGGGCCCGGACGACCAGTCATGGGAGCGGGTCATGACGCTCGGGCGCGAGCGGGCCGCCCGGCGCGACGGCGACTTCGACCGATGCTGGCGGGCGGCGCGGCCGGCGGACCTGGTGTCGATCAACTACACGAGCGGTACCACCGGTTCCCTCAAGGGCGTCCGGCACAGCCACGCCAATGTTCTCTGGCACGCGGAGTCCTTCGCCCGGTTCCTGCCCGTACCACCCGGCACCCGGTTCCTCGCCTACCTGCCGCGGGCCCACGCGACCGAGCGGTTCGTCACGACGTGGTTCCCGCTGGCGCGGGCCGGCACCGTACACCTGTGCCCCGATCCGGCCCGGCTGCCGGAGTACCTGACGGACGTGCGGCCGCAGTTCTTCGGCGGGGTACTGCAGGTGTGGGAGAAGATGTACGCCGCCGTGGCGTCTACTGTGGACGTTGACGCGGCGGACGCGGCCGGGCGCGCCGCGGCCCGCGCGGGTCTGGGGCTCGACGAGTGCGCTTTCGCCTTCAGCGGCGGCGGCGCGCTCGCGCCCTCGGTGCAGGAGTTCTTCAACGCGATCGGGGTACCGCTGACGGAGGGCTGGGGGCAGAGCGAACTGGTGTCGGCCGCGACCTGCGCGCCGCCCGGCCGGATCCGCGCCGGTACCGTGGGCTCCGCGCTGCCAGGGGTGGCGGTGCGCGCGGCGGCCGACGGTGAGCTCCTCGTCCGGTCCGGCAGCCGGATGGTGGGCTACACCGCCGACGTGTCCGGAGGCGGGTTCGTCGACGGGGACGGCTGGGTGCACACCGGCGACCTCGGCGAGATCGACGCCGACGGGTACGTGCGCGTCCTCGGCCGTCGCGAGGAGGTCTTCCGGCTCGCCGACGGGTACCCGGTACCGGTCACCCGCGTGGAGAGCCAGCTGCGGGCGAACCCGCTGGTCGACCACGCGTGCGTGGTGGGGGAGGGGCAGCCCGACCTGCGGGCGGTTCTCGTCGTGAGCGCACCCCCCGACAGGTGGCGCCGGGAGGACGTGGACCGGATCGTACGGGAGAGCAACCGGCTGCTGCCCGACCGGCAACGCATCGCGGCCTTCGCCGTGCTGACCGGACAGTGGGACCGTGGCCGGGCCGACGAGTTGACCCACACCGGCAAACTCAGGCGGGGCGTCATCGCCGCCAAGCACGCGGAACTGATCCGGTCGCTGCGCGCGTGACGCGCCGGTCCCGGGTCCTGTTCGTCGGGGAGGCGGTGACCCTGGCCCACGTCGCGCGCTGCGTGGCCCTGGCCCGTGCGCTCGACACCGACCGGTTCGAGGTCTTCGGCGCCTGGGACCCGCGCCACGACCACCTCACCGGCACGCCCGGGTACCCGCGTGTTCCACTGTGGACGATACCGGCCCGGCAGTTCTCGACCGCGCTGCGCCGGGGTACCCCCATCTACCGCGACGGCGATCTGGTGCGGTACGTGGCGGCGGATCTCGCGGTCATCGAGCGGTTCCGGCCGGACGTGGTCGTCGGTGACTTCCGGCTGTCGCTCGACGTGAGCGCGCGGCTGGCCGGCGTGCGGTACCTGGCGGTCGCGAACGCGTACTGGAGTCCACACGCGACAGTTCGGGTCCCGGTACCGGACACGGTGCTGACCCGGGTGGCCGGCGTCCGGATCGGCCAGCGCCTGTTCGACCTCGGCACTCCCTCGGTGGCTTCCTGGCACGCCCGGCCCTTCCGGCGCCTCGCCCGGCGGTACGGTCTGCCTCCGGCCGCACGGGACATCCGGGAGGTCTACACCCAGGGCGACGCCACGCTGTACGCGGACATCGCGGAACTCGTACCGATGGCCACGGTCCCGGAGGGGAGCCGGTTCCTCGGTCCGGTGCCGTGGTCGCCGGACGTCGCCGATCCGGACTGGTGGCACGGGCTGCCCCCGGACCGTCCGATCGTCTACGTCTCGCTGGGCAGTTCCGGGCGCGGCGAGCTGCTGCGGGTGGTCCTCGACGCGCTGGCCGAGCTTCCCGTCACGGTGGTGGCCAGCACCGCGGGCGCGCAGCCACCCGGGCGGGTGCCCGGCAACGCGTACGTCGCCGGCCTGCTTGCGGGCGACCGGATCGTGCCCCGGTGCGGCGTCGTCATCGGCAACGGCGGGAGCCCGTCGACCTACCAGGGGCTCGGCGCGGGCAAGCCGGTCATCGGCATCTGCGACAACCTCGACCAGTATCTGAACATGACCCTCGTCGAGGGCGCCGGTGCCGGCCGGGTGCTCCGCTCCGGGCGGCTGTCGGCGCCAGTCGTCCGGGCGGCGGTCCTGCGGGCGCTGGCCGACGGCGGGATGCGGCGGCGGGCCGCGGACCTCGCGGGCGTCATCGGCGGATACGACAGCATGGAACGGTTCCGCGCGGTCGTGGCGGAGACCGTTTCCGGCAGAGGGCGTTCGTAGGCTGCGGACGTGAGATCGCCCGCCCCAGTTCGCCATCCGTGCCGCGCAGACCGCGGACGCCCGGACGGGTGCGGGCTGAACCGCATGGCACGTAGCTCGGGCCGTGCGGACCACGTATCTTTGAGCTCGACACACCCCCAGCCACCAAGGTCCCCGGGATGCTGAGAAACCGGACGCTGCCGGAGGTCGGGCTGGCCCAGGAGATGCGCCGGCACAATCTCGGCACGCTGCTGCGACATGTGCACCTGGGCGGCCCGGTCTCCCGTGCCGTGCTGGCCGAGCGGATGGGCCTGAACCGCAGCACGATCATGGCTCTGACCGCCGACCTCACCGCCGCCGGCCTGGTCCACGAGGACCTCCCCAGGGACACCGGCAAGGCGGGACGGCCGTCGCTGGTGGTCCGGCCGGAGTCCAGCCGGGTGTACGTGCTGGCCTTCGACGTCGCCGTGGACCGGCTGGTCGCCGCCCGGGTCGGGCTCGGCGGGACGGTGCTGGACCGCAGGGAGGCGGTGCGGCCGCGCGCCGGGGCCGACCTCGACACCGTGGTCCGGGCACTCGCCGGGTTCGGTCGCCAGCTGCACCACGGGGCGAGCGCGGAATCGGTGTGCGTCGGAGTCGCCGCGTCCTACTGCGGGATGATCCGGCCCGCCGACGGGATGGTGCGGTTCGGGCCGGACATGGGCTGGGTGGATCAGGCATTCGGCACCGAACTGGGCCGCCGGCTGGGCCTCGACCTGCCGGTGTCGGTGGGCAACGAGGCCCACCTGGGCGCGTTGGCCGAACACCAGCGCGGGGCGGGCGTCGGCTTCCAGAATCTGATCTACCTGCACGGGGACGTCGGCGTGGGTGGCGGGATCATCGCCGGCGGCGAACTGCTGGACGGCGACGGCGGGTACGGGTGCGAACTGGGGCACATGCTGGTGAACCCGTACAACGGGCGGCCCTGCGGGTGCGGGTCGCGCGGCTGCCTCGAAGCGGAGGTCGGCGAGCGGGCCCTGCTCGACGCGGCAGACCGGCCCCGCGACCTGATCGGCCGGGAGGCCGTCCGGGACGTGGTGGACGCCGCTGACCGCGGCGACCCGCTGGCCCGGGACGCGCTGCAGCGGATCGGCGACTGGCTGGGCATCGGGGTGGCGAATCTGATCAACCTGTTCAACCCCGGCATGGTGATCTTCGGCGGGATGCTGCGCGAGGTGTACCTGGGCTCGGCGGCGCAGGTACGCCTCCGGATGACGCACAACGTGCTGGCCGTGTCCCGTGAGCGGGTACGGCTGCGCATCTCGGCTCTCGGGGACGACGCCACGCTGATCGGCGCGGCCGAACTCGCCTTCGCCGACCTGCTGGACAACCCCGTGGAGGTGCTTGCCGGCGGGCCGGCGCGGCGCCGGTCAGCGGTGCCGGATCCCGGCCACGGTGCGGCGGTGGACGCGGCAGCCGGGCAGTAGAAGGTGTTCGCCCGGCAGGCGGATGTCGTCACCATCGACGAGTGGGTCGCGGCCCTCGCCGCTCCGCCGTCCGGGTAAATCCCGGACCGGGAGGTTGGGCGGCGCCGGGTCGGGGGTAGACGCGACAGGTGTGAGGCTCCCGTCGGGCATCTCCGCGCCGCTGCGGAGGCTGGCCATCGGTGCGTGGCCGCTGGTGCACGGCGCCGGGGCCGCCACCGTGGCGTGGCTCATCGCCCGGCATGTCATCCACCACCACGAGCCGTTCTTCGCGCCGATCGCCGCGGTCGTCGCGCTCAACACGGCGCTGGGCGAGCGCGGCCTGAACACGGTGCGCCTGCTGCTCGGGGTGGTCACCGGGATCCTCACCGGCGAGCTCGCGATCGCCGTGCTGGGCGGCGGCTACCCGACGCTGGGCCTGGCGACCTTCACCGCCATGGCGATCGCCCAGGCGATGGGCGGGGTACGGATCGTGATCGCCGAGGCGGCGGCCGGGGCGATCCTCACCGTCGCGACGGCCAGGGGCGAGGTCGGCACGCAACGGCTGGCGGACGCCCTGATCGGCGCCGCCGTGGCACTGGTGTTCAGCCAGCTCCTGTTCGCCCCGGAGCCGGTCGGGCTGGTGCGCCGCGCGGAAGCCGCCGCGCTGGCGGAGATGGCGGATGGCCTGCGACTGACCGCCGACATGCTCGACCGGGACGGCGACACGCTCGGCGAGCAGGCCCTCAACCGCCTGCGCGAGCTGCGTGACCACCTGTCCGAACTCGCCCGCACGAGGAAGGCCAGCGGCCAGGTCGTCCGCCACACGGTGACCTGGCGTTTCCGCAAGACCCCGGTGGTGCGCGAGAACGAGAACGCCGGGTACCTCGACCTGCTCGGCGGCAGTTGCCTGATGCTCGCGCGTACCGCCATCGCCGTCCGCCCACCCGAGCGCCGCCGCCTCGCGCCGAGCGTGCGCGAACTGGCCGGCGCGCTGGCCGCGCTGGCGGGCCGGCCCGGCGATCGGGAGACCCGCCAGCACGCGACCGGTCGCGCCCAGGCCGCGGCGCGGCACATCCGGGACATCGACACTCCGGCCGGTTCCGCGTTGGCCGCCGCGATCGTGGCCGTGCGGATGGTGGCCGCCGACGTCATGGTCTTCGCCGGTGTGCAGCCGCAGCGGGCCGGCGACGCCCACGGGTGACGCCGGCCCGTCCGGGTCAGTTCCAGATGTCGCTGATCGGGCTGACCGAGCAGGAGTTGGCCAGGCAACCCAACCCGGTGAGGCTCTGCAGGGTACGCAGCACCGTGTAGTGGGTGACGCGCTCGGCGTACGCACCGGTCGCCACGTGCGCGCCGTAGAACACGGTCGCGACGTGGTTGCTGGCGCTGCTGTCGTCCTCGTCGAAGGTCACCAGCAGCAGGCTGTTGTGGGTGGCCGCCCAGGTGGCGTAGGCGCCGAGGTTGTTCTTCAGCCAGGTGTCGCCGGTGGCCACCGCGCAGTCGTGCATGTCGCTGCACAGGTTCGGTATCACGAACGACAGCTTGGGCAGCGTCGGGTAGCTGGTGGGGAAGCGGGTGAACCGCAGGTTGGCCGACGCCGGTACGTTGCTGAAGTTGACCCACGGGTTGTGCTTGCGGGCGTACCTGCCGGAGGTGCAGCCGGTGTAGCCGTCCGACGGCATGGTCTCGGAGTAACCGACGAAGCTCTGCCCGGCCGCGGCGAGTTGGTGGCCGAGGTTGTCGCCGGAGAACGTGTGGGGGCACGAGTCGCTGGTGATGCCCTGCGTCGATCCGGAGTACACGGCCAGGTAGTTGGGTTGGCTCGGGTGGGTGACGGCGAACGACTGCGTCATGTTGGCACCACCGGTGGCCAGCGAGGTGATGTACGGCGCGCTCGCGTTCCCCACGATCTCGTTGTACGCGTGGTTCTCCTCGATGACCACGACGATGTGGTCGTAGCTCGGCAGCGCGGCGGGTGACACCGCGGCGTGGGCCGCACCGGCACAGCCGGCCAGCACTGTGGTGAGGCTGGCGGCCAGCGAAACGATGAGTCTGGACATCGGCAAAGGATCGCAGGTTGTCGATGACTCTCCAACCACCCTCATGTGAAGGCTGACAGAACAGCGGGCAAGGACCACGGCCGATCGGCGACCGGGGTGACCGGTGTCACATCGCCCGTGGTTGAATCCGGTACCTGACTACAGGCTTACCGTCGACAGGTCAGCACCCGACGAGCAGGTGGAGGACGCCGTGAGTACCCCTTCAACGCCCCAGGTCCCGGCGCCGGGCCCGCCGATCGTGTGCACGCTGGCCGGTGGCGACATGGCCGGGCGGCTGGCCGACTGGCAGGGCGTCCTCGGCCAGGCCACCGCGCGGGAGGAGATCGACGAGGGTTTCGCCGTGCTGTTCGACCACGACGTCGCGCGGACCGCGCGGTTGGCGGGTCTGCTGGCCGCGGAGTACGCGTGCTGCTCGTTCGCCAGCTACCACCTGACCATCGACGCGCGCGGGGTACGGATGGAGATCCGCACCCCGGTCGAGGCCCGCGACGCCTTCGGCGCCCTGTTCGGCACCACCAACTAGCCCGCCCGGCGCGGAAGGACCGGCATGGACACGGGACGCCGCAACGGCCACGTGCTGCGGACCGGCGAGGTCGCGCAGCGGGCCGGGGTGAACATCCAGACCCTGCGCTACTACGAACGCCGCGGCCTGATCGCCGAACCCACCCGCAGTAACGGCGGGCACCGCACCTACCCGCCCGACACCGTCACCCTGATCGGCATCATCAAGGCGGCGCAACGGCTCGGGTTCACCCTCGACGAGGTCACCGATCTCCTTGACGCCAGCCGGCGCCGCCACCGCACCCCGGATCTCCAGCGACGCGCGCTCGACAAGATCGCCGAGGTCGACCGGAAGATCGCCGACCTGACCGCCATGCGTGCCGCGCTGAGCGCGGTCCTCGCCGCGCAGTGCGACAGCCTGACCGACTGCACCTGCCCGCGCCGCCCACTGCCGCTGGTCGAACTCGCCGACCGCAACGAGGAATTACCTCAGTGACTCATGTCGAGCCGCCATCCGCCCGGCACAGCCATCCGGCCCGGGGGAGCGCAGCCGGAGCCGGGTTGTGGCGGAGGCGAGCACCCCAACGCGTCCCCGGGGGAGCACAGCCGGAGCCGGTCCTTGGCGGAGGCGAGCACCCCCAACGCGTCCCCGGGTGGACAACGCGCCGCCGACCCGCAGCAAGGCCGCCGGCGCGCTGGCCAGAGGTCACGGCAGTGTCCACAGTTGGTTGGCGCCACCGCCGCAGTCCCAGATCTGCAGCGGGGTACCGTCCGCGGAGCTGGGGCCGGTCGCGTCGAGGCACTTGTTGGCATTCGGGTTGACCAGCCGGCCGCCACTGGCACTCCAGGCCTGTGCCGCCGAGCCGTTGCAGTCCCACAGCTGCACCTTCGTGCCGTTGGCGGTACCGGCGCCGGCGACGTCGAGACACTTGCCCAGCGCCCGCACCGTGCCGTCGGTGCCGACTGTCCACTGTTGAGCGTTGGTACCGTTGCACGTGTACAGCTGCACCTGGGTCCCGTTGGCACTGTTCGCGGCGGCCACGTCCACGCACTTGCCGCCGTACCCGGTGATCTGGCCACCACCACCACCCGCGTTGGCGAAGACGTGCACGTAGTCGACGACCATCTGCTGGGGGAACGAGGTGCTGGCGTTCGGCGAGCCGGGCCACGTCCCGCCCACGGCCACGTTGAGGATGATGAAGAACGGGTGGTTGAACACCCACGCGTTGCCGTTCGTGTCCGCCGGAGTGTGCCGCTCGTACTGGATGCCGTCGACCGAGAAGCTGACGGAGTCGGGCGCCCAGTCCACCGCGAACGTGTGGAAGGCGTCGGCGAGCGCGGCGCCGCCGGGCAGCGTGTAGGAGCCGGTGAGCGGGCTGCCGCCGGAGTAGCCCGGGCCGTGCATGCTGCCGTGGACGGTGCCGGGCTCGAAGCCGACATTCTCCATGGTGTCGATTTCACCGCTGGCCGGCCAGCCGACGCTGCCGATGTTGTCGCCCAGCAACCAGAACGCCGGCCACAGGCCCTGACCGCGCGGTATCTTGATGCGGGCCTCGAACCGGCCGTAGGCCTGGGTGAACCGGCCGGAGGTGTTCAGCCGGGCGGACGTGTACTGGCAGGAGCCGTACCAGCAGCCGTACCCCGCCGGGTTCTCCTTGCGGGCGGTGATGACCAGGTTGCCGGCGCCGTCCAGGGCGGCGTTGCTGGTGCTCGTGGTGTAGTACTCCAGCTCGCTGTTGCCGAACCCGCTGCCGCCGGTGTCGTGCACCCACCTGGCCGGATCCGGCGCGGTGCCGGCCGCGCCGTTGAAGTCGTCCGCCCAGGTGAGCGCGCCCACCGCCGCGGCGGCGTCCGGGACCGCGTGGCTGACCGCGAGGTAGCCGACCACGAGCAGCGACGCGGCACCGAGCGCGAGGCTCCGCCACCGGGAGCGGCCGGCCCGGCGGGTGCGGATCCGGGAGGGGGCCTCGGGCGATGGCGACGGTTGTGGAGCGGGGGCCGGCATCGTTTCTCCGATCGTCGGGGCGCGGGGCGAGCCAGCGACTGTTCACAATACTTATAGATTGACTGCAGGCTATGGCGTCGGTGCCGCGGAGGTCAATATAAGAGGTGAAAAAAGTGGTGAACAGGCATTTCAGGTGGCTTTGAGGTGGGCACAGGCAAAGCTTCAGGCGGAGCCGGCGCACGCCCGTCACTTGCACTCCGGGGCGGTCAGGTGCTAAACCGTAGTTGGCACTCGTCCTGTACGAGTGCTAACCGAATGGGATGAGACCCCGGGTGGGAACCGCATGCGGCGGTCATCGCAGGTCGGTCCGAACAGTGCCGTACATGGGGCACGACGATGTAGAGGACGACGCAGATGGCCAAGTTGATCGTTTTCGGGGAAGAGGCCCGTCGTGGCCTCGAACGGGGCATGAACGTCCTCGCCGACACGGTGAAGGTGACGCTGGGACCGAAAGGCCGCAACGTCGTGCTGGGCACGACCTGGGGCGCGCCCACGATCACCAACGACGGTGTGAGCATCGCCAAGGACATCGAGCTCGACGACCCGTACGAGAAGCTCGGCGCCGAACTCGTCAAGGAGGTCGCGAAGAAGACCGACGACGTGGCCGGTGACGGCACGACGACGGCGACCGTACTGGCTCAGGCGCTGGTTCGCGAGGGGCTGCGCAACGTCGCTGCCGGCGCGAACCCGCTGGCGCTCAAGCGCGGCATCGAGCAGGCCGTTGCCGCGGTGACCGAGGCCCTGGCCCGGCAGGCGCAGGATGTCGAGACCCGGGAGCAGATCGCGGCCACCGCGTCCATCTCCGCGGGCGACACCGGTATTGGCGAGATCATCGCCGAGGCGATGGACAAGGTCGGCAAGGAAGGCGTCATCACGGTCGAGGAGAGCAACACCTTCGGCCTCGAACTCGAACTGACCGAGGGCATGCGCTTCGACAAGGGCTTCATCTCGCCCTACTTCATCACCGACGCCGAAGGGATGGAGGTGGTTCTCGACGACCCGTACCTGCTCGTGGTCGACAAGCGGATCTCAAGTCTGAACGAACTGCTGCCGATCCTGGAGAAGGTCATGCAGGCGGGCAAGCCGCTGGTGGTCATCGCCGAGGATGTCGAGGGCGAGGCGCTCGCGGCCCTGGTGGTCAACAAGGTCCGGGGCACCTTCGCGTCGGTGGCTGTCAAGGCGCCCGGCTTCGGTGACCGCCGCAAGGCCATGCTGGCCGACCTCGCCGTTCTGACAGGCGCCCAGGTCATCAGCGAGACGGCGGGTCTCACCGTGGAAAAGGCCGGGCTGGACATGCTGGGCCAGGCCCGCAGGGTCGTCGTCACGACGGACGAGACCACCATCGTCGACGGCGCCGGTGACGCGGACCAGATCGCCGGCCGGGTCGCCCAGCTCCGGGTCGAGATCGACACCACCGACTCCGACTACGACCGGGAGAAGTTGCAGGAGCGGCTGGCCAAGCTGGCCGGTGGCGTGGCGGTCATCAAGGTCGGTGCGGCCACCGAGGTCGAGCTGAAGGAGCGCAAGCACCGCATTGAGGACGCCGTCCGCAACGCCAAGGCCGCGGTCGAGGAGGGTCTGCTCCCGGGTGGCGGTGTAGCCCTGGCCAACGCCGCGATCAGCGCGTTCGACAAGCTCGAACTGACCGGCGACGAAGCCACCGGCGCGAACATCGTCCGGGTCGCGCTGACCGCGCCGCTGCGGCAGATCGCGGTCAACGCCGGCCTCGAAGGCGGCGTGGTGGCCGAGAAGGTGAACTCGCTGCCCGCCGGCCACGGCCTCGACGCCACCACCGGCGAGTACGTCGACATGCTCGCCGCGGGCATCGTCGAACCCACCAAGGTCACGCGTTGTGCGCTGCAGAACTCCGCCTCGATCGCCGCGCTGTTCCTGACCACCGAGGTGCTCGTCGCCGACAAGCCCTGACGGACCACGGAGAGGCGATGGCATGGCCACACCTGTATACGTTGACAAGGCCGACGTGGTAGCGGTACTGCGGTCGAGAGAGCTGCACGGCAGGGCGGACTGGGTCGACAAGGAACTGCCCGTGTTCATCGACATCATGAAGAACGCCGCGCTGCTGGGGACCCTCGACATCGACCCGGCGACGCTGCCCCACTTCGATGAAGAGATGAAGCAGTACCTGTAGCCGGCTACGGCGAGGGAGTCTGTTCCATCGCGCCGAGCAGGGCGCCGAGCGTCACGGTGGCGAAGCCGATGCGGGCGTCGCTGATGCCGTACGGCAGCCACAGCGTGCCGGCGTGCAGCAGGCCGCCGCAGGAGTACACGACGTTGGGCACGTAGCCGTCCCGCTCGGTGTCCTCGGGCGCGAGCAGCGCGCGGGGGAGCTTGGCGATGACCCGGTCGGGATGGTGCAGGTCGAGGAGCAGGGCGCCGATGGCGTACCGGCGCATCGGGCCCACTCCGTGGGTGAGCACCAGCCAGCCGGCGTCGGTCTCCAGGGGCGAGCCGCAGTTGCCGACCTGGATCAGTTCCCAGCTTTGCTGAGGGCCGTGCAGCGGTACCGGCGACTGCCACCGGTGTTGCGCGTCGAGCTCGGTCAGGCCGATCGTTTCGCCGTCGGAGCGGCACAGCGCCAGTTGGCGTCCGGCGACCGGCCGGGGGAACAGTGCCATGCCCTTGTTGCTGGCGGCCGGCCCGCGCAACGGCGACACCTCGAAATGCTGGAGGTCGCCGCTGGTGAGCATGCGTCCGGCGATGTGCCGGCCGTCGTAGGCGGTGTAGGTGGCGAGGTAGGTGGGCTCGCGGTGGTCGTCGACGAAGCGGACGAAGCGCGCGTCCTCCATGCCGTTGCACTCCGGTGCGGTGGCTGGCCACAGGACCCGCTGGTGCAGCGGTACCTCGCTGGGGAAGGCCACGGCATAGCTGCCGGCGGCGATCCGGCGCAGTTGTTCGAGGGTGTGCTGGGTGGTGCCGCGGGTGAGCAGGTCCTCGGGGAGATCGCCCATGGCCCGCTCGAAGTCGTTGTCGTCGAAGCGGTCGGGCAGCGAGCCCAGGACGGTTGCCGTCGCCTCGTTGTCGCACCCCAGTTCGGCGAGTCCGGCGGCGAGCAGGTCGCGCCGGTGGTGGGTGCTGCCGCGCCGCCCGGTCAGCAGCGGGCCGGACCGGTCGGCGACCCGCAGCCGGGTACCGGGTCCCAGTACCGCCGTGGCGAAGCCGATGGAGGACAGGTGTCCCTCGCCGATCTGGCGCAGGCTGATCACCGCGCGAAGTTGGCCGGCGGCCAGGTCCCGCTGGTCGGGGTGCACGACCATGGAGGGGTTGCACAGCGCCGCCGCCTCCACCGCGTACTCGTGGCTGAAGTAGGCACCGACGAGCAGGCAGGCGGTGGGCGAGAGGTCGCTGTCGCGGGCGACGCGGTGGTGGACCAGATCGTAGTGGTGGCGGAAGGTGGTCTCGATGTCGTGGTGGCGGCCGGCGAAGCGCCGCAGTGTCTGCCGCAGCAGGTGACGGGCCTCGTGCTCGTCGAGATGGGCGATGCGGTCGACGAGGGAGCGGGCCCGGCTGCGCACCAGCGCGGCGTCTTCGCCGGGTACGAAGAGTTTGACGATGACGCGTCGCTGGTCGGGGCTCAAGGTGAGGTCGAGCCGGGTCTCCAGGTTCGGCATGGTCATGCCACCGCCGCCGCGACGCCGGGTGGACAGGTACTCGGGAAGCCGTGACTGGCCGCCATGAAAGGTGCCTTCCGGTCATCGGCCGCCTTCACTTTCGGAGGCGAACCTCACGCGATGGCGGCGCCTCACCGGGCCAGCGTGTGTGGCGGGGGAACGGATATGCGAAACCGCCTCAACACTATCAGCGCCGGACGCCGGCGGCGATGTCACCGTAGACGCGCAGGTAGTCGGCGACCATGCGGTCCGCGCCGAAGCGCTGCCGGGCGCGGGTACGGCAGCCGGCGCGATCGATCGTCGCGACAGCGGCAACGGCCGCGGCGGCCTGTTCCGCGGTGTCCACCAGGAACCCCGTCACCCCTTCGTCGACCACCTCCGGCATCGACCCGCGCCGGTAGGCCACCACGGGTGTGCCGCATGCCATGGACTCGACCACGGACAGGCCGAACGGCTCGGCGAACGCGATCGGGTGCAGCAGGGCCGCGCTCGCGCCCAGTACCGCCGCGCGTTGCCCGGGCCCCACCGACCCGAGGTACACCACGCGCCGGCCGTCGACGTGCGGGGCAACGTGTTCGGTGAAGTACTGTCCATCTTGGACGATGCCGCAGATGGTCAGGGTCCGGCCGGACAGCCGCGCGATCTCGATCGCCGTGTGGGTTCCCTTGTCCGGGTGGATCCGGCCGAAGGCGACCAGCCCGGTACCGCCGCCGGCGGCGAAGGGCAGCTCGTCGAAGTCGATGCCGTGGTGCACCGTCGCGACGTACTCCAGCGCGGGCGAGCGGTCGGCATCGGAGATGGACACGTACGAGGACCGGGCGTGGGCGTACGCGGGCAGGATGCCGGCGCCGGAGAAACCGTGGATCGTGGTGAGCAGCGGGGCGCGGCAGTGTCGCGCGAACGCCAGCGGCAACCAGTCCAGGTGGTTGTGCACGACGTCGAACTCGGCGGAGCGGGCCAGCGCGTGGGCGACGTGCATCGCCTCCCAGACCCGGCCGTCCATGGTCGGATCCTCGGCGTAGCCCCGGGGACACACCCCGTCCAGGCCGGCCGAGGTCAGCGAGTCCAGCGTCGCGAACAACGTCACGTCGACCCCGCGGGCGACCAGGCCCTCAGCGAGCAGGCCGGTCACCCGCTCCCACGGACCGTAGTGCCGCGGCGGCGTGCGCCACGCCACCGGTCCGAGCAGGGCAACCCTCAACGGGCGCCACGGCGGGCGCCCACCCGGGTCCGGGCGGAGAACGCTGCCGCGCCGGTGACTGCCTGGGTCGCCGCGGCGCGCGGGGGCAGCGCGTTCGGGGTACGCCCGACCCGGCCGCCGCCCGCCCGCGACGACGACGCCGGGTGCTTCGACGCCGTCGCGGCGGTGCGCGCGGCGGATGTGGATGTCCTCGCGGTGCGGCGGGAGCGGCCGCGCCCGGTCGGCTCGGTCCCGCTCGCGCCGTCGGGCGGCGGTGTGACGAGCGATCGCTGGCCCGGGGCGAGCCGGGTCAGGAGCGGATGGCCGGGTCCCAGTCGCGTCGTGGTCGGGGCGATGCCCGCCCTGCGGGCCAGTTCGCGTACGTCGCCGAGCTGGTCGGCGGTGGCGAGGGTGACCACTGTCCCGCGCGCGCCGGCGCGCGCGGTGCGGCCGGAGCGGTGCAGGTATGCCTTGTGCTCGATCGGCGGATCCGCGTGGATGACGAGCGTGATGTCATCGACGTGGATGCCGCGGGCGGCGATGTCGGTGGCGACCAGGGTCCGCACGCTGCCGTCGGAGAAGGCGAGAAGGTTGCGGCTGCGCGCGTTCTGGGCCAGGTTGCCGTGCAACTCCACCGCGGGCACACCGGCGGCGACCAGCCGGCGGGTCAGGGTCTTCGCTCCGTGTTTGGTGCGGGTGAAAACCAGTGTGCGGCCCGGCGCGGCGGTGAGGTCGACCAGGACGGGCAGCCGATCGTGGTGGTCGACGTGCAGGACGTGGTGCGCCATCGTCGCGACCGGTGACAGTGGCGAGTCGACACTGTGCGTGACCGGTCTGGTGAGGAATCGTCGCACCAGGACGTCGACTCCGGCGTCGAGGGTCGCGGAGAACAGCATCCGCTGGCCGGATCGCGGGGTCTGGTCGAGCAGTTTCCGGACGACGGGGAGGAAGCCGAGGTCGGCCATGTGGTCGGCCTCGTCGAGCACGGTGATCTCGACCGCGTCGAGACGCGCGTGGCCGCTCCTGACGTGGTCGTCGAGCCGGCCGGGGCAGGCCACGAGGATGTCCAGGCCGGCACGCAGGCCGCTGATCTGAGGGTTCGGGCTCACCCCGCCGAAGACGGTGAGGGTGCGCAGTGACAGCGCCTTGGCCAGCGGTGCGACCGCCGTCTCGATCTGGGCGACCAGTTCGCGGGTCGGGGCGAGGATCAGCGCCCGCGGCCGGCCGGGCCGTCGCGGTGCCGGGCTGGCCGCCAACCGCGCCAGCAGAGGCAGCGCGAACGCGTAGGTCTTGCCGGAGCCGGTGCGGCCCCGGCCGAGCACGTCGCGCCCGGCCAGCGTGTCGGGCAGCGTCGTCGCCTGGATGGGCAGCGGCGTGGTGATGCCCGCCGCGGCGAGCGCCCTGGTCAGCACGGCAGGAACGCCGAGGTCGGTGAACGTGGCGGCGGTGGCCGCGGATGTGGTGTCGAGGCGGCGTGCCGCCATGAAGTCTCCGAACGTGGAAGGGCCGTCCTGCCCGGCGCGGACCTGGCCGCGGCGCGTGGTGGTCGACGTCGAACGTGGCCCGAGGCAGAACTGAGCGAGCCCGCGGATCACAGTGTACCCGGCGCACCCCACCCGCCGGGCGCAGACCCGGCCCACGCCAACACACCCCGTCTGGCGCGGGCCGGGCGGCTGCGGCCAGCGGTCACCCCTGGCGGGCAACCGCCGGTATCAGCTCCCGGAACTGCTTGGGCAACTGCGACAGCACATCCTCGAACTCGCCGGTGGTGACCGCCGCGTTGAGCGTCTGGAACACCGAGCGGGTCCCGCGGCCGGCGGTGTCCAGGTCGGTACCCGCGCGCGTGCTGACCCGCCGGATGAACTCGTTGACGTCGAACGCCTCTGCCGGTTCCCGCTTCTTGTCGAGCGGCCCCTGCAGTTCCTTGGGCAGTTGCGCGGCGAGGTCCCTCGCCTCACCGCCCGAGATGCGCTCGGCGAGCGTCTGCAGCGTCGCCGTGGTCAGCGCCTCCGCCTGCCCGAGCGTGACCTGTGCCTGTCCGGCGACCCGCTCGATGAACTGTGCGTACTTCATGTCGGCTCCTCTTGACGGTCCGCACATCCCGCCGTCGCTACCCGGGGCCCGCACGGCGAAACACGCCACGGCGGGACCGCCCAATCGTCCCGGCCGGGTGACGGGTGTTCATCCCGGTCCGCCGCAGCATGGCGGCATGATGAAGATGGCCGTGTGGGCACCGGTCGAGCCGGTCAGGTGGCGCGGGTCGGCATGAGCGGCAAGCAGAAGGAAGGCGACAACCAGCGGCGCCGGGCGCGGGCCAGGCAGGCACGGGAGGATGGCCAGGCGCCGAGCGGGGCCGGGGTGACGCTGGGCGCCTCCAAGCAACGCGAACACGAGGAGCACGCGCACCGCGAGGGGCCGCCGCCGGCGGGTACCCGCAAGCCGATGCCCCGCGATCCCGATGTGGGCCAGCCACCGGGACCTGAGGCGCAATGGCCCCGGCACCGTCCGCAGCCGGCCACGACGGACGGGCGCATCCGCTACCGGGACTTCGTCAGCGCGGTGGGCGAGCTGACGGACCTCGACTTCGACCGGGCGCGGCTGGCGTGCGAGGCGACGGTCACGGTACTGGCGCGGGCGCTGGAGGCCGGGCAACGTGACCGCTTCCTGCGCGGGGTGCCCACCGAACTGCGGGACGACTACGCGGTCCGGGTGCCGTACCGGCCGGACGGCCTGGGCGACTTCCTCGACCAGGTCGCCACGATCGTGCATCGCGCTCCCGACGAGGCCCGGTACCAGGCGCAGGCGGTCCTGTGCACCATGCGCGACCAGGACCCGGGACTGGTCGCCTCGGTGGACCTGCCGGGCTACGTCGGCGAGTTGCTGGCGCCGTTGCCGGTCGGTGGCGGCGTCGTGGGTGTCGACGGGGGAACGCCGCCGCTGACCGAGGACGAGCTGCGCGCCGCCCTGGCCGGGCTGCCGCTGTGGTCGGGGGACCGCCGCGCACTCGTGCGGACGATCGCGCTGCCGGCGGAGAACCTGGAGCGGGTGCTCGGGCGGCTGGCGGATCTCAAGCGCGAACTCGGCCGCGGGCCGCGCATCGCCCGCGACGGCGCCGGGTCGGCCACGCTGACCGTCCGTACCACCAATGCCGGCGCAGTGACCACAATGGACGTCGAGCTGGCCCACCGGGTGGACGCCGCCGTCGACGAAGCCGGTGCCGGCATGGACACTCCCTCGCGCCGCCGTCGTTTCGGCGGGACCGGGTCCGGGTAGTCGCGGCGCGACAGTACGCGGAAACGCCAACCGGGGGAACCATGGCCGAGCGCTTGTTCGCTGACCGGCGGGACGCCGGGCGGGTGTTGGCCGCGCGGCTGCGGCACTACCGGAACCGGCCGGACGTGGTCGTGTCAGGTCTGCCGCGCGGCGGCGTTCCGGTGGCGTACGAGGTGGCCGACGCGCTGGGCGCGCCGCTGGATGTGTTCCTGGTGCGCAAGCTGGGCGTGCCGGATCGCGAGGAACTGGCCATGGGCGCCATCGCCAGCGGCGGTGTCGTCGTGGTGAACGAGGACGTCGTCCGGGGGCTGCACATCCGGCCGGAGGTCATCCAGGAGGCGGCGGCACGCGAGGGTCGCGAGCTCGCGCGGCGGGAGCAGGCCTACCGGGAAGGCCGGCCGGAGCCTCAGGTGACCGGCCGGACGGTCATCCTGGTCGACGACGGCCTGGCCCCGGGAGCGAGCATGCGCGCCGCGATCCAGGCGACGACTGCCGGCTGGTGGGCTTCAGCACATACACCGGAACCGTCACCGCCGCCGACGAGTGGGGCGGCCCGGCGCAGCGCAAGCGGGTCCGGCCGGCGCTGCCCGACAGCGTGGAAGACGCGCGTCCGGCCGACCAGTTCGACGTACTGATCCATGTGGACGAGACCCGGGCCCTCGAACCGCTGGAGCGCACCCAGCGCTGGGAGGCGGGGGAACTCGCCGAGACGTACCCGTTCGGGGTGTGAGGACTCAGTCGCCCAGGCGGTGTTCGGTGGGGTCGATCCGCGGTGCGGCGGTGTCCTCGCTGCCCTCGTTCATCGGTGAATCCTCGCCGATCCCGATCGGCACGTCGCTGCCCAGCGCGTAGCCGGGGTCGGGCGGCGGCTGTTGCGCCGGCTCGCCGGACGGCGGCCCGGGCACCTGCGGCCCGCGGGGTACCGGCGTGGTCCCGTCGCCGGCCGTCACCACTCCCGGCTGGCCGGTCCCGGTCTCAGGTGGTGTTCCGGGTATCTCACGGCGAGGATGCCGGGGTGCGTCCTCGCCGTCCGGCAGCACCGCCGCGATCGCCGCGGCCACCGCCTCCAGCGTCTCCGCGACCAGGTCCTCGTCGGGTACCGCGATGTCTTCGGCCGGCGGATCGCCCGCCCGCCGTTGGTTGCGTCCCGCGTCCACTGCACCCCCTCCACCGGCGGCCATACCCGATGCGGCGACTGCCATGCGCCCGGCTCACCACGACGACGGCGGTCGCCACGGCGGCTGCGCTCGTACCGCATCGGGTTACCCACGTTCGCCCGAACGATGCACGCCGTCCCCTGTTCGGTGGCGGATCGACCGTGTGGGTGACTCCCCCGAACGGACAATTTCGTGCCGAGTGGAGGAGTTCGATGAATTCATCGGTCCGACCTGGGAGTTCACGATTGACCGCCGGTTCCGGAAACGGTTCGGAAACACAAAGTCGAGGAGACCTTGACCGTATTTGTCGAGTTGGTTAATGACGAGGCAATTTACTCGTAAGAAGTTGTGAGTTTACTTCCTGTTTGCCTGGCTGTCGGCTGGTGGACAGATGAGTTGCCTCCATTTAGGATTCGTACGAGGTTAGGTCGTACCCGTCAAATCCACGGATCCCCAAAAAGAATTCATCGAGGAGAGGAGTGTCGCTGCGACCGCATCTCGCCTGCAGCTTCAGGCTGTAGATGCAGCCGGTGGGATGGTCGTGCGGTTTCCGCAACCGGGGCACGGCGCGAGTTGCGATATCGTCGCCATGGTCGATGGTCGATGAGAAATTGCCGAGATTTCCCTTTCTTGCGTATCCCTTTCACTTGTACCCCTTACCGTTCGGATTGCTGCCCCGGACGGGCGTGTGTCTCATTCCGGAGGATGCCTTGACCGATGTCGCCACGAAAACCGAGACCAATCACCGGGAACCTCGCGCCTTGCTCGCATCCGGTGAGACCGCCCGGTCGTCCACCGATTCGGGCATGGCTGTCGACCTGAACGACGTCCGTGTGGACCGCGCGCCGAGGCTGACCGTGATCGTTCCGACGCGCAATGAGACGGCGAACGTGGCACCGCTGCTTTCCCGGCTGGGCACCGCGGTCCTGCCGATCGGCGCCGAGGTGCTGGTGGTCGACGACAGTGACGACGACACGGCGGCGGTGCTGGCGGTGCACGCGGCGACCTGTCCGGTGCCGGTGCGGTTGCTGCACCGGGAGGTCGGTCAGCGGCGGGGCGGGTTGTCGGGTGCCGTGGTTGCCGGCGCGCGGTTGGCGCGGGGCGAGTGGGTGCTGGTGATGGACGCGGATCTGCAGCATCCGCCGGAGGCGGCGGCCGGCTTGGTGCGCACCGCGATGCGGCATGACGTGGATGTGGTGGTGGGCACCCGGTACGCCGGTGCGGGTTCCGGGACCGGGTTGGGCAGTGGGGTGCGGACCGCGACGTCGTCCACCGCGACCCGCCTGGCGAAGGCGCTGTTCCCCCGGCGGCTGGCCACGGTCACCGACCCGATGAGCGGGTTGTTCGCGTTCCGGGCCGCGGCCGTCGACCCGGGCCGGCTCAATCCCGTGGGCTTCAAGGTGTTGCTGGAGATCCTGGTGCGCCACCCGTCCGTGCGGGTGGCGGAGATGACGTACGAGATGGCGCCGCGGCACGCGGGCCGGTCCAAGGCGTCGCTGCGCGAAGGGCTGCGCTACCTGCGGCACCTGGCCCGGTTGCGCCGGCAGCGGTTGGTGGGGCAGGTCCGCCGGCGGCCCGCCACCCGGGGCGAGCGCGTGCGGCAACTGGTGCGGATGGTGTTGTTCGGTCTGGTCGGGCTGTCCGGGGTGGTGGTCAACACCGGGGCGCTGTGGCTGTGCTACGACCGGCTCGGGCTCAACCACCTGCTCGGCGCGGCGCTGGCCACCCAGGCGTCGACCACCTGGAACTTCCTGCTCGTCGAGGGCCTGGTCTACCGGGGCCGGGGCAACGGGACCCGGCTGGGTCGAGCGGGCCGGTTCGCCCTGATGAACAACGCGCTGCTGCTGGCGCGGCTGCCGGTCTTCCAGGCCCTGCTGTGGACGGGCACGCACATCCTGGTCGCGAACGGCATCACCCTGGTCGCCCTGTTCCTGGTGCGGTTCCTGGTCAGCGACCGGGTGATCTACGGCTCCGCCTGGGAGGTCAAGCGGGACCCGGTGCGGCTGCTGGTGGACGTGGCGGCCGGCGACCCGCCGCTGCCGGCCACCCGCAAGCGGTACAGCCACCTGCGGTACCGGTACGACGTGGCGGGCGTGGTGACGATCGGGTCGCAGATCCTGCTGCCCGAGCTGGAATTCTTCCGGGCCCAGTGGGTGGCGGACGCGGACGTGGACATCGCGGTGCGCGTCGGCGACGTGGGACCCCGGCTCCCGCGGCGGCGCGCGGCGATGACCGAGTACGCCAACGTGGCCACCCTGCGCTATGAGGAACACCTCGGCCGGCTCGGCGCCAACTTCCGCGTGGAACTCGGCGAGCCCATCAGCATCCTGGTCGGACCGCTGCTGGCCCGCTCCCCGCACGTGGTGTACACCAACGTGATCGAGGCCCTGCTGCGCTTCGTGATGGTCTCCCGCGGCCGGATGCTGCTGCACTCCGCGTGCGTGAGCCTCGACGGCGTCGGGGTGATGCTCTCCGCGCTGACCGACACCGGCAAGACCGCGACGGTGCTGCGGCTGCTGCGCGACCACGGCGGCGTGTTCCTGTCCGACGACATGACCGTGGTCGACGAGCAGGGCACCGCCACCTGCTTCCCGAAGCCGCTGACCATCAGCGCGCACACCCTGCGCGCGGTACAGGCGCAGGACCTGACCCCGAAGGAATGGCGGCGGCTGCGGTTCCAGAGCCGGCTGCACTCCAAGGGCGGCCGCTCCCTGGCCCTGACCCTCAGCCGGTTCAACCTGCCCATCATGGGCATCAACGCGATCACCCAGATCCTGGTCCCACCGCCCAAGTACACAGTGGACCGCCTCGTGCCGTGCCGGCTGGGCCGCAGCACCCAGGTCCAGGAACTGTTCATCATCGAGCGCGGCACCCCCCGCATCCACGACCTGGACCCCGGCGCCACCCTGCACCGCATGATCGTCAACACCGACGACGCGTACGGCTTCCCCCCGTTCAAGTACCTCGCCCCCGCCATCACCATCAACGGGCTGGGCTACCGCGAACTGCGCGACCGGGAACGGGACATCCTCGCCGGGTTCCTCGCCCACGTCCGCACCCGCGTGATCGCCTCGGACACCTACGGCTGGGCGGACGAGATCCCCCACCTGATCCACAATCGACCCGCGTCGGTCCCGGTGCCGCTCCAGCGCGACGGCAACGCCCTGCACGCCTGGCCCGGCTGGACCGGCCAGCGGGCGCCGGAGGCGGCGTGAGCACACCGGACGCCGCCCAGATCAGCGCCACGGTGCTGGACGGGGCGGCCCTGCCGGCGGCGGCACGCTGGCCGGTACGGCTGCGCCGGTACGCGCGGTGGACGCTCGTCCGGGTCGCTCCGCTCGCCGCGATCGGAGGCGTGGCCGCCTTCCTGAGGTTCTGGCAGCTCACCCGGATCGGCTTCAACAGCGACGAGGCGGTGTACGCCGGCACCGCCGCGTCGATCGCCGGAGACCAGTCGCTGCGCGCGATGTTCCCGGTCTTCCGCGCGCATCCGCTGCTGTTCCAGATGCTGCTCGCGCTGGCCGGGCACGGCCATCCGCCGACCGAGTGGGCGGCCCGCGCGGTACCGGCCGTCATCGGCGTGCTCACCGTGCTCGTCACCTACCTGCTGGGCAGCCGCGTGTACGGGCGCACCGCCGGCCTGCTGGCCGCCGCGGTACTGGCCGTCATGCCGTACCACGTGGTGGTCAGCCGGCAGGTGCTGCTGGACGGCCTGATGGCGCTGTGCGCCACCGTGGTGCTCTACTGCGTGGTCCGCTACGCCGAGTCGGCCGCGCTGCGCTGGCTGCTGGCCGCCGGCGCCACGATGGGGGTGACCGTGCTGGCCAAGGAGACCAGCGTGGTGCTGATCGGCGGCCTGTACGCGTTCTTCGCGCTCACCCCGACCATCCGGGTGCGGCTGACCCACCTGCTGCTCGCGCTGGCCGCCCTGCTGCTGGTCGCGGCGCCGTTCCCGCTGGTGCTGTCGCTGTCCGGCCGCGCCTCCACCGGGCGGAACTACCTGCTGTGGCAGGCCTTCCGGCGCGGCAACCACGGGCTGGCCTTCTACTTCCAGACCCTGCCGTCCGCGCTCGGGCCCGCGGTCGTGGTCGCCGCCCTGGCCGGCCTGGTCTGGCTCTACCGCGAGCGGACCTGGCGGGAGCGGCTGCTGGTCTGCTGGATCGCGGTACCGCTGGCCTTCTTCACCCTCTGGCCCGTCAAGGGATACCAGTACCTGCTGCCCATCGCGCCGGCCGTGGCGGTGCTCGCCGGGCGCACCCTGTCGCGACTGTCCACAGTGTCCCCGCT
>JBBWZQ010000302.1:0-2664 GCA_039649115.1 Micromonosporaceae bacterium | reverse complement strand
CAGCCCCTCCGCCCGGGCGAGCTCGCGGGCACGCCTGATCGCGGGCGCGGAGACGTCGACCCCGAGCGCACTCCCCGCCCGGGCCGCGCGCGCGGCCTGCCGGGTCGTCTGCCCGGTTCCGCATCCGATGTCGAGGACGTGGTCGCGGTACTGGATGCCGCATGCCCGGCGCAATACCTCGTTATGTCGCCGCAGTTCGGCGTCGTAGCCGCTGGGGCCCGGGCGCTGCGGGTTGTCGGCGTCCATCGTGGATGGCACCGGCTGTCAGCCCGCGGCTGGCCGGCTCGGGCGCCGGTGACCGGCAGGAATCAGTCCCTGCCCGGCGGCGTATGCCTCGAGGCGGTCGGCCAGCTCGGGCGGGCGGCTCAGCGCGGGGGTATGCCCGCCGTCGATCTCGTCGGGGGTGATGCCGAGGCGCTCCCGGGCGACGCGGCGGAGGAAACCGGGAGGGAACAGGTGGTCGTCGCGGCAGATCAGGACATCCCCGGCGCCGTGGATGAAGACGAATGCAGCCATCCGGCCCCCTTCCGCCGCTTCGATCCCGACCGGGACCACCACCTGCTCGTGCGGCTCGGGCGCATATCGAGGCGCGGTTCCGGATTCGAAGTCATGTTAGGCGACCGTGCTGACATTCTCGGCGGCATCGCCGGGCCGGCCGGTGGTGGCGGCGCGTGACCCGCAGCCGGCGGGCGGGTCGAGCGGCGAGCGGCGCAGGTCCCGCACCAGCGGTGGCGGCCGGCTGGGATTGCCGGGTGGTCGCCGGGAGCCGCAGCAGTGCTGGGTCAGCCGACCGGAGAAGCGATCAGGCGGTGGCCGCAGGCCGAGCAGAATGCCGCGCCCGGCTGCTGCGGGCTGCCGCAGCTGGCACACACAATGCCCGAGGCCGGCGTTGGCGACATGGCCACGTTCGAGGCCGGCGCTGGCGGCATGGCCCCGTTCGAGGCCGGCGCTGGCGGCATGGCCACGTTCGAGGCCGGCATGGGCACGTTCGAGGCCGGCGCTGGCGACACGGGGACGGCCGCGGCGGGAGGCATTGGCAGCGCCGGTGCCGGCGCGGGATGCGCCGATACAATCGCCCGGGGAGCGGGCGGTGCCGGGATCATCGGCGCAGGAGCCGGCGCGGGGGCGATGGGTGCGCGAGCGGGTGCCCAATACGGTCCCGGTGCCCCCGGGGAAGCCGGCGGCATCGGCTGCGTCGGTTGCCAGCCGGCGGCCAGGGGCGCTGGCATCGGGCCGCTCGCCGCCGCGGTCGCGTGCTTGCGACGCAGCACCAGCACCAGCGCTACGACCGCGACCAGGATCAGGACCAGCACCGCGCCGCCCAGCACCAGCGGTCCGACACCGGAAGATCGCTGCGGTTCTGTCGACTGCAGCGCGGCCGCCTTGCCACGGTACAGTTGCGCCTGCTGGTGGTTGGGTTCGGCCTGCAGCACCGTGTCGAATTGCTTGACCGCCTCCCGGTACCTGCCGGTGAAGTAGTCGGAAAGCGCGGCCCGGTACGCCTGGTCGGTCGCGTTCAGCTTGTTGTCCACCGCGTTGCGGGACAACAGCGCCTGAACGGTACTCGTCGCGGTGATGAAGTTGAACGCCTGCGACTCGCCACTGTTCTTGAAGCTCACCGTGCCGAGCACCCGGCCTTGTATGTCCACAGTGGGACCACCCGACATGCCGGGGCTGTTGGCCGCGGAAATCTCGGTGAACGGTACCCCGTTGACCGTCTGTTGGCTGGAGATGCGGCCGTCCTTGAATGACGTCTCCAGCTTGAAGTCGGTGACGCCCTCGACCGAGCCCGGGTACCCGGCGGAGATGACGTCCACGCCGTCCTCGGCGCCCTGCGGCGCGACCTCAAGCGCCGGCATCGGGTTCGGCGACTCCACCTTGAGCAGTGCCGCGTCGCCCTCGGCGAGCGACTTGAAGTCCACTACGGACGCGGTCATCGGCTGGACCTGGGTGATGCCCGAGGCGGCCACGGTCTGGTACACGGAAACCGTGCGGTCGGGCGGTGCACCGCTGTCGGCGCCCTCCACCTTCCAGTTGGCCTTCCCGTACGGCAGCGTGGTCTTCGCCTCGGCCGCGGTGATCCGGCCGTCGTCGACGGCGGCCTGGATGGCGGTCTCGATGATGAGTCCCTTGCCGCCCTCCATGGTCTGGTTGTCCACGCAGTGCCCGGCCGTGACGATGTAGCCGGTGGAGTTGGCGACGAACCCGGAGCAACTGGTTGTCACCTGGTACGCCTTGTTGGACAGCAGGTTGCCGTTGGCGAAGCGGACCCAGCCCTTCCAGGTCGTGGACAGGTAGACGATGCTCGGTCTGATGATGGCCTGCGCCATCACCTGGGGCGTGCTGCCCGGCGGCGGGCTGGGGGCTGCGACGGCGGCGGGGGCGGCGAGCAGCGGCCCCAGGATGGCGGCGCCGGCGAGAAGCCCGGCGGCACGAGCGCGGCCAGGACGCGAGTCCGGGATGGAGATTCGCACCAAACACCTCTATCTGTACTACTGAGGTCGACAGCGACCACCCGCGTACACGGCGTGATCACCGCAGCCCTGAAACCGTACCCTCCTCAGATCTCCCGTCTTGTCGTCTCTTTAGCGGAGATTTCCGCCGCGACCGCCGAGCCCGCGTGAGCGGCCTCTACCTGTAGGCGCAGTCTTCGGAAAGTGGGCG
>JBBWZQ010000275.1:0-11910 GCA_039649115.1 Micromonosporaceae bacterium | reverse complement strand
TCGTGGAACAGCGTCAGCAATGTCGCCTATGGCATCCCGCACGGCTGGGGTGCGAACGTCCTCACCTGGCGCACGGACAAAGTGACCCCGGCGCCGAACTCATGGTCGGTGATGTTCGACGCGAACTCACCGTACAAAGGCAAAGTCATCGCCTACGACTCGCCGATCTACATCGCCGACGCGGCGCTGTACCTCCAGGCGCACCAACCGGATCTCGGGATCAAGAACCCGTACGCGTTGGACGACAAGCAGTTCGCAGCTGCGGTGGCGCTGCTCAAGCAACAGCGGCCGCTGGTCAGCGAGTACTGGTCGGACTACCTCAAAGAGTCGCAGTCGTTGAAGAACGCCGACTCCGTTGTCGGAACCGCCTGGCAGGTCACGGTGAACCTCGCCAAGGGCGAAGGCGCGCCGCTCGAGTCGACCGTGCCCGCGGAAGGCGCGACCGGGTGGTCGGACACCTGGATGGTGGCGGCGAAGGGCAAGCACCCCAACTGCGCGTACCAGTGGCTGAACTGGATCGTCTCGCCCGAGGTGAACGCGCAGGTGGCGGAGTGGTTCGGCGAGTCACCGGCGAACAGCAAGGCGTGCGGGTTCACCTCCGACAAGACCTTCTGCGACACGTACCACGCGGCCGACGCGGCGTACGCCAGCAAGATCTGGTACTGGACCACGCCGACGGCGCAGTGCCTCGACGGGCGCACCGGCGTCACGTGCAAGGACTACTCGGCCTGGACTCAGGCATGGACGGGGATCAAGGGTTGACGGCCTGGCTCCACCGCCATCCCCGGGCCCGGCTGGCCGCGCTGCTGTCCGCGCCGCTGCTGTGGCTCGTCGTGGCGTACCTCGGCTCGCTCGCGGTGCTCTTCGCGTCCGCGTTCTGGACGGTCGACCC
Source organism: Micromonosporaceae bacterium (assembly GCA_039649115.1). Taxonomy (GTDB): domain Bacteria; phylum Actinomycetota; class Actinomycetes; order Mycobacteriales; family Micromonosporaceae; genus DATEJJ01. The sequence goes on along the minus strand of JBBWZQ010000275.1, from coordinate 11,018 downwards.
GTTCACCGGAGACGTGGTGCGCCAGCCCACCCTGGACAACTTCCGCACCATCGTCTCCGAAGCCGTGTACCGCACGGTGACCGTGCGCAGCATCGGCGTCGCGGCCGCGGTCACCGTGATCGACGCGGTGATCGCGCTGCCGATGGCGTTCTTCATGGCCAAGATCGCCAAGCCCCGCTGGCGGCACTGGCTGGTCATCGCCATCCTGACGCCACTGTGGGCCAGCTACCTCGTCAAGGCGTACGCGTGGCGGGTGATGCTGGCCAACGGCGGGGTGGTGGACTGGCTGCTGGGCGGCAACGGGCGCGGCCCCGGGTACGGGCTGGCGGCCACCGTCCTGGTGCTCGCGTACCTCTGGCTGCCGTACATGATCCTGCCGATCTACGCGGGGCTGGACCGGCTGCCCGACTCGCTGATCGAGGCGTCGGCCGACCTGGGCGCGCGGGCCGGCCGCACCTTCCGGTCGGTCGTGCTGCCGATGGTGGTACCGGCCGTGGCCGCCGGCTCGATCTTCACGTTCTCGCTGTCCCTCGGCGACTACATCACGGTGCAGATCGTCGGCGGCAAGACCCAGCTCGTCGGCAACCTCGTGTACGCGAACATCGGCGCGGCCAACAACCTGCCGTTCTCGGCGGCGCTGGCCACCATCCCCGTGGTCGTGATGGTCATCTACCTGCTGGCCATCCGCCGCAGCGGCGCCCTGGAGCAACTGTGAGACTCTCCCCCGCGGCCCGGTGGCTGATGCGCGGTGCGATGGCCCTCGGCCTCGCATTCGTGTACGTCCCGCTCGCGGTCGTCCTGGTCAACTCGTTCAACGCGGACCGCACCTTCGCCTGGCCGCCGCCCCGCTGGACGACCGAGTGGTGGACCCGGGCCTGGGACAACGCGGGTGCCCGCGCCGCGCTGGTGACGTCGGTCAAGGCGGGACTCGGCGCGACCGTGGTGGCGCTGGTCCTGGGCACCATGATCGCGTTCGCCGTGCAGCGGTACCGGTTCTTCGGGCGGGAGGCGCTGTCCCTGCTGGTGGTCCTGCCGATCGCGCTGCCCGGCATCGTCACCGGCATCGCGCTGGACACCGCGTTCCGCTCGGTGGTCGAACCGCTGGGCGTGGGCAAGGGCCTGCTGTCCGTGGTCATCGGGCACGCGACCTTCTGCGTCGTGGTGGTGTACAACAACGTGCTGGCGCGGCTGCGGCGCAGCGGGTCCAGCTTCGAGGAGGCGTCCGCGGACCTGGGCGCCAGCACGTTCCAGACCTTCCGGTACGTCACGTTCCCGCTGATCCGCTCGGCCCTGTTCGCCGGCGGCCTGCTCGCCTTCGCGCTGTCCTTCGACGAGATCATCGTGACCACGTTCACGGCCGGGGCCGGTGTCCAGACGCTGCCGCTGTGGATCTTCGACAACCTGTTCCGCCCGAACCAGGCACCCGTCATCAACGTGGTGGCCGCGCTGCTGATCGTCGCCTCCGTGGTGCCGATCTACTTCGCCCAACGCATCTCCACCGACACCGCCTCAGGCGGCCGCCTCTGACGCCCCGCCCGGAGACGGTTGCCGGTCATCTCGCACCCCCTTTCGCGTTGAACGCCCGCACCCGCACGCCATCGGCGATGATGGCGGGCGTGCGATGGATCTCCGGCTGCCTCGGCGCCCTGCTGGTCGTGACCACCCTGGCCAGCATGCTGCGCAGCCTGATCGTGCCGCGGGGCCTGCGATCGATGCTGGTCCGCATGCTGTGGGGCGGCTGGCGTGGGGTGCTGCTCACCCTCGCCCGGCCACGGCGCAGCTACGAGGCCCTGGACGCCACCCTGGCGTGGCTCGCGCCGCTGATCCTGGTCAGCATGCTGGCCTGGTGGCTGGTGACCCTGTTCCTCGGGTACGGGCTGCTGCTGCACGCGATATCCGGGCTGCCCATGCTGCCCGCGTTGCGGGAGGCGGGCTCCAGCCTGTTCACGCTCGGCTTCGCGTCCAGCGTGCGGCTGCACCTGACCGCCTTCGACTTCCTGGCCGCCGCGACCGGACCGCTGGTCATCGCGCTGCAGATCGCCTACCTGCCGACCCTGTACGGCGCGTACAACCGGCGCGAGGTGGAGGTGACCCTGCTGCAGAGCCGGGCGGCCGAGCCCGCCTGGGGGCCGGAGCTGCTGGCACGGCAGGCGCTGGTCGGCACCGTCGAGGAACTGCACGGCCTGTACCAGCGCTGGGAGCGGCTGGCCGCCGACATCGGGGAGAGCCACGCCAACTATCCGGTGCTGCTGTCCTTCCGCTCGCCGCGGCCGTACCGAAGCTGGGTCCTGTCACTGCTCGCCGTGATGGACGCGGCGGCCATGCACGTGTCGCTCGTGCCCACCGGCGACCACGTGCGCAGTGCCCGGCTGATGCTGCGGGCCGGCTTCACCGGGCTGCGCGACATCGCCCGGGTGACCGGCATCCCGTTCGACGCCGACCCGATGCCCGACGCACCGGTCCAGTTGACCTTCGAGGAGTACGCCGCCGCGGTCGAGCACGTGCGGGACGCGGGCTTCCTGATGGAGCGCAGCGCGGCCGAGTCCTGGCCGCACTTCCACGGCTGGCGGGTCAACTACGAGGCCATCGGGTACGCGCTGGCCCGCGTCGTCGACGCGGTACCGGCGCCGTGGAGCGGCGACCGCGACTGGCCCAACCGCCCGATGCACCCGCTGCGCCCGGTGGACCGCCGGCCGGGCGCATCCGACCCGGAACCTGACTGACGACTCAGGCGTTGACGTCGACCGTGGGCAGGTCGCTGCGGCGCTGCAGGAAGCTGCGGATCGCGATGAGCGCGGCGATCCCCTCGCCCACGGCGGCGCCCAGCTGCTTGGTCGACTTGGCGCGCACGTCACCCGCCGCGAACACGCCCGGCATCGAGGTGGCGAACGCGTCGTCGGTGTCCACGAAGCCCCACCGGTCCAGCCGCACGGTGCCGCCCAGCCACCCGGTGTTCGGGGTCAGCCCGATGAAGACGAACGCGGCGTCCGGGTGCCACCGGTACTCCTCGCCCGTCGCCCGGTCGGTCGCGGTCACCTCGGTCAGCTTCCCGCCGGAGCCGGCCATCCCGGTGATGTCGGTGTTCAGGTGCACGGTGAACTGCTTGTGGTGGCGCACCTTGTCCTGCAACAGCTTCGAGGCCTTCAGGGTGGGCGCGTGCTCGACGATCCGGATCCGCTGGGCGAACTGCGCGAGGAACAGCCCCTCCTCCAGCCCGGAGTTGCCGCCGCCGATCACCAGCAGCTCCTCCGCGCCCTGGTAGAACGGACCGTCGCAGGTGGCACAGAAGTGCACCCCGGCGCCGATGAGGTCGTCCTCCCCCGGTACCCCGAGCCGCCGGTACGCCGAGCCGGTCCCGACCAGTACCGCGGGCGCGGTGACCTGCTGGCCGGAGCCGAAGGTCACCGTGACGCAGCCGTCCTCCGCCGCCAGCCGGGCCACCTCCACCGCGGACAGCAACTCGACCCCGTACCGGCGCGCCTGGGCGATGAACCGTTCGGCCAGGTCCCCGCCGCCGATCCCGTCCGGGAAGCCCGGGTAGTTGTCGATCTTCTCGGTGACGCCGGCCTGCCCGCCCAGCCCCGCCTTGTCCACGACCAGCGCGTCGATTCCCTCGCGGGCCGCGTAGATCGCCGCGGCCAGCCCGGCCGGCCCGCCTCCCACGATCACCAGGTCGTAGCATTCGCGCTCGGCCGCCAGCCGCAGACCCAACTTCGCCGCGAGCTCGTCGTTGCCGGGTTCGAGCAGGTGGCTGCCGTCCGGGAAGGCGATCGTGGGAATGGTACGGCCGCCGTCCTGCAGCCGCTCCACGTACGCGAGGCCGTCCGGGTCCTGGTCGATGTCGATCCACCGGTACGGCACCCGGTGCTCCGCGAGGAACCGCTTCGCCCGCTTGCAGTCCGGGCACCAGGGCGCCCCGTAGACCGTCAACTCCGGCATGGCGCTACGCTCCCCGTCCCAGGCCCGACAGCTCGTCGCACAGCGCCGCCAGCACGCCCCGCAGCTCCGCCGGCGACCCGACCCGCAGGTCGGCCGCGCCCCGCAGCGCGGCTCCGGTCTCCGGGTTGGGCAGCGCCACCCGCACGCCCACGAACCGCGGATCGCGGGCGGCCCGCCGGTCCAGCGCGGCGAACGCCTCCAGGTCGGACACGTCGTCCCCGAAGTACCACGCGGAGCGCAGGGGTGCGGCCTGCTCCTCGATCACCGTCCCCTTGTCATGCCCGGGCGGGCGCAGCTCAACCACCATCCGCCCGACGATCTGCTGCAGCCCGGTCGCCGACGCGGTGCGCCGCGCCCAGCGCTCGACCTCCTCGCGCAGGTCCGGCGCCTCCCGGTAGTGCAGCGCCACGGACAGCCGCTTGTCCTCCACGCGCACCTGCGCGGGCAGCTGCCCGCGGGCCTGGCCGGCCAGCTCGTGCACGAGCGGCTCCCACCGCTGCGCGTCGGGGTCGGTGATCGGCTCCCGGCCCACGTCCCGCCGCTCCAACCCGTACAGGCCGAACAGGGTCACGTGCCGGCGGTCGGCGATGTGCCGGGCGAGGAACGAGACCGGGCGGGCGGACACCACCGCCACGCGGCGGGTGTGCGCGGCGAGCTGGTACAGCGCCTCCAGCAGGGCCGGGTCGGGCGTGGCGGCCTCGGGATCGTCCTGGATCGGCGCCAGCACGCCGTCGAAGTCGAAGAAGAAGCCCCGCGGCGGCCTGCCCCGGCGCAGCAGCGCGACCGCCTCCTCGACGAGCTCCAACCCCACCATGCCCGCAGCGTACCCAAATGGGGATCGCCCGAAGACAGAGACCGGGTGGGCGGTTGCCCGCCCACCCGGTCCCCCTTACAGCGCTCCCGCCCGGCTGTTCCGTGTGGCCTCAGCCGTTGGGGAAGAGCGGCGCGGTCAGCTGCCGGACGCGGTGACCGCGGGTATGCCGTTGGCACCGCTGTAGGTGGCCTGGAACCCGAAGCTGGTCGAGGTGCCCGGCGCGAGAGTGCCGTTGTAGCTCGCGTTGGTCGCGCTGACGCCGGTGCCGGACTGCGCGAGCGTGCTGTTCCACGAGTTGGTGATCTGCTGGTTGCCGCCGAACGACCACGTGACTCGCCAGGCGTGGATCGTCGCGGCGGTGTTGTTGGTGATGGTGACCTGTCCGACGAACCCGTTGCTCCACTGGCTCTGCACGCTGTACGCGGCGCTGAGCGCCCCGCCGCCGGTGGACGGGCTCGGCGCCGGGCTGGTGGTCTGCGACGGGGACGGGCCGGCCGACGCCGAGGCGGTGGCCGACGCGGTCGCGGAGGCCACGGCCGACGGGCTGGCGCTGCTCCCGCCGAGGAACAGCTCGGAGTACAGGGCCAACGCCATCGCGATGTCGGCCTGCGCCCAGAACCGGTGGTACGTGAAGGACGGTGCCGCGCCACCGGCGAGGTAGGCCTGGACCTTCGCGAAGTCCGGGTCGTTGCGCAGGAAGGACCGGATGGACAGGAAGGTTGCGCCGGGGGCGATGGTGTCGCCGTTGGGCATCTTGCCGGTGAAGCCGGCCGGCACGAACACGGTGCCGTTGAAGCGGCTGTAGTCGGCGCGGGTCTCGGCGATCGCGATGCCCCTGGTGTCGGTGTGCAGCGACACCGCGTCCAGCAGGTTCTTGCCCAGTGTCTGCGCGGCGGTGTTGGCCGTGGCCGCCGCGTAGTAGAGCAGTGCCTTGATGAGTCCCCCGGCCACGCCCACGTCCGTACCGGAATCCACGATGCGGACGGTGAGACCGGCGTTGGCGCCCGGGCTGGCCGGGTTCCAGGTGTCCGGCTGCCCGGTCCAGTTCAGGGTGGACGGGATCGAGAAGGCGCCACCGGTGCCGACCGTGGTGTTCGCGGAGACCCAGGCGATCCACTTGTCCAGGATCGGCTTGACCTTGGCGTCCTTGGTCAGGTAGTAGTACTCGGCCCAGCGCTCCATGGCCCACACCTGCATGCCGAACCAGTTGTTGCTCGGCGGGTCGTGGTAGACCGGCTGGACGTCGAAGAACATGCCGTGGAACGTCGGCGTGCCGGCCGGCGGCGTGCCGTACTGGCCGTCCCAGCTGTTCGTGGCGCCACCGGCGATCGCGCCCTGTGGCGACTGCAGCCACTGCAGGAACTCGATCTGCCGGCTCAGGCTGGTGGCCCAGTCCGACTTGCCGGTCGTCGACTTCGGTGCCATCGAGCCGATCGTGGCCAGCGCCCACGCGGCCACCGGGTTCTGGTACCCGTGGTGCGCGGCACCGTCACCGATGCGCCAGGCCCAGCCGCCGCCCGGCTCGGCACCGCCCCAGGCGTAGTACCAGCCGAGCAGGTAGTGCTGTGCGGAACGGCCGGTACCGGCCGGGCAACTGGTGGGGCTGGTGCAGTTGCCGATCTGCTTGAAGTACTTGTCGAACATCCCGTAACGCAGGTAGTCGCCCATCTTCGCGGCCTTGGCCACCGACGCCGAGACGGCGCCCGCGTTGCCCTGCGCCGACGCCCACCGCAACGCCCAGTACGCCGCCTGGATGGCCCGCGCGTCGGCGTCCGGCGCGTTGGTGAACTTCCACTGCTGCGCGTAGCTGCTGTCCTTGACGAACAGATCCAGGTATCCGTTGGGTCCGCCGTACTTCATCAGGTCGGTACACGGCTGCGGGATCGTCTCCCACACCGACTCCTGCGAACCGCGCTGGTAGCTGTTGATGTAGCACGGGCCGGGCGCGGTCGGGCCGTTCTCGGCGCCGGTACCGGCCGTGTTCCCGTACCCGTAGACGTTGTCCACGTCGAGCAGCCAGTGCATGCCGTACATGTCGGAGGTGCCGTACGCCGACCGGAGCTCGGCCGCGATCGGGTCCTGGCCGACCGACACTGCACTGTTGAGCGGGCTGGGGTAGCTGCTGGGGTCCGGCCACTCGGGAGCGTAGGTGGCCGGCGCGCTCGGGTTGTACGAGTCGTTGCTCGGCTGGTCGGTGTGCGTCGGGATGATGAACTTCTCGGCCGCGGCCCACGCGTTGTTGAACGGCGCCCAGTCGCCGGTCACCCGGCCGTAGGTTGCCTCCAGCCACATCCAGTAGCTGAACGCCTCCGAGGTGGTCTGGTGCCCGTGGTCCGGGGCCTCGACCATCAGCGTCTCGACAGAGTGGTAAGGCACCCCCGCGGGGCTGAAGTACCCGTTGGCCGAACTCTTCATCTTGGCGTACTGGTCCAGGAACTTCTGCGCGTAGGCATCGGTCGCGGCTTCCGCGTTGGTCGTGGTCGCCACGATCTTCGATCCGACCGCGAGTCCGGCCACCGCACCACCCACGGTGGCGACGAACCTTCTGCGGGACATGCGGGACATGCGAACCCTCCTAATAGGGGTGGAAGCGTCCGGCCGAGATCGTCGCGGGACGACGGCAGCGGCCGGGCGAACGGGTGTCACTGGTGTCGATCAGCGCTCGGCGCGGGCAGAACCGGCGTCGGTTCGCCGTCCATGACGCGGTTGCCACGAGAGGCTCAGCCAGCGGGGAGCTTGCGGGACCGGGAGAGGGCCAGATTGTCGGTCGAGAAACTCATGCGAGAGCACTCCTTGGACGGCGTGGCAAGTCCGAGGGCGGCCCTCCGGGGACGGCTGCGCGCTGTGACGCCACAAAGCGGGGTGAGGGGGTGGTAGCGGTGCACATAGGACCTGCGGCTCGGCGGCGGCACAGCCCTAGCGCACGACACCGTCCCGAGCGAAACGTTGGGTGCCCATCGGCGTCGCGCTGTGTTGCATCGGCTCACGCGAATTTACCTCGTCATCGTCACATGGAAACGCTCCCATGGCAAGGTCGTCAGGCCCAGCACGCGACCGACCTGGTTTTAGACAAGTTTGTCGATGGGTACGACTATCTCCGCGCTGCTCATCAACGTATCGACGGTGCGTCGCGCGTTCATCTACCCGTAACACGAGATTTCGATCTTGCTAGGGGTCTTTTACAAATCCGAAACGGGGACTACAGTCCACAACCAACATCGATGGAAGCGCTCCCATCGACGTGAATGGATAGGTTCAAACCCGTCCACCCGGACGGAGAGCCTCGTGGCCGGCGGCGGGCCAGCCCGGACACCGCCGCCGGACGCTCCACAGCAGAGGCGCGGAAGGAGGTGGTCGCCAGAACCACTGCGATGCGCCGGCTCCCGCACCAGGCCACGCCACGCCGAGCTGCCAGCCACGCGTGGTGGGCCATCGGAACAGCCCGTGGGGACGGGGATTGCCCTCCCCGTCCCCACGGTACGCCGTCATGAACGACAGTCTATCGATCGGACAGTCACCCCGAAGTCCCGATCGGTGGACTGCCGCAGCCTTGATCCGCTCGAGGTGGACTCGCGCAGCCCTGATCCCCTTGATGACGCCAGGAGAGACCGGATGACCGCCCTTCGGATGCGGCGCCCCAGCCCCGCCCGGTTGCCGCGACTGGGCCGCCTGGCCACCGCCGGAGCACTGCTCGTCGCGAGTGCGGCGACCATCGCCACCCTGGCTCCCTCCGCCAACGCGGCGCCCGCACCGACCGGCGAGTTCAACTATGCCGAGGCGCTGCAGGCGTCGATGCTGTTCTACGAGTCGCAGCGCTCGGGCAGGTTGCCCGCCGACAACCGGGTCTCCTGGCGGGGAGACTCCGACCTCACCGACGGCGCGGACCACAACCTGGACCTCACCGGCGGCTACCACGACGCCGGCGACGAGGTGAAGTTCGGCTTCCCGGCGGCCGCCTCGATGACCACGCTCGCCTGGGGCGGCCTCGCGAACGCCGCCGGCTACACCAGGTCGGCCCAGAGCCAGTACCTGCTGCGCAACCTGCGCTGGGGCGACGACTTCATCGTCAAGGCCCACCCCTCCGCGCATGTGTTCTATGGCCAGGTCGGCGACGGCGGGTCAGACCACGCCTTCTGGGGACCACCCGAGGTCAATCCTTCGCCGCGACCGTCCTACGCGGTGACGGAGTCGTGCCCCGGCTCGGACCTCACCGGCGAGTCTGCCGCCGCGCTGGCCGCCTCGGCCATCCTGTTCAAGGCCAGCGACCCGACCTACGCGGCCACCCTGCTCAGCCACGCCCGGTCGCTGTACGACTTCGCCGACGGCTTCCGCGGCAAGTACGACGCCTGCATCAGCGCCGCGTCCGGCTTCTACAACTCGTGGTCCGGGTACATGGACGAGCTGACGTGGGGCGCGATCTGGCTGTACCGGGCCACCGGCGAGGCCGCCTACCTGACCAAGGCGCAGACTTACTACGCGCAGATGCCCAAGGTCAACCAGACCACCACGCCCGAGTACGCGTGGACGATCAACTGGGACGACAAGTCCTACGGCGCCTACGTCCTGATGGCGGAACTGACCGGACAGCAGCAGTACATCGACGACGCCGAGCGCAACCTCGACTGGTTCGCCAGCACCTCCGTCAACGGCAGCCACGCCAACTTCACCCCCGGTGGCGAGGCCGTCGTGGACGTCTGGGGCACCGCGCGATACGCGGCCAATGCCGCCTTCCTGGCGCTGGAATTCAGCAACTGGCTCACCGCGCAGGGCCGGGACGCGACCAGGGCCAAGGCGTACCACGACTTCGGCGTGCGGCAGGTCAACTACATCCTCGGCGACAACCCCAACCACCTGAGCTACCAGGTCGGCTTCACCGACGGCGGCAAGAACACCGCCTGGCCGCGCAACCCGCACAGCCGCGGCGCGCACGGCTCGTGGAGCAACAACATCAACGAGCCCGCGGCCAACCGGCACACCGCCATCGGCGAACTGGTGGGCGGGCCGAACTCCGCGGGCGGCGACGCGTTCAGCGACGACCGCAACAACTTCCAGCAGAACGAGGGCGCGCTGGACTACAACGCGCTGTTCTCGGGGGCCCTGGCCGAGCTGACCAACGAGTACGGCGGCACGCCGCTGGCCAACTTCCCGGTGCGGGAGAAGCCGGACGGCCCGGAGATGTACGTCCAGGCCGCGCCGAACACGATCGGCACCAACTTCATCGAGATCAAGACGCTGGTGAAGAACCAGTCCGCCTGGCCGGCCCGCAAGCTGACCGACGGCTCGCTGCGGTACTACTTCACTCTCGACCCGGGCGAGAGCCCCAGCCAGGTGCAGCTCACCACGGCGTACAACCAGTGCCAGGCGCCGACCGGGCCGACCCTGTTCGCCGGCAGCGTGTACTACGTGACCGTCGACTGCACCGGCACCTCGATCCAGCCCTCGGGCCAGTCGGAGTTCCGCCGGGAGAGCCAGTTCCGGCTCACCTTCCCGGCCGCACACGACTACACGAAGGACTGGTCGTTCCAGGGCCTGCCGGGCACGGCCGGGGCGACCCCGGTGAACGCCGCCAACATCACGCTCCACGCCGGTACCACCCAGGTGTGGGGCACCCTTCCCGGGGCGCAGCCGTCCCCCTCCCCCTCCCCCTCGGCCTCGCCCTCGGCCTCCCCCTCGGCGCCGGCCTCCGCCTCTCCTTCGGCGGCACCGTCCCCGTCTCCTTCGGCGGCACCGTCCCCGTCGACGTCGCCGTCGGCGGGCCCGGGTGCGGCCTGCAGGGTCACCTACGCCCTGCAGAACGACTGGGGCGCCGGCTTCACCACCAGCATGACGATCGCCAACACCGGTACGGCCGCGATCAACGGGTGGAACCTGCAGTTCAGCTTCGCCGGCAACCAGACGATCAGCCAGGGCTGGTCGGCGACCTGGACGCAGAGCGGCCGGGCGGTGACGGCGGCGAGCCTGTCGTACAACGGGTCGCTGCCGCCCGGCGCGTCGCTCTCGCTCGGGTTCAACGCCACGTATTCGGGTACTAACACAAAGCCGGCCGCGTTCGTCCTCAACGGCTCATCGTGCACGACCGGCTGATCGACCCCCGTCTTGGCGGTGGGGGCGGGTGACTGGCTCCCTGCCCTCACCGTCCTTCCACCTCAGCCGGCGCGCGCTGCTGCGCCGCGCCGCCCTCGGCGGCATGGCCGCCACGGCCGCGCCGGCCCTGCCCGGCTGCACCGGCGGCTCCGGTGGCGGCGGCCCGGCGGCCGCTGCGGCC
>JBBWZQ010000270.1:0-4803 GCA_039649115.1 Micromonosporaceae bacterium | reverse complement strand
GGAACCGGTACCGGGCGGCGAGCTTGCGCGCGTACGGCAGCGCCTGCTCCACCGCCCGCTCCCGCAGCGAGAGGCGGCGCGGGTCGCCCGGCGGCAGCGCCTGCGCGGCGTGCAGCAGCTCGTGCACCCCCTCGGCGAGCGCGGCGGCGCGGACGCCGTCCCCCCGCTCCCGCGCGCCGGTCTCCTCCGCCGCCACCTCCTCCGGCGGCGCCCCGCCTGCCCCGACCTCGCCTGCCCCGACCTCGCCCGCCGCGACCTCGCCTGCCCCGACCTTGCCCGCCGCGACCTCGCCTGCCACGACCCCACCAGCCGCGGGCTCGCTCGCCGCGGCCCCCGTGACCGCGGCGAGCGCCTCGTCGCGCGCGAGGTAGGCGCCCAGCGACTTGGCGACGCCGACCACCTCCAGGACCTGCAGGACCGGCCCGCCCGCCCCGGCCACCCGCAGCTCCACGCCGCGCTCGCGGTGCGTCCGCGCGGCGCGCAGGAGCAACGCCACGGCGTTGGCGTCGATGAGCGTCGCGGTGTCGAGGTCCACGACGACGCCGGCGCTGTCGCGCGGCAGCCCGTCGAGCACCGCGGCGAGTCGCGGCGCGACCGACGCGTCGAGGTCGCCACCGACCTCCACCACATCGATCCGGTCCGCCTGGCGCACGTGCCTGACCCGGAAAACGGTCACGAGGACCGACCCCCTCTCCCGGACGCCTTCCCGGCGATGCGCCCATGCCCCAGGGGGTAGGTAATGAAACGTAAACGGACAGAAGTTTTTAAATCACTCTCTGTAGTGTCGGATAACCGACACAGTTGTCACAGATATTTGCGGTTGAGGCCACCTGGTCTGGGGAAAGGCTGTGGCGTGATGAGGCTGACCGCGTCCAGACGCCTTGTCGGAGGAGATCCGGACTACATCGCGTTACGAGTCGCCGGCGAGCTGAGCCGCGCGACCGTCTCGCATCTGCGGGACGCCCTGCTCAAATGCGTGGCAGAACAGCCGGCCGGGGTGATTGTCGAGGTGGACTCGCTGCGTGTCAGGGACCATGAGTGCCTTGTCATCTTCAACGTCCTCGTGCGGTGGGCGGCGGCCTGCCCGGACAGCGTGATCGTCCTCGCCCGGCCGTCGCCGCACCTGCGCGGCCTGCTGCGCCGGCTGGGAGTCGACCGGTTGCTGCCGGTGCGTGCCACCATGGCCGAGGCGCGCCGGACGGTACGCCACCCGGGTGGCCTGGGGTGCGTGTCGCAGCGGCTGGCGCCGGTGCCGGCGTCGATCCCGGTCGGACGCTGGATCGCGGTGCGCGCGTGCGACCGGTGGGGCCTGGCCGGGATCGCCGGGCCGGCGGCGCAGATCGTCACCGAACTCGTCGGCAACGCCGTGCAGCACGCGGGCACCCCGATCGACCTGGTGCTGACGCTCGCCCGCCCGCGGTACCTGCACATCGCGGTGCACGACGGCTGCGCCCGCCTGCCCCGGCCGCGCACCCCCGAGTCGGACGAGGACCACGGGCGCGGCCTGCTGGTGGTGGAGGCGCTGGCGACGAGCTACGGCGCCGTTCCCACGCGCGACGGCAAGGTCGTCTGGGCGAGCCTGCCGCTCAACTGACCGGATCAATGCACGATCATCGCGCTGACCTCGGTCGTCTCGCCGAGCATCGCGACCGCCTCGGGTACCCCGAGCCGGGGCGGTACGGGCAGGTCGTACGGGAGGCGGCGGAGCACCTCGCTGGCCCGCCAGGCCGGTACCTGCCCGTGCGGGTACTCGCGGACGCACCGCGCGTCGACACTGCCCCGGATCCTGGCGAACCCGGCCGCCGCCACGAAGTCGGTCGGGCTGGCCAGTTCCACGCCGGCTAGGTCGTCGCGCGGTGCGCCGGGCGGTTCGACCAGCACGTCGATCTGGGTGAAGGGTTGGCTGCCCGCCAGCCACCAGTGCAGTTCGCCCACCGCGTACCGGCTCGGCGCGGCCAGCCAGTACGGCACCATGCCGGTCCGGATCACCTGCCACGGGTCCAGCAGCCGGCCGCACTCGACGACCAGCCGCCCGCCGGTCTTGCCCGCGGCGCGCAGCCACCGGCGGTACAGGTCGGCGACGGCCGCGCTGAGCACGTCCGGCCGGCTGAACATCACCCGGTAGAGCGGATGGTCGCGGCCCGCCGCCCACTGCCGGATGCCCTCCACGAATTCGGGGTTGATGGCCTGGGCGCTGTGCCCGCTGGCCCAGGCGCCGGAGTCGCGCGCGAGCAGGACCGCGCCGCCCGGCCGCAGCCGGCTGTCCAGGAACCTCGCGTACGCCGGCGGCAGGTCCCGCCAGCGCACGAACAGCGTGACCGGTCGCCCGGCTCCCGTCCCGCCGGCGATGCCGGGCGTGTCCACCTGCCGCACGGTCACCTGGGGGTTTCCGGACACGATGCGGGCCGCCGCCGCGGCGCCCTGCATCCAGCCGCTGGCCGCACCGGCCACGCTCACGTCGAACGCGGCGGGCAGCCAGGGCGCGCCGAGGGCGACCGCCAGGTGGGCGGCGGAGCCGTGCGCGGAGCCCAGCACGACCGCCGGGTAGCCGGTACCGGGATAGTGGTCGACGACGGCGCGGGCCACCCGCTCCGCGTCGACCAGGTCGCCCTCGGCCGCACCGGACACCTCCGGGTGGCCCGGTCCGGCCAGCCCGAACCGCTGACCGATGCCGGCCAGCCGCCGCCGGGCGCCGCGGTGCCGCGGGACGCGGCCGCCGTCCCGGGCGGCGAGACCGCTGGCCGAAGCGTGTACGAGCGCGCCGACGAGGCCGGCCAGGCGAGGAGGGTCACCGGCACCCGGCCCACCGCTCTCGCGATGCGTGGCCACGCTCATCGCGCTTCGGGTGGCCGGCTCGGCCGCGACGATGCCCGCCATCCGTCGCGCGCCTTTTGTGCCATCGGTACTCCTTGTCGCTTTAAACCAGCTCGTCATCTCTTGCGCCGGTACCCCGGCCGGCAGACGTGAAACAGCGTCGTCCTGCCGCGTACGGCGTCGTTGTTCTGGGTAGAGAGCCCGTCGTTGTCGCCCGCAGGAGGTGGTCGGTGGAAACCATCCAGGAGTTCGTGGACCGTACGAAAGGCCCGCTCGTCCCGTACGTCGACAGTTGGTACCCGTGGGTCTACGCGCACCATTACCTGCGCACCGAGATGCCCACGCTGCCCGCCGGCCTCGGCACGGTCGGCCCCCGGATGTCGCTGGACGAGGCGGTGGAACTGGTCCAGGTGTGGTGCGGCCTGACCGGGGAGAGCATCGAGGTGTCGGCCCGGACACTGGCCGACGCGTACCTGCTGCGGTGGGGTGTGCCGGCGGACCAGATCGGCCGGCCGGTGCCGCAGGTGCCGGTGTCGCAGGTGCCGGCGCAGCCGGCGGAGCCGGTGATGCGCAACCAGGCGCCGGTGTCCCCGGTCGCGGCGCCGCGGATGACGAACCGGCCGCCCCGCTCGCGCTCGGTCAAGGCCCGCGGCGTCGCGGCCGCGGCCAACGGGGGAGCAGCCAACGGGGGAGCAGAGCAGCAGGCGGTACCGGAGCCGGCGGCGCTGCCGCAGCCGGTACCCGAGGAGCGCCTGGTCGGCTGAGCACCGCGCGCTCTGTGGACCGTCTGTGCAGGACGGACCGTCTGTGCAGGACGGTCCACAGAGCGCCGATCACCGCTCGCCACGGGCACCCGCCCGCAACCGGAGCGGGTCCACCTCGCGATCCGGGAACCGGCGCAGGTACTCGTCCTCCAGCAGTGCGGTGCGCTCGTCGTGGTGGGCCAGCGCCTGCGCCGAGCCGTGCCGGAACGTGTCGGCGCGGGTCTCGTGCAGGTGGCCCAGTTCCCGGCACAGGTCGGCGTCGGTCAGCTCCGCCGGGGGTACCCCCATCGTCGCCGTCCCCGGGCCGGCCAGTTGCGCCAGCGCCTCGGTGACCTCGTCCTGCGCGTACTCACCCTCGGGCAGGGTGTCCAGTGCCGCGATGACGTCGGCAGGCAGGTCGAGCGCGACCGCGCGCCGGTGGATCACGTCGCGGGTGACCCGCTCCTGGCTGCCGTACACGTCGTCGAGCAACTTGTCGATGTCGTACATGCCCGGGCTGTACCCGGTCCGGCCGCGGACCACACGCGGTTGGAACGCGCGGGAAGGGGTACGGCAGGCACATGTCGACACTGAGCGATCTGGTCGAGGCGTGGCAGGGATGCCGGGTGCTGGTGCTCGGCGACGCGATGCTCGACGGCTGGCTCGCCGGCAGCGCCGACCGGGTGTGCCGGGAGGCGCCGCTGGCCGTGGTGGATCTGGCCGAGACCAGGTACGCCGCCGGCGGCGCGGCCAACACGGCGGTGAACCTGGCCGGGCTGGGCGCCGTGGCGAGCCTGATCGCGCCGGTCGGCGGGGACCCGGACGGCGCGCTGCTGCGCGAGCGGCTGGCCGCGGCTGGCGTGGCGGACCGCCTGGTACCGGCGCCCGGCCGGCGCACCGTCGCCAAGCGGCGGCTGATGGCCGGCGGCCAGATCGTCGCCCGGTTCGACCAGGGCGACACCGGTGCCCTCCCGCCGTCGACGCGCGACGCGCTGCTGGCCCGCGCGGGCCAGGCGCTGTCCGAGGCGCCCGACGCGGTGCTGGTCTGCGACTACGGCACCGGGGCGGTCCCCGACGAGCTGCTCGACCTGCTGCGCCGGTACCGGCCCCGCCCGCCGCTGCTCGCCGTGGACGCACACGACCTGCGCCGCTTCGCCGCGCTGCGGCCGGACCTGGTCACGCCGAGCCTCGCCGAGGCGGCGCACCTGCTGGGCGTACCGCGGCCGGAGCAGGCCGGCGGCGCGGC
>JBBWZQ010000262.1:0-18003 GCA_039649115.1 Micromonosporaceae bacterium | reverse complement strand
GCCATGCCCAGCCCCAGCCCGATGCCCTCGCCCGCGCCGCCGGGGTTGTTCGCCGCGTCCTCCAGGGCGTTGGCGGCCTGGAATTTCGTGTACTGGTCGAGGTTGCCCACGATGCCCATCTGGGTGCGCTTGTCCAGCGCCTCCTCCACCTCGGGCGGCACCGAGATGTTCTCGATGATGAACCTGGGGATCGCGATGCCGATCGCGGACAGCTCCTCGGTCAGCACGCCGGCCAACCTGGCCCCGATCGCGTCCTGGTGCGCCGCGAGGTCGAGCATCGGTACCTGCGCCGTGGCCAGCGCGCTGCCCAGCCGCCCGACGATCGTCTGCCGCAGGTACTCCTCCACCTCCTCGGTGCGGAACTGCGGGTCGGTGCCGACCAGCTCGCGAAGAAGCTTGGTGGCGTCGACGACGCGAACCGAGTAGGCGCCGAAGGCGCGCAGCCGCACCATGCCGAACTCGGCGTCCCGCACGATGACGGGGTTCTGGGTGCCCCATTTCATGTCGGTGAACTGGCGGGTGTTGACGAAGTAGACCTCGGCCTTGAACGGCGAGTGGAAGCCGTACTTCCAGCCCCGCAGCGTGGACAGGATCGGCATGTTCTCGGTCTGCAGGGTGTACGTGCCGGGCCCGTAGGTGTCGGCGACGCTGCCCTCGTTCACGAAGACCGCCGTCTGGGACTCCCGGACGACGAGCTGGGCACCCATCTTGATCTCGTTGTCGTACCGCGGAAAGCGCCAGACGATCGTGTCGCGGCTGTCGTCCAGCCACTCGATGATGTCGATCAGCTCGCCTCGGAGCTTGTCCATCAGTCCCACGGCGGGCCCCCTTGTCCTGCTACCGTCGCCTGCTGGCAGACGGTAGCAGGGCGGGGCCAGATCAGACGGTGATCCAGACCGTGACGAACCGGCCCGCCTCGGTGGAGCACTCCAGCCGGATGGGTCCGCCCGGCGGCTTGGGGAACGAGAAGCAGCCGACCCCGTCGGCGGGCACGGCGGCGTACGGGCCGTCGGCGGTGACCAGCGTGACGAGGCCCGGCTGCGCCGGGATGAGCTGGCCCTCGATGCCGGAGTCGTTCAGCTCGATCTCCACACCCAGGTTGTCGCCGTGGAACGCCAGCGTGCGCGGCGACTCCGTGGGGCTCTCCCGCACCGAGGTCGCGACGTCGAGGTGCGAGTCGTACAGCAGCCCGATCAGCTCCAGGTCGGCGTCGATGCCACGCCAGGCGAAGGCGCCGCGCGCGGCGGTCAGGACCTGTTCGTCGACGGCCGGTACCGTGAGCGCGGCGCGCAGGTCGGCCATGAGCTCGTCGTCGTCATTCCAGTTCGGCGAGGGCATGCCGTCCACCTCCATTCGCGGCGGCTTCACGCGTCGCCTCCAGGTACGTCCTGATCGCATTCGTCGCGCGGAGCTTCTCCAGGATCCGGCTGCGGGTCGGTCCGATGCTTCCTATGGGTATCCCCAGCCGCCGGCTGATCTCAGCGTACGGAGCCGGTGGGTCGGCCGCCAGCAGCACCAGCAGCTCCCGCTGCTGCGGTGCCAGCTCCGCGAGCCCGTCCCGCAGCGCCTGGTGCCGCTCGGCATCCAGCAGTCCTCCGTCCACGTCGTCCGCCGCCGACTGGTCCAGTACCCGCCCGTTGAGCGGGTCAACCGGAACCGTCCGGCCGCCGGAGCGCAGCAGGCGCAGGCACTCGTGTTTCGTCGTGGTGATGATCCAGCCGGAGATCGCGGCCGGCTCCCGGATGTCCGCGAGATGCTCGACCAGGCGCAGCCACACGGTCTGGCTGATGTCCTGCGCGTCCGCCGGCGGGATGCGGTACTGCCGGGTGACGGCCATGACGAGGTGCGCGTGCCGGCGCACCAGCTCGTTCCACGCCTCCTCGTCGCCGTCGACGCTCGCCCGGACCAGCGTTGGTAAGTCGGATGCCTTCGCCATACGCACGCCATCCCCCTTCACCCGCAGGCCCCTGCCCGACAGGACGTGCGGTCCCCACGACTGAGGAGTCGCCCGAGATCGAGGGTGATACACCGCCGCGATCTTGTCGCTCAACTTCCCGACACAACCGGGCGATCTTTTCGGGCGCGGTCCCCCGCTCCGGTGGGCGAGCGCGGCAGGAGCTGGGTTCATGGCGGTCAGAGTCCGGGCAGGATCCGCAGTGCCTGCCCGAAGTCGGGAATGGGCCGGCCGGCACGCAGCAGCCGGACCAGCGCCTCGTGGGGAGTGATGCCAAGGTCCTGGGCCATCCGCGCGACGGCCCCGGCGACCTGTGGCGCGGCGAACGAGGTGCCGTTCCACACCGCCCAGGCGTCCCGGGGGAAGACGTCCGGGGCGGGGTCGACGGCCGCGGACTCCTGCCCCTCGACGTAGGTGGAGAGCAGCCCCTGCCCGATCGTGGAGCAGGTCACCCAGTACCCCCGGCTGGACCAGGTGGTGGGCTGCATGTCGGGGCCGAGGGCGGCGACCGAGACGACCTTGCGGAACGCCGCCGGCCAGCAGGGTGTGTTGTCGGCGTAGTTGCCGGCGGCAGCGACGATCACCACCTTCTGTCCCCGCTCCTGCTCGATCTCGCTGATGACTTCGAGTGCCGCGCTGATCGCGACCGGCGGCACGGTGTCCGGCGTCTGGCCGCCCAGCGACAGGTTGAGGATCTGGCAGCCGTCGTCCTTGACCGCCCGGATCATCGCGCAGGCCACCTGCCGCTCGCCGCCGATGCCGTCGCCGTCCAGCGCCCGGTACACCCGGATGTCGGCGCCCGGCGCGACCTGCGCGATGATGCCGGACACGAAGGTGCCGTGCCCGGCGGCGAAGTCGAGGTACCCGTCGCGGGTCGGCAGGTCGTCCAGCGGGTCGATGTTGCCGTCGCGGGGAACGCGGGCCAGCCAGTGGTCGTCGCGGATCTCCGCGCTGATACCGGTGTCGATGATCCCGACCCGGGCCTGCGGACCCTCGCACCGCAGCCCGTACTGGGAGAACGGGCCGGGGCCGGTGGCCGGCTCGGCACCGCCGAGTCCCTTGATCACCGGGGCGAGCGGGACGATGTGGTCCACCGAGGCGGTGTACCCGCGCCGGCGCAGCGACCGGGCCACGTCGTCGAGGGTGGCGCCGGGCAGGTCCGGGTTGCGCGTCCGGACGACCCGGCCGTCCAGTTCGGCGCAGCCGAGGTCCACCTGCGCCAGCCCGAACGAGTCCAGCAGTGCCCGGGCACCGGCCTGCTCGTACGACGACCTGCCGAGCAGCAGCTCGCCGCTGACCAGGAGGTGGTCGAAGCCCACGTCCACCGGCAGCACGTCGAACTGGACCACCTCACCGTCCCGGGCCGTGCGGCGGCGCTGGAGGGTGGCCAGGATGTCGCGGCGCACCGCGGGCTCGTAGCGCCGCTGGGCCAGCTCGGCGACCTGCCGCTGGACCGCCCAGTGCAGCTCGCCGCAGCTCTCGTCGTGCGTGTGTCCGGGGTAGTCATCCTCGAACGGCTCGCCGGGGGGTGCACCGTCGTCCAACCTCATGTGAACCTCCTCGTGCTTTGACGGGGGGCGATAGCATCGCGCCAACGCGGGATATTCGCGAAACGGTGTGAGCGGCGGAAGATGATCCGTTGACTGAAATAGATACGCGGGCAGACCTCGTGATACATGCCCGACGTATCCACGAGAACGTTCTGGCAGATCCGCAGCGGTTCGGCCCGGCCGCCGCGGATCTGATCGTACGTGCCCGGCGCGCGCATGATCCGGAAGCCCTCGTCGTCGCCCTGCGCGCGTACGCGTGGGCCCAGCGGTCCCGGCTCGCCGACGTCGAGGCCAAGCGGCTGCTGGACGAGGCGCACCGGATCGCCCGCCGAAACGGGCTGCGCGAGGCGCTCGGCGACGTGCTGATGAGCCGCGCCGTGGTCAACCAGGAGCTGGGCCGGCTGGCGGCCGCGGCGCGGGACCTCGACGCGGCGGCCGGGTTCGCCGGCGCCGACCGGCAGATCGAGCTGGCGTTCCAGCGCGCCGTGCTGGCCCAGAACATCGGCCACCTCGGCGAGGCGGCGGCGATCTACCGGGACCTGCTGGCCGACCCGGACAGCCCGCTGCGCACCCAGGTCCGCGCGGGCAACAACCTCGCCCTGATCGAGGCGCAGCACGGCCGGTACGCCGAGGCGACCCGGCGGCTGGAGCGGGCGGCCGGCCTGGCCGGTGACGACGGCCCGGCCGCGGTCGCGGCGGTCGCGCAGAGCCTCGGCTGGGTCACCGTGCAGTCCGGCCGGCTGGCCGAGGGGCTGCGCCGGTTCGCCGAGGCGGCCCAGGCGTACGAGTCGGCGAGCCTGCCGCTCGGCGAGCACTTCGTGGAGTACGCCGACGCGCTGATCGATCTCCGGCTGATCCCCGAAGCCACCGCCGCCGCGCGCTCTGCCGAGGAGCAGTTCCGGGTCGGCGAGGTGCCGCTGATGGGTGCCGAGGCCGCGCTGCGGGTGGCACAGCTCGCGCTGCTGGCCGGCGACGCCGTGGCGGCCGAGGCCGCGGCACGGGACGCCGCGGAGAGCTTCGGCCGCCAGGGCCGGCCGGCGTGGCGGGCCCGGGCGGTACTGGTGGAGGCGGAGGCGCGGCTGCACGCGGGTACCGCGAGCGCGGCCGACCTGCGCGCGGTGCGGCGTGCCGCGGACACGCTGGAGCGGCTGGGCATGTCGGCGACGGCGGTGCAGGCGTACCTCGTCGCCGGCCGGATCGCGGCCAGCCTGGGCCGGACCCGCCGTGCCGTCGACACGCTGCGCCACGCCGCCGGCCTGGCCCGGGACACGCCCGTCCTGGTGCGGCTGCGCGGGCAGGTGGCCAACGCGCTCGCGGCCCAGCTGCGGCGCAGCGACGGCGAGGTGCTCGCGCACTGCCGGCGGGGCCTGGCCGACCTGGCCCGGCACCGCACCGCACTGCCCTCGGTCGAGCTGCGGGCCCTGGCCTCCGGGCACGGCGCCGAGCTGGGCCAGATGGGGCTTGCGGTGGTGGTGCGGGCCGGGTCGCCGCCGCGGGTGCTGGACTGGATGGAGCGCACCCGTGCCGCCGGCCTGCTGACCGTGCAGCCGCCGGACCTCGACGAGATCAAGGACGACCTCGACGCGCTGCGGGCGGTGCACGCCGAGCTGGACGTGCTGTCCGACCAGTCCGACCGGGAGGCCGGGGTGCCCGGCCCGCTGCTCGCGAAGCAGCTCGCGATCGAGAACCGGATCCGGCGCGCGGCCTGGCAACGTCACGCCGCCGGTACCGCCGCGAGGGGCACGGTGGGCGTGTCCGCGCTGCGCCGGCTGCTCGACGGCCGGGTCCTGGTGGAGTACGGGACGCTCGGCGACCGGCTGGTGGCCGTGGTCGTGGCGCCCAGGCGCAGCCGGATCGTGCCGCTGGGCAGCCTCGCCGCCGTCCAGGAGCAGGTACGGCCGCTGCTGTTCGCGCTGCGCCGGCTCACCCAGACCCGCCCGGCCCAGACGCTGGCCGGCGCCCGGCTCAGCGCCGACCTGCGGATCTCCCGGCTGAGCGAGCTCCTGCTCGCCCCGCTGGGCATCGCGCCCGGCGCGGAGCTGGTGGTCGTGCCGGTCGGACCGCTGCACGGGGTGCCCTGGTCGGCACTGCACGGCGGGCCGCTGTCCCTGGCACCCTCGGCCACGTTCTGGGCGCGCACCCGGGAGGCGGTACGCGACCGCGCCGGCGACACCGGCCGGGTGGTCCTCGTCGCCGGCCCCAACCTGCCCGGCGCCAGCACCGAGGTCGCCGCGCTGTCCACCATTCATCCACATGCGACGGTCATCGCCCCGCCGGAGAGCACCGCCGACGCGGTCGCCGCGCTGCTCGGCGGCGCCGACCTCGCCCACCTCGCCTGCCACGGCCGGCTGCGGGCGGACAATCCCATGTTCTCCTCGCTGATCTTGAGCGACGGCCCGCTGACCGTGCAGGAGCTGGAGACGCGCGGCGTCGCCCCGCACCGGATGGTGCTCGCCTCGTGCAAGTCGGGAGCGGACGTCAGCTTCGCGGGCGACGAGGTGCTCGGCTTCGTCAGCGCGCTGCTGGCCCGGGGCACCGCGGGCATCGTGGCGAGCATCGCCGCGATCCCCGACGTCCAGGCCGTCGACCTCATGCGCGCGCTGCACGAGCGCCTGGTGCGGGGCAGCACCCTGGCGCACGGCCTGCACGAGGCCCGCGCCTCGCTGGACCGCGCCGCCCCCGGCGCATACGTCAACTGGTGCACCTTCAGCGCCCACGGTGCCGCGTAGCCGGCGCTCGCTGCGCTCGCGCCGGGCGCGCGCCTGTCGCCGCCCCGGTAGACGGCTCCGCACCCGGTCGCCGCGCTGCCTCCCGCCAGGCCGTCTGCGGGCGGCGGCGCGAGGGCCGAGTCAGCCGGGGCCGACCCAGAGGGTCACAAGGGTGCCTGGGCCAGGCCGGCGCCGGTGTCGGCGGGCGGGAGGTGCAGGCGCCGCGCCACGCGGCGCAGCGTCGACCAGAGGGCGGTGCCGGTCGCGCCGGTGGCCTGCGACCACAGCGCGGCCAGTCCGGCCACGTGCGGCGCGGCCATGCTGGTGCCCGAGACGATGTGGTACCGGCGCGGCAGCGTCCACGACGAGTACACGTCCACGCCCGGGGCGGCCAGGTCCACCTTGCCGCCGACCACCGGGTTGGACCGGGCGGAGAACTCGGCCACCTCCAGGCGCGGGCCGACGGCCGCGACCGCCATGATGGACGGGCTGTTGGCCGGGGTGCTGACATAGCCGTTCTCGCCGAAGGCCCGCGACGCGTTGTTCCCGGCGGCGGCCACGACGAGGGTACCGGCGGCCAGCGCGCGCCGCCCGACCGTCTCGTACGCGGGGGACACGTCCCGCGCGTCGGCGCCCAGGGACATGGAGATGACCTGGCAACGGTTGGCGACAGCCCAGTTGATCCCGGCCAGGACGCTGGTGTCCGTACCGTAGCCCCGGTCGCTGAGCACCTTGCCCACCAGGATGTCGGCCGCGGGCGCGACGCCGTACCGCCGCCCGGTGTCCGCCCACCCGCCGCACGAGGTACCGACGCAGTGGGTCCCGTGCCCGTGCCCATCCTGGGCCGTGGCACCGGGGATGAAGGAGTGCGCGAAGACGGTGCGCCCGGTGAAGTCGGGGTGCCCGAGGTCCAGTCCGGTGTCCAGCACGGCCACCCGGATCCCGCGGCCGTCCCGGTCCGCCGTCACCGCCTGGGTCGCGCAAAGTCCCCAGGTCGCCTCGCCGGTGTCGGTGAACCGCTCCTGGGTGCGCGGGAGCGCGGTGACCGTGTCGGTGATGACCGAGTAGACGCGCTCCGGCTCCACGGACACGATGCGCGGGTCCCGCGCCGCGGCGGCGGACATCGCGGTCACGGCGTCGGGGTCGATCGACACCACGGCGATCCCGAGTTCCGCGAAGACCGTCGCGCCGGCGGCCTCGGCCTGGCCCGTGTCCAGGGCGCTCACCGGGAAGTCGCGCGTGCTCACGATCGTCGACACCCCCGCGATCGATCGCAGCGCGCCGGCCGTCGCACCGAGGTCGCCGCGCACCTCGTCGCTGAGCACCACGACGTACCGGCTTGCCGCGCCCGTCGGGTTCGACATGACCGCTCTCCCATCTGTGCTGTGGTGATCCTTCGATGGAGGGAGTACCGGCGAGGTGCCCGTGATGCATGTATCAGCGTCTCGGACAGGTGCTCCTTCTGGATGTGGCCGAGTCCGGCCGCGAGCGCGTCGTTATTCCTGGAGCACCCGCCAGCGCCGCGAAGGAGAACGTGAATGGCCAACCCAGGGCAGCCGACCATCAGCCAGGGCGCGGTCGGCAGCGCGGTCCGCAGGCTGCAGCGCGCGCTGCGGCGTACCCCCGATCTGGGGTTGGCTCTGGACGGCGTGTTCGGTGCGCTGACCGCCACCGCCGTGCGCGACTTCCAGCAGCAGGCCGGCCTCGCGGTCGACGGAGTCGTGGGCCCGCACACCTGGCAGGCGCTGCCCGGCGGCGCGCCCATGCCCACACTGTGGGAAGGCGCGAAGGGCAACGTGGTGGTGAGCCTGCAGCAGGTGCTCACCAACGGCGCGGCCGGCCAGTGGGGCGTCACGCCGCAGGGTGTCGACGGGGTGTTCGGACCGCACGCGCTGGCGTCGGTGCGCGCCTTCCAGGAGTGGGGCAACGTGGCGACCGACGGCGTTGTCGGAGATCTGACATGGGCCGTCTCGCTGCACGCGATGAGCAGCACCCTGGAGTCGGCCACCGGTCTGCAGTACGCGGCGGACTGACCCTACGGTCCCAGCCCTGGCGCCGCGGACGTCCCGTACACAGTGGACCTGCGGGCCCGGTTTCCTGGCGGCAACCGGTGGCAGTAACCGGTGGCAGTAACCGGCCACAGCAGGCACGGTGCCACCGCTGGCACCGCAACGCGACCGGTTGCTCACGAATGGCCAGGTCAGTGTGCGGAAACACAGATCACGGCGGAGACCTCTTCCGTACGCTCGTGGTGACGCGGGACAAGATCTTCGCGAGGCCGGAACATACGGCGTGGCTTGTGCGTTCGCTACACCACAGACCAAGCCGGGAGGGTGAACATCAATGACCAGCACAGACTATGACGCGGCCCGCCGCCCTGTCGTGGACCTCGGGGAAGACAGCCTCGAGGAGCTCAAGGCGCGACGCACGGCGCAGGACACCGCGCTGGACGTCGACGAGACCGAGTTGGCCGAGGGCTTCGAGCTGCCGGGAGCTGACCTGTCCGGCGAGGAGCTGACGGTCACGGTGGTGCCGATGCGGACGGACGAGTTCCGCTGCTCGCGCTGCTTCCTCGTGCGCCATCGCAGCCAGCTCGCCGTGCACCGGGACAGCGAGGACATCTGCCAGGAGTGCGCCTGACGCACCGCGGTTCGGCAGTGATCGCCTCCCGGCGGTGACGGAGTTCACAACGTAGTGATCGCGAAGGATTTGTGTGCCGTGTACAGCCACACAGGTCCTTCGCGATCGCGCATTCAGCCCCGCGACTGCCATCATCTCCCGCACGCGACGTACGACCTCCTCGCCGGGTACGTCCTCGTGTGATGCTCGACGCAGCTGTCGAATTCCCGGCGGACCGCCGGTGGCACGGCGGCGCGACAAGCCGGCCGGCTGACGGCAGAATGCCAACTTGCCGCGACCGGACTTTGGGAGAAGGCGGATCAGGATCGTGACGACGATGGCTCAGTCGATTCATCAGCGCATCGCGGAGGAGTTGGGCGTCCGCGAGGGGCAGGTGGGCGCGGCCGTGGAGCTGCTGGACGGCGGCGCCACGGTGCCGTTCGTCGCCCGCTACCGCAAGGAAGTCACCGGGACGCTCGACGACGCGCAGTTGCGCACTCTGGAGGAGCGGCTGCGCTACCTGCGGGAGCTGGAGGAGCGGCGCGCCGCGATCATCGAGTCCATCCGGGCGCAGGGCAAGCTCGACGACGCGCTGCTCGCGCAGATCATGGAGGCCGACGCCAAGGCCCGGCTGGAAGACATCTACCTGCCGTACAAGCCCAAGCGGCGCACCAAGGCGCAGATCGCCCGGGAGGCCGGCCTCGAACCCCTTGCCGACCTGCTGTGGAGCGATCCGGGCCAGGATCCGCGGGTGGCCGCCGAGGCGTTCGTCGACCCGGACCAGGGCGTGGCCGACGCCGCGGCCGCGCTGGACGGCGCGCGGGCCATCCTGGTCGAGCGGTTCGCCGAGGACGCCGACCTCATCGGGTCGCTGCGCGAGCGGATGTGGTCGCGGGGCCGGCTGGTCTCCCGGGTACGCGACGGCAAGCAGGAGGCGGGCGCCAAGTTCTCCGACTACTTCGACTTCGCCGAGCCGTTCACCAAGCTGCCCTCGCACCGCATCCTCGCGATGTTCCGGGGCGAGAAGGAAGACGTACTGGAGCTGACCCTGGAGCCGCAGGAGCCGCCCGCCGAAGGCGCCGCGCCGGGACCCAGCCAGTACGAGGTCGAGGTGGCGGCCCGGTTCGGCGTCGGCGACCAGGGCCGGTCCGGCGACCGGTGGCTGCTCGACACGGTGCGCTGGGCCTGGCGTACCCGCATCCTCGTGCACCTCGGCCTGGACCTGCGCACCCGGCTGTGGCAGGCAGCCGAGGAGGAGGCGGTCGCGGTCTTCGCGGCCAACCTGCGCGACCTGCTGCTGGCCGCGCCGGCCGGGGCCCGCGCGACGATGGGGCTCGACCCGGGCTTCCGCACCGGTGTCAAGGTCGCCGTGGTGGACGCCACCGGAAAGGTGGTCGCCACCGGCACGATCTACCCGCACGAGCCGCAGCGGCGCTGGGACGAGTCGATCGCCACCCTCGCCACGCTGGCCCGCGCCCACGGCGTCGATCTGGTCGCGATCGGCAACGGTACCGCCTCGCGGGAGACGGACAAGCTGGCCGCCGACCTGATCAAGCTGCATCCTGACCTCAAGCTCACCAAGATCGTGGTATCCGAGGCCGGCGCCTCGGTGTACTCAGCCTCGGCCTACGCGTCGCAGGAGCTGCCCGAGCTGAACGTGTCGCTGCGCGGCGCGGTGTCCATCGCGCGCCGGCTGCAGGACCCGCTCGCCGAGCTGGTCAAGATTGATCCGAAGTCGATCGGGGTCGGCCAGTACCAGCACGATCTGTCCGAGGTGAAGCTGTCCCGGTCGCTCGACGCGGTCGTCGAGGACTGCGTCAACGGGATCGGCGTCGACGTGAACACCGCCTCCGTGCCGCTGCTGTCCCGGGTGTCCGGCATCGGCCCCGGCCTTGCGGAGAACATCGTGCTGCACCGCGACGCGAACGGGCCGTTCGGCTCGCGCCGCGCCTTCCGCGAGGTACCGCGGCTGGGCCCGAAGGCCTTCGAGCAGTGCGCCGGCTTCCTGCGCATCCGCGGCGGCGAGGACCCGCTCGACTCGTCCAGCGTGCACCCCGAGGCCTACCCGGTCGTCCACCGCATCCTCAAGGCGACCACCAGCGACATCGCCACGCTCATCGGCAACGGCCAACTGCTGCGCACCATCAAGCCCACCCAGTTCGTCGATGACACGTTCGGCCTGCCCACGGTCACCGACATCCTCAAGGAGCTGGAGAAGCCGGGGCGTGACCCGCGGCCCGCGTTCCGCACCGCGACCTTCGCCGACGGCGTCGAGACGCTGGCCGACCTGCGCCAGGGCATGGTGCTGGAGGGCGTGGTCACCAACGTGGCCAACTTCGGCGCCTTCGTCGACGTGGGCGTGCACCAGGACGGGCTGGTCCACGTCTCGGCGCTGTCGAAGACCTTCGTCAAGGACCCGCGCGAGGTGGTCAAGCCGGGCGACATCGTGCGGGTGAAGGTGCTCGACGTCGACATCCCGCGCAAGCGCATCTCGCTCACGCTGCGCCTGGACGAGGACGGGCCCCGCCCGGCCCGCTCCGGTGGCCCTGCCGAGCGCTCCGGCAGCCGTCCCGAGCGCTCCGGCGGTCGCGCCGAGGGTGGCGGCGCCCGGCGGGACGGTGGCGGCCGGCCGGACCGGGCCCGCCGCGACGGCGGTCGCCGGGACGGCGGCGGGGGCGGTGGCGGTACCGGCGGTGGCGGTGGCGGTCGCCGGGACGGCGGTGGCGGCGGTGGCGGTAGCGGCGGCGGTGGTAGTGCCAGTGGGGGTGGCGCCTTCGGTGGTGGCGGCGCCATGGCCGACGCGCTGCGCCGGGCCGGCCTCGACAAGGGGCTCGGCGGTTCGAAGCGCACCTGATGCCGGCGGGCGGGTGACACCGCCTCGACCGGCGGCGAGGATGGAAGCTGTCCGCCGATGAAGGTAGGGCATGGTGCCCCGTCTGTTGCCGCGCATGGCACTCGAACCCCCCAGTGGCTA
Source organism: Micromonosporaceae bacterium (assembly GCA_039649115.1). Lineage (GTDB taxonomy): Bacteria > Actinomycetota > Actinomycetes > Mycobacteriales > Micromonosporaceae > DATEJJ01. The sequence goes on along the minus strand of JBBWZQ010000262.1, from coordinate 6,198 downwards.
CGTCGCGTTCGTCGGCCGGCACCTGGCCTGGCTGCGTGACGAGGCCGCGCGCGCGGTCGGCGACGAGCAGGACGCCGACCGGCTCTACCCGGAGGTGCTCAGCGACGTCGCCCGGTGGTGGCGCTGGCTGGAGCTGCGCCGCAGCCTCCTGGGCCAGCCCGCCGCCGCCGAGGAGTACCTGCACCGTGCGCTGGTGCGCCGCGTCCGGCGCTGGGACTCCGAGCGGATCTGGGGCCGGCAGGACGACCTGTGGGCCGGCGAGATCCACGTGTGGCACCGGGAGGACGACCGGCCCGGGTGGTCCAGCGCGGCCGTGCGGGTCGCCCCGCACCTGCGGCCGGCGACGCGGATCGAGGTCGGGTCGGTGGCGGAGGCGGCGATCGCGTGGTGGCACGCGTACGAGGCGCGCCGGCGCCGGCAGGCGATCGCGGTACTGGTGGTGACACTGGTACTGGTGGCCATGCTGATGCGGGTACAGGCCGGTGGGGAGTAGCTCCTGGTGCACTCGTGCTCCGCGGCGAGCTAGCTTCGACGGGTGACAGAACTGCCAGACCGGCCCACGACCCTGGGCGAACTGCGGGCCACCGGGCACCAGTACCGCACCGTGAAGCAGGAACTGCGGGACAACCTGCTCGCCCGGATGCGGGAGGGCGTGCCCCGGTTCCCGGGAATCGTCGGCTACGACGACACGGTGCTGCCCGAGGTCGAGCGCGCGCTGCTCGCCGGGCACGACATGGTGCTGCTCGGCGAGCGGGGGCAGGGCAAGACCCGGGTGATGCGCGCGCTGGCATCGCTGTTCGACGAGTGGACGCCGGTCATCGCCGGCTCCGAGCTCAACGAGCACCCCTTCCACCCGATCACCCCGGCGGCCCGGCGCCTTGCCGCCGAGCAGGGGGACGACCTGCGGGTGGACTGGTTGCACCGCGCCCACCGGTACGGCGAGAAACTGGCCACGCCGGACACCAGCGTCGGTGACCTGATCGGCGACGTGGACCCGATCCGGGTGGCACAGGGCCGCACGCTCGGCGATCCGGAGACCATCCACTTTGGACTCGTGCCGCGTACCAACCGGGGCATCTTCGCCGTCAACGAGCTGCCCGACCTCGCCGAGCGCATCCAGGTGTCGCTGCTCAACGTGCTGGAGGAGCGCGACATCCAGGTGCGCGGGTACCAGCTGCGGCTGCCCCTTGACCTGTTGCTGGTGGCCAGCGCCAACCCGGAGGACTACACCAACCGCGGGCGCATCATCACGCCGCTCAAGGACCGCTTCGGCGCCGAGATCCGCACCCACTACCCGCTCGACCTGGGCCTGGAGGTGGACCTGATCCTGCAGGAGGCCCAGCTCGTCGCGGAGGTACCCGACCACGTGGTGGAGGTGGTCGCGCGGTTCACCCGCGACGTACGGGAGTCTCCGTCAGTGGACAGCCGCTCCGGCGTTTCGGCGCGGTTCGCGATCGCGGCCGCGGAGACCGTGGCCGCCTCGGCACTGCGCCGGGCCGGCCTGCTGCGCGAGGGCGAGCCGGTGGCCCGCATCGGCGATGCCACGTCGGTCACCAGCACGCTGCGCGGGAAGGTGGAGTTCGAGAGCGGGGAGGAGGGTCGGGAGATCGAGATCCTCGGGCACCTGCTGCGTACGGCCACGGCCGAGACGTTCCGGGCCCGGCTGTCCGGGCTCGACCTGTCCGCCTTCACCGAGCTGGTGGCGGACGGCGAGATCATCGAGACCGGCGAGCTGGTCGCCGCGGAGGAGCTGCTGCGGCAGGTGGGGACGGTACCCGGCCTGGCCAAGGTGCTGGAGCGGCTCGGCCTGGGTGACGCACCCACGCGCGGGCAGGCCGCGGCCGGCGTGGAGTTCGCACTGGAAGGGTTGCACCTCACGCGCCGGTTGTCCAAGGCGGTCACCGACGACGGCCGCACCCTGTACAGCGGCCGGGACTGACCATGAGCCAGCGGCAGCGCGCGAATCAGCCGGCACAGCCTGGATGCGCCGCACACCCGCCCGCAGCGCAGCGAGGACGGGTATGAGCGGCAACCGGTACCGGTACGGTGCCTGGAACGGCGGGCCGGACCCGCTCGCTCCGCCCTACGACGTGCGGGCCGCCGTGGACGAGGTCGGTGCCCAGGTGCTGGCCGGCGGAAGCCTGCGGGAGGCACTGCGCGAGCTGCTGCGCCGCGGCCCGCGTTCGGGCCGCGGACTGGACGACCTGAGTGCCCGGGCGCGCCGCATGCGCCGCGAGGCCATGCGCCGCGGCGACCTGGACGGCCCGGTCACCCGGGCCCGGGCCCAGCTGGACCAGGCGCTGGCGGCCGAGCGCGAGGCGCTGGCGGGGCGGGACGACGACGCGGCGCGGTTCGCCGAGGCGAGGCTGGACAGCCTGCCCCGGTCCACCGCGCGCGCCGTCGACGAGCTGTCCGACTACGACTGGGCCAGCGACGAGGCGCGCCAGATCTACCAGCAGATCCTCGAAGGGCTGCGGCGCGATGTCCTGGAGCAGCGCTTCGCCGGCCTGCGGGACGCGCTGCGCGGCGCGGATCCGGCCGTCGACCCGCAGGCCAACCAGCGTGTCAAGCAGCTGCTGCACGACCTCAACGACCTGCTGTCCCGGCAGGCGCGCGGCGAGGACACCGCCGACGCCTTCGCCGACTTCATGAACCGGCACGGCGAGTTCTTCCCGGAGAACCCCAGGTCCGTCGACGAGCTGGTCGACGTCCTGGCCCGCCGGGCGGCAGCCGCCGAGCAGCTGATGCGCTCGCTGTCCCCCCAGCAGCAGGCCGAACTGGGGGCGCTGATGGGGCGCGCCCTCGGCGACGCCGGCCTGGCCGCCGAGATGGCCGCGCTCAACGCCAACCTGCGCACCCTGCGTCCCAACCTCTCGTGGAACAGGCGCCAGCAGGTACGTGGCGAGCAGGGCCTCGGGTACGGCGAGGCGACCGGGGTGCTCGAAGAGATCGCCGAGCTGGACGACCTGCTGGAGCAGCTCGGCCAGGAGCACCCGGGCGCCACCCTCGACGACGTCGACGTGGAGGCGGTCGAGCGCCAGCTGGGCCGGCGCGCGGCCGACGACGTGCGCCGCCTGCAGGAGCTGGAGCGCGAGCTGCGCCGCCAGGGCTGGGTGACCCGCGACGCGGAGGGCCTCACGTTCAGCCCGAAGGCGCTGCGCCGGCTCGGCGGCACCGCACTGCGCCGCGTCTTCGCCGAGCTGGAGGCCGGCCGCCGCGGCCAGCACGACCTGCGCGACGCCGGCGCCGCGGGCGAGCTGACCGGCGCGTCGCGACGCTGGGAGTACGGCGACGAGCAACCCCTGGATGTGGTCCGCACGATCGGCAACGCGGTGCGCCGCCAGGCCGCCGCGGGTGTGGTCGATCGGGTACCGGTGGCCCTCGCGGTCGACGACTTCGAGGTCGCGGAGACCGAGCGGCGGGTGTCGGCCGCCGTCGCGCTCTGCGTCGACCTCTCGTTCTCGATGATCTCCGAGGGCCGCTGGGGGCCGATGAAGCAGACCGCGCTCGCGCTGTCGCACCTGGTCGCCACCCGGTACCCGCAGGACGCGCTGCAGATCATCGGCTTCGGCCAGTACGCGGCGCCGCTGTCGCAGCAGGAGTTGGCCGCGGTCGAGCCGGACATGGTGCAGGGCACCAACCTGCAGCACGCGCTGCGCCTGGCCGGCCGGCATCTGCGCCGGCACAACGAGGCGGAGCCGGTGGTGCTCGTCGTCACCGACGGGGAGCCGACCGCCCACCTGGACGAGGACGGCGTCGCCTACTTCCACTGGCCGTCGACCCGGGAGACCGTGTACGCGACCGTGGCCGAGGTCGACCAGCTCACCCGGTACGGCGCGACGCTGAACATGTTCATGCTGGGCGAGGATCCGGGCCTGCGCCGCTTCGTCGACGCGGTGGCCCGCCGCAACGGTGGCCGGGTCTTCACTCCCGAGGCCGAGGACCTCGGCCGCTACGTGGTGGCCGACTACATCCGGGCCCGGCGCGGCCGGCGGGGCTGACCGGACCTCGGGCTGAGTCGCTGCTCAGCTGACCTCCTGGCTGCCGGCCTCGGCCTCCTCTGCCTGCTCGTCGGCGTGGGCGATCTCCCGCGCCCGGGCATCGGCGTCGACCGGCGCGGTACCACCGCCCGTCAGTGCTGGTCCTCCGACGGGCGGCGCCGCCGGCCGGTGACGCAGCACGTCGTCGGTCTTGGAGGTCTTGCTCTGCGCCTCTTCCGGCTGGCTCATGGCCGGCGACTACCCCCGACCTGGCAGCCGAAACGCATCGTGCGCAGCGCTGCAGGCGTGGCTGCGGAAACGCCGGCGGCGTGTCGTAGACCGGGTGACGTCCGAATTACCCTACTTTGACCTTTGACCTTGGTAAAATGAGCGTGCACGGCTCGCATAAGCTCTCGTCGACACCAACCCCTCACGCTGGCGTCGAGAAACCAGCGGCGCCGGGAAAGGCAGAGATGGAGATCCTGCGCAGGATTGGCGTGCCTCCACGCGAGCGTGGCAGCCACAGTAACGTCAACTGTCCCGACCTGTTCGAGCTGACGGACGGCCGGTTCGCGGTTATCGGTAGGGACGTGACAAGGGAGCTCGGGGAGCGGCTGCCGGCCGACGCCTCCCGGGGAGATGACGAGAGCATCGTGGTCATAACCAGGGATACGCTGCTGAGGGCGAAGGCTCACATTCCGGACGCGTGACTTACCCGCCAGTCGCACCTCCGCCGCGCGCCACGGTGCCACCGTGGCGCGCGGTCTGCTAATCGGCAGCAAGCTCAGCCAGTTGCTGGTGGATCTCCTCCACCAGGCTGACGAATCGGAGTTCCCGCACATCGACGGTGGCCGCCAGGCGGGCCGCCCTGCTTGACGACCAGTAGTCACGGACCGTCTGGCTACTCAGCAGATATGCCAGGACGGCCCTGGTGGCATCCTCGCTGTAGTAGCCGAGCTCCAGCGACATCCGGCAGTGCTGCAGGACCAGATTCGCATAGTTGTACTGCTTGGTGACATCCGCGGACAGGCCGGGCGCGACCGGAGGCCAGACGCTCGCCAGCACCGGGTCGTCGATGCTCATCTTCACCAATTGCACGTGCAGCCTGCGAAGGTCGACTTCGGTGCCCCGCCACAACTCGTCGCGGCTGCTGAGTGCCGCCTCGCGCTGCAGTTGAAGCTCAAGCCGTTGCTCACGGAGTTCCTTGAGTTGGATCCAGAACGTGACGATCAGAGCGGCGAAGGCGAGGCCGGAGAACACCGCGTTTACGGACTCGAATGTCTGCCCGACGTTGCCCCACGTGTTCCAGGTGGTGGCATTCGTGGCATGGCTCAGCGCCGCCGCGACCCCCACGCCGGCCAGGAAGACGGCGATGACGAACACCACGAGACCCAATGCCAGGAGAAGCGCACGTGATTGGCGACGACCTCTCGCACCGGCCGCCTGGTTGCTCTTTGGCCCGCTCATCGCCCAACCTCCGAGGTGAGCGCGGTACGTTTGCAAGGTCGCTGCGCTCACCCAGTCCATACGGGCGGGGCAGGCTCGGCCGACACCGGATAACCTCGCATACGCAACGATGAGCTTGCCCACCGGCAAGGGCAAGCGGCCGGGCGTGATTGAATAACGTGATTACCTGAATGAATGCATGAATAGCCAGCGTCCATGTGCGCACCGCTATTTGCCCATGCTAACCGGCGTCGGCGCCTTTCGCCACCGCGATGCGACTGTCGACGCACAACCGGTCGCGCAGTGCCGGGACGAGGTCCACGACGCCGAACGCGCCGCCCCTGCGGGTCCTGGATCTGCGCGTACATTCCCACCCCGACATCCCGCGGACCCGCCAGGACCCGGCCGCCGAGGTGCTGGCAGCGCTCGACCGTCTGCTCCCGCCGGCGACCTCGACCTGGGCACCGGCGAACGCCCGGCGCTGCCAGCCAGCGAAGGCGGCCCCGGCCGGGTCCCCCTGTACAGCGCCGCCAGGAAACGCACCGGCTTTCTCCCTTGCCGCAGAATCGTCACCTCAGGGCAAGATCGCGGGAGGGGGTCGTACGAAAGGATTGCGGGTCAGCGGGGCGTGTAATCCGGCGCGCAGGGGATACGGACGCGGGAGCGGACGTACGGCCGGTGGAGGTGCGCGTGCCCGATGGCGTCGCGGAGCAGGCGGCACGAACCGGCCCGACGCCCGCGGAGGTCGATCCGGTCGGGTCGACCGGGGTCG
>JBBWZQ010000259.1:0-12234 GCA_039649115.1 Micromonosporaceae bacterium | reverse complement strand
CGTCCAGCGCGGTCGGGTACGCGCGCACGTCGTCGATCGCGCCGCGCACGAAGTCGACCGGGTTGCCGCCGAACCTGGCCCGGCCGACGACCAGGTGCCCCGGGGGCTGCCAGGTCGCCGGTGCGGGCGTGCTGGCCTGCAGCCGCCCGTTCACGTACAGGCTGAGGGTGTGCGCGGTGCCGTCGAAGACGCCGGCCAGGTGGTACCACTGGTTCGCGGCCGGGTCGAAGCCGGCCGACGGGAAGGCGGGTGCTCCGGCGGCCGCGTCGCCGGGCAGCCGGACGAAGGCGAAGCGCTTGGTGTCGTCGCGCAGCCCCAGGTAGAAGCTGCTGACCTGGTTGCCGTCGATGCTCACCGCGGTCTGGTACCCGGAGATGGCGTTGAGCCGGACCCAGGTGGTGACGGTGAAGCTCTGCGTCGGGTCGAACGCGGGCGCGCCGGTGTCGGCGTACCCGCCGTTCGGGGACAGGGCGGCGGCACCCTGGATGCCGCCGGTCCAGCCGGCGGCGCCGACGAGGGTGGCCGGGTGCGCACCGGCGGAGTCGGCGGCCGTGGTGCCGGTACCCTCGTCGAACTGCCACCGGCTGACCGGTGCGGGCGCCGGGTCGGCCGCGTGCGCCTTGGTGCCGTGCACCGCTGCGGTCAGGAAGGTCGAGGTCAAGGCGCAGGCGACGGCGGCGCCGCACAGCGTGCGGAGCCGGCGGCGCGTTGCGGGGCGCGGGGGACGGAAGGTGGACATCGCTCTCCTCCTGATCGACGCCAACGGATGTTAGCGCTCACATGGGCGGGCGGAGGGACTCGGAGAGGGTGCGGGCTCGCGGTCGGACGGGTGTTACGCGCGGATGTCAGATTGTTAGCGCTCACATCCACCCTCGTCAAGGCACCTTCTCTCCAAGGATGGCGCCGGTATTGACAGGTGGGAATGGGATGAGCAAGGGTCATCTATGTGACCGGTCACAGCACCCGGCTCCCCGGCGGCCGCCGGCCGAGGACCGGCTCGATCAGCATCCGGGACGTGGCCCGGGCCGCCGGGGTGTCCTACCAGACGGTGTCCCGGGTCATCAACGGTCACGCCAGCGTCAGGGAGTCCACCCGGCAGGCCGTGCTCGCCGCCATCCGCGAGCTGGGTTACCGGCCCAGCCGCGCCGCCCGGACGCTCGCCAGCGGCCGGACCAGCTCGGTCACCGTGCTGACCTCCAACACCACCCGGTACGGCTACGCGGCGACCCTGCAGGGCATCGAGGAAGCCGGTCGGGCCGCCGGCTTCTCGGTGGGGATCTTCGTGCTCGACTCGGCCGAGCCCGCCGCGGTCCGGGCCACGGTCGAGGTGGCCAGCGATCCGATCGAGGGTGCCGTCATCGTGCTCGCCTACGACCTGGCGGGCGTGCGGGCGCTGCAGGCGTTGCCGGCCGGTGTCCCGGTCGTGGCGGCGGTGGAGGCGTCCGCGGCCGGCGCCCACCGGCCGTACCCGCACGCCTGGCTGGACGATCGGGCCGCCGCCGCGCACGCCACCCGGTACCTGCTCGACCTGGGCCACGAGACGGTGCACTACCTGTCCATCCCGTCCTCCACGAAGACCAGCGACCGCACGGCGGGCTGGCGGCGCGCGCTGGACGAGGCCGGCGTGCCGGCGCCGGCGCCGTTGCCGGGCGGCTGGACGCCGCGCTCCGGATACCAGGCCGGCCGGCAGTTGGCCGCCGACGAGCGGGTCACCGCGGTGCTGTGCGGCAACGACGATCTCGCGCTGGGCGTGCTGTGCGCGATGCGCGAGGCGGGGCGGGCCGTGCCGGGCGACGTGAGCGTGGTCGGCTTCGACGACGCGCCGCAGTCTGCCTTCTTCGCGCCGGCCCTGACCACCGTGCGGCTGGACTTCGCCGGCCTCGGCCGGGACTGCTTCCACCTGCTGCGCGCGCGCTTCGACCACGGCGAGATCGCGGCCACCGCGTCGCCACCCGAACTGATTGTGCGTGCCAGCGCGGGTCCCCCGCCCGCGTCCGGATAACGAGGAGTCCACATGCGACGGTTCATCGTCCTGACCGCGCTGCTGGCCAGCGTGCTCGTCTCACCGGGCGGCGCCAACGCCGCCAGCACCAGGACCATCGGTGTCGACCTGGCCTGGCGCACCGGCCCGGTGCGCCACGGCGCCAACGGCGCGCTGTACGGCATGTCCGACGACGGCGTGCCCGGTGACAACGCGCTCGCACCGCTGAAGGTGCGCACGATCTCGCAGAAGGCCCCGGGCGGGCTGCAGCACCCCAACGGGGACGCGGCCGTGGTGGCCGGCGCGTTCGTGCGCAACGGTGGACAGGACATCTACATCTGCACGCAGGACTACTACAGCGACTGGCCGTACCAGGACCTCGGCCTCGCCGACTACCTGCAGAAGATCGACGTCATCACGGCCTCGATCGTGGCCAGCCCGTACCGGCGGCACTTCGTCTACATCGCCTTCAACGAGCCGGACGGGATCTGGTACGGCCTGAACACGAGCGACCCCGTGAAGTACGCGGCGAACCGGGACCGGTTCCTCGCGGACTGGGCGACCGTGGTGCACCGCATCCGTGCCGGCGATCCGGGGGCGCGCATCGCCGGGCCCAACGAGGCGTACTACGACAGCCGCTTCCTGCCCGACTTCCTGCCCTGGGCCAAGCAGCACAACGTGCTGCCGGACGTGATGACGTGGCACGAGCTGAGTCCCGGCTTCATGTCCGGCTGGCGCGGCCACATCGCCGGGTACCGGGCCCTGGAGCGGCAGTCCGGCATCGGGCCGCTGCCCGTCAACATCGACGAGTACGCCAACCGCCGGGACCTGTCCGTGCCCGGTCAGCTGGTGCAGTGGGTGTCCCGGTTCGAGGAGTCCAAGGTGGACGCCGACCAGGCGTACTGGGACGCGGCCGGCAACTTCAGCGACGCGGTGGTGCAGACCAACCGGCCCAACGGCGGCTGGTGGTTCTTCAAGATGTACGCGGACATGACCGGCGAGACGGTCGCGGTGACGCCACCCGACCCGGACGGGGTGGACAGCCTGCAGGGCATGGCCTCCATCGACGACCACCAGCGCCAGGCGCACATCGTGGTGGGCGGCGGCGGTGGCGACGCGGATGTCCTGGTGTCGCATGTTCCGTTCGGGCGCAGCGTGCGCGTCACCGTGTCGGCCACCACGTGGAGCGGGTACGACGCGGACGCGCCGCCGCCGGTCGTGCTGCGCGACGAGAACGCCCGGGTGTCCCGCGACGGTACGCTCACCGTGCCGCTGCGCGGCCTGGACCCGATGGCCGCGTACGAGATCGTCCTGTCGCCCGGCGGCGACGGCTCCTTCGCCGACGCGCGCCAGCCGTGGCACGCCTCCTACGAGGCCGAGGACGCGCGGCTCGTGGACGCCACCGTCTACACGCAGGGGACCGTCGCCAACGCCAACGGCTACGCGGCGTCCGGCACCAGGGACGTGGGCAGCATCAACAAGCCGGACAGCTCGGTGACGTCCACTGTCACCGTGCCGGTCGACGGCCGGTACCGGCTGTCCATCCTGTACGGCAACCAGACCGGGGACGTGTCGCAGCAGGTGTTGCGGGTGGACGGTGGGCAGGCCCGGTTCGTGGACTACCCGGCCACGCTCAACTGGGTCTACCGCGCACGCAAGGACGTGGACCTGACCCTGACCGCCGGTACCCACCTGCTCACCCTGGCCACGACGGATCCGGCCCTCGGCGCCGCCAAGGGCGAGGCCGCACTGGACCGGATCGACCTGCGGGCGCTCCGGTCCGGCGAGCGGCCCACCGTGTACGAGGCCGAGCGTGCCGCGGTGAGCGGCCCGAGCAGGTACGTGTACGACGCGCCGCGCTACGTCGTCCTGGGGCCGTCGGCGCGCGGCACGTTCACGGTGTTCGCACCCGAGGACGGCTACTACGACCTGTCCGTCCGGTATGCGGGCGGCGGCGCGCGCCTGACGCTCGCCGGCACCCCCGTGCTAGGCGCCGACCTGCCGGCCGCCCCTGGAGCGGGCTGGCGCGTGGCGCGCGAACGCCTCTACCTGTCCGCCGGGATCAACCGGGTGGGCGTCCAGGCGGGACACGTGCCGGTGCGGCTCGACGCGCTGTCCGCCGTGGCCGCGACCGGCGGCCGGCTTCCGGTGCGGATCGAGGCGGAGAGCGGGCGGCTGGCCGGCACCGCGGCGCCCGTCGCGGACCAGTACGCCTCGGGCGGCGCCTACGTGGGTGGGCTCGGCAACGGCGCGGCGAACACGCTGACGTTGACCGGTGTACGGGCCGGGCATTCGGGCCAGTATGTGCTCAGTGTCCGGTATGCCAACAACGAGCGGGGCGCCGGGCACCAGTACAACAGCAACGTCATCAGCCGGGCCGTCGACATCTCGGTCAACGGCGGCGCACCGCGGCGGTTCTGGTTCCGCAACACGTGGGCGTGGAACAACTTCTGGACCCTGACGGTGCCGGTGAGCCTGGGCGCCGGTACGAACACGCTCGTGCTCGCGAACCCGTCCGGATACGAACCGAACATCGACCGGATCGACGTGGCGCCGCTGCGTTCATGACGGAGAGTGCTAAGGGCTCACGGCGCGGCGCCGATCTGCTGAGCGTAGGGTGCGCCGACCGTGAGAAGGCCCGACCATGTCCGACAAGCCAGCGCAGGCTCGCCACGCGGGGCGCTCGCCGGCGGACTCCGCGCCTTCGCCGAGGCAGGGGCGCTGGCTGACCGGCGGGATCTGGCTGCTGCTGATCATGTGTGTCGCCGGCTCGGTGGCCGCCGCGAGCGGCTGGCGGTCCACCGTGCGGGACCAGGACCGCCGCGAGTTCGCGGCCACCGCGGCCGATGTCGCCTCCTCGATGGCCTCGGCGCTGCGCCGCGACACCGACTTCCTGGCCGCGCTGCGATCCACCATGGAGACGCGACCGGGCATGGACAACGCCCAGTTCGCCCAGTGGCTGGACCGGGTCGGGGCGACGTCCCGCTACCCGGGCGGGTTCGGCTACGTCTTCGTCCAGCAGATTCCGGCCGGCGCGCTGGACGCCTTCCGCCGCGAGGTGCTGGCCGATCCGCCGCCGGCCACCATCTCCATGCCACACTTCCAGTTGCTTCCGCCAGGCCCCCGCGACAGGTACTGCCTGATCCGGCTGGGGTTCAGCGCCGCGGGCATTCCCGCGACGGTGCCGCTCGGGTACGACCCCTGTGCCGCGAACAGCATGCCCGGTGTCATCTCGGGCTCCTCCGCACCGCCGATGCGCATCGCCGCCGACACGGGCAACTTCACCGTCCAGCTGCTGGACTCGTTCCACGGCATCTTCGGCATCGTGGCGCCGGTCTACGCAGGCGGCCGTACCCCGGCGACGCCGGCCGCCCGGCGCGCCGCGCTCCTCGGCTGGACGGTCGGCACGTTCGACGGCGCGGTGATCCTGGGCGGCGGCAGCAACGCGCACCCGAAGCTGCGCATCGAGATCCAGCACCAGAACCCGGGCGAGGCGCCGGTCGTGCTGGCCGCCCGGGGGGTGGCGCACCGCGGCGACCTGGTCCGGGTGGTGCCGGTCACCGCCGAGGGCCGCTGGACGGTACGGGTCTCCGGTCCGGCGAGCGCGGCCGGCCTGTCCGCCGACGAGCAGGGCGGGATCGTGCTGCTGGGTGGCCTGCTCGTCGGCGGCCTGCTGTTCGGCTTCGTCCAGGTGCTGGCGCGCAGCCGGCGGCGGGCGCTGCGGCTGGTGGAGCGCCGCACGGAGCAGTTGCGCCACCAGGCGACGCATGACGGCCTCACCGGCCTGCCCAACCGCACGCTGATCCTGGACCGGCTGGACGAGGCGCTGGCCCGGGCGCGCCGCAGCGGCACCCCCATCGCGCTGATGTTCCTGGATCTGGACGGGTTCAAGGCGGTGAACGACACCTACGGGCACGCGGTCGGCGACCAGTTGCTCTGCGCGGTGAGCCGGCGGCTGACCGGCCTGATCCGCGGCACGGACACGATCGGCAGGCTGGGTGGCGACGAGTTCGTCGTGCTGGTGGAGGGCACCTCGCTGGCACAGGGCCCGGAGATGATCGCGGAACGGATCGGGGCGGCGCTGGCGGAGCCGTTCCACCTGGGCGGCGGGCAGCCGGTGACGATACGCACCCGCGCCAGCATCGGCATCGCGGCCGGGGTCCGGGCGAGCGCGGACGACCTGCTGCGCGACGCCGACGTCGCGCTGTACGGCGCGAAGGACGCGGGCAAGGGCCGGTACGTGCTGTTCGGCGCTGGCGTGCCGGTGGAGCCGGCCGCCTGGCAGGGCGCCTAGGATCCGCCCATGGCCTTTGACGACGCGCTCGCCGAGCGGCTGCGCGACCGGCTGCGCGACGCGGCCGGGGTGACCGAGAAGAAGATGTTCGGTGGCCTCGCGTTTCTCACCTACGGCAACATGACCGTGGGCGTGCACGGCGACGACCTGATCGTCCGGCTCGATCCCGCGGGTACCGACGCCGCGCTGGCGCGAGCGGGCGTACGCCCGTTCGACGTCACCGGCCGGCCGATGCGGGGCTGGATCCTGGTCGCCGGCGAGGTGCTCGACGACAGCGAGCTGGACCGCTGGATCGAGCGGGCCCGCGACTTCGTCGCCACGCTGCCACCGAAATAGCGGCGGCGCACAGCGGGATTGCACAGGAACCCGAGGCATCGTTGAGGCAGACGGCCAAGAATCGTTCCCGGAGGTCATCGTGAGCCTGTTCCTCGCCATCGTGGCGACCGTGCTGCTGCTGTTCGAGCTGCTGCTGCTCGCCCGGGCGGCGCTGGACTGGACGGCCATGCTGGCCGGCGCGCCGACCCCCGGCACCGTGCGGCAGCGCGTGTCGACCGTCGTACGTGCCCTGACCGAGCCCGTACTCGGCCCGGTCCGGCGGGTGCTGCCGCCCCTGCGCCTGGGCCAGGTCGCCCTGGACACGTCGTTCATCGCGGTCTTCGTCGCGGTCCTCGTGCTGCGCCAGATCGTCCTCAGCTTCTAGGATTCAAGCTTCTAGGACTCAGCAAAGCTTCCGGGGCGCACCAGCCCGACTCACCCGGCCGCCCTTCGCGCGGCCGGGTGACTGTTTGCCCGCCCGGGGCGCGGGTACGCCGACGGGGAAACGGTCAGAAGCGCTGAAAGCAGGAGGACAATGATGAGAACTCAGCGCGATCGCGCGGAGGAGCGGGCCCCGGCCCACGCCGCGGAAAGGGACCTTGACCGTACCGAGGAGGTGCGTGGGGAGTACGCACAGACCGGCCGCGACTACATGGGCCGCGAATACCCGGACCGCGCCTACTCAGACCGGGGGTACCCGGCACCCGAGGCCGCCGCCGGCGGGCGGGCCGACGCCGCCGCGGGCGTGGCCGCGTCGGCACCGGCCGCCCTGGTTCTGCTGGGCGGTATCTGGTTGGTGGTGTCCCGGCTCGTGTTCAACTTCCCGGCGGACGCGATCGGCCCCCGGGGCTTCCTGAACGGGATCGTGATCGGCGCCGCCATCGCCCTCGTCGCCGTGGTGCGGCTCGCCACACCCGTGTCGAGCCCGATGCTCGGCGCGGTCGGCATGGTGCTGGGTGGCTGGATGGTCGCTTCGCCATGGGTGTACGGCTACCACCACTTCGGCGCCGGAGCGGGTCCAGTGTGGAGTGATGTGGTCACCGGGGCGGTCGTGGCGCTCGTCAGCCTGGCCAGTTGGACGGCGGGCATGCCGCGCAACGCCAGGTCCGCAGAGCCGAGAACCTGAGGCCGGGTGTGACCGGGGCCGCCCGTTTACGCGCGGCGTCCCCGGGCACGCTCCAGATGATGCCTTGGAAGCTGTCGCCAAAGGAGGCAGACACTATGGGGGACAAGGATCCGCGCCAGATGCACATGGGTGACCTCGTCGAGATGGCGCGACGCAAGGGCGTGCAGGGCGTCGAGCGGATGAACAAGGAGGAGATACTGCGCGCGATCGGCATCGACCAGCCCGGGTCGTCCGCGCCGGGCCAGGGCGGCGGTCCCGGGGACCGGCCCGCGCCGGCGGGTACCAAGCCGCAGGACTGGAAGAACATTCCGGGTAACCAGTCGTAAGGGTAACTCGCATCGTGCTGTCTGGGACGTTCCCAGGCAGCACGATCGTTTGATACCACTCCATTTCGGCCTCGTGCCGATCAGCTCCGTGCGACCATACAACTCGGGTCGCCCAGCCGTTCCGGCAGCGGGCATGTCGGCCCCCATGCACGAATGTTCCCGGCCGCTCGCGCGAGTGGCCGGGTGGTCGATGGCGTGCACCTGAGCGTGGAGGGACAGAGCATGATTGGTCTGTGGCGGCGGCGCCGGTACCAGGTTGTGGCAGCGGTCTGTGGCGCCGCGGTACTGGCGACCGGCGTGCTGGTGGCCGACCACGTGTGGTTCGGTGGCGTGGCTGCGCTGCTCGGCTCGCGTACCAACGGCGGAGCGGATGCCGGTACCTCGTCGGTGTCGCCCGGCGGCCCGGCCGGAACGATGGCGCGAGGGCTGGGCCTGGGCGGGGCCAGTCCGGCGGCATCCGGGCGAGGGGCGGCACCCGGGGCGACCTCGACCGCCACCAACGGCACGCACGGCAAGCCGGGAAAGCCAGACAAGCCGGCCGAGCCGACGACCACCCGCACCGTCACCATCGACGGCGTGTCGGCCACCATCACGGAGTCAGGTTCGATGCCGACGTTGCATCACACGATGCGGGTGGTTTCCGCGCGCGCGGACCTGTGGAGGCAGCGGGAGCTGGCCTGGGTCGCCGACGCCGGGCACAAGGTGGGCGACGCGACGTGTACCCAGAACTTCCGGTTCAACCCGACCGGCGCGGCCCGGGTGCGCTCCACGCTGCTGCTCTGCTGGCATACGAGCGCGACCAAGAGCGTGTACACGGTCGTCGTCGACGTTGACCACCGGCCCTCGGAGCACGACAGCGTGGCCATCATCGACCAGACCTGGTCGAAGCTCGGCTGAATCGTCTGAGCATCGCGTATTAACGGTCCACAGTGGAGCTTTCTGCTCCACTGTGGACCACCTTCTTGTGTGGGGCCTGCCAGGGCGGGCTCCACACGGGACGGCCCACTCTCAGACCCGCGCCATCCCGGCTACTTTCCGCGATCACAGGGATACGTTGGGCTACGGACTGGGGCGCGGACGATCCCTAGCGAGGACTGACCGGGCACCCGCGCACAGATCACCTTGTGGTGACATACCGGAGGAGACCCACACATGCGCATCAGGAAGATGACAGGCAGATCCCAGGCGCTTCGCGTCGGGGTATTAGTCGCGGTTGTCGCGGCCCTGGTGACCACCATCGCCACCCCCAGCTACGCGGTGGCGGTCGCTCTCACACTCAGCCAAGCCAGGGGACAGAGCGGAGGCGGCAACGTCATCGTCGGCACGGGTGGTACCGGTGCCGGGTTCGCGTCGGGTGCGACCGTGGAGTTCAACTACGTCACGTGCCCGGCCACATACACCGCCACGGCCGGCCTCGGAGGCACCGGTACGACGCTGACCGCCGGCGTCGTGGCCGCCTCGACCGTGGTGGTCACGAGCACGACGGTACTGACCATCACCGTTCCGTCGGGGCTCACCCTCCCCAGTGGAATGACCTCCGCCAGCCTCTTCGTCTGCGCCTACACCGGCAGCACCGTCGGCACCAGCACGCTGACCGCGAACACCGCGACGGCGGGGTACACGATCCTCAGTACCACGCTGACCCTGAGCTCCCGCTTCGGGCCCAGCGGCGGTACCAACACGGTGACCGCGACCCCGGACACCGGTACGCTCGCCACCGGCATCGGCGTCGAGTTCCAGTACTCGACATGTACGGCCACGTACAGTGCCGCGGTCACGCCCGCCGCCTCCAGCGCCACCACGCAGACCGCGGGCGTTGTCGTCGCGACCGGCGTGACGTTCGCCAGCGGCGCGGCGGTCATCACGGTGCCAACCGGGGTCGCCGTCGTCGCGAGCGCGGGCCAGACCGCCGCCACCTACTCGATCTGCGTCTACAGCGGCTCCGTCGCCGGCACGAGCATACTGACCTACTGGACGCTGCCCGGCTCCTACATGATCGGCACCGCGATGACGCTGAGTCCTCCCAACGGGCCCAGCAACGGCGGCAACACGATCATCGGGCAGACCGCCGTCACGGGGTCCTACCTCGCCGGCACGGTCGTCGAGTTCCAGGTCCTGGGTACCGGCGTCACGGCGAACTGCTCGGTCGGCTACACCACCCCGGCCACCGGCTTCATCGCCGCAACGGACGTAAGGGTCCTCTCCGACACGAGACTCGCGATCGTCGTTCCGACCGGAGTCACGAGCTCCAGCGGATACAACGTCTGCGCGTACCCCAGCACGACCGGCTCGCTCATCACGGGTACAGCGGCGGTCTACACCGTCGCGACCCCGGCAACGCTCTCGGTCGTCTCGCCGGGCTCCGGTCCGGCCCAGGGCGGTACGACCATCACCGTCACCGGTACGTTCCCGGGAGCGGCGATCGTCAGCGCCACTCTCGGCGGCACGCCGCTGACCATCACGAAGACCACCACCACCTACTTCCAGGCGACCACTCCGGCGCACACCGCCGGCGGGCCGTTCACACTGGCCGTGACCACGGCGAGCGGGACGGTGACCCTGGCCAGCGCGTTCACCTACAGCAACGGCATCGTGATCGCGCCGCGCAACGCGAACAACACCGGCAACGTCGACCTTGACGTGCAGGGCATCGGGTTCATCGGGATCACGTTCAGCTCCACCAACACCAACGGCGCACACCCGAACACCACCGACGGCCACGTGTATCTCGTCCAGGGCATGTACGACCCGACCCCGGCCTCGAACACGTTCAAGACCCTCGGCCAGACGCTGGAGTGCCTGAACGTGCTCGTTGTCAGCGACAGCGAACTCGTCTGCACGATGTGGCTGGCGGGCAACGCCGACAGCACCATGCGCCCCGGGGCGCCAACCATCACCGACCTGACCCTGACGAGCGCCTCGAACACCGCGGGGTCGGTCGTGGGCGGATTCACGCCGAGTGATGTCGGCCTCGAGATCACCGGTACCAGCATTCCCATGGGCACCACGATCACCGCGGTCATCGACACGAACACCGTCACGCTGTCGAACAACGCCTCGGGTACCGTCGGCGGCGTCGGCGAGACCGCGACCTTCTTCGCGCCGAAGGCCATCACCGACGGCGGTACCACCGCCGCCTCGACCACGCTGAGCTCGTCGAGCCTCGTGGCCACCGACGTCGGCCGTATGATCTACGGTCCCGGCGTCGCGGTAGGCACCACCGTCGTCTCGGTGAACACGGTCGCGCACACGGCCGTCCTCAGCGGGGCCGCCACGGCCACCGGCACCTCGCTCACGATGTACGTGGGTGCCACCGCGGTTGCGATCGGGACCTACACGCTGACCGTCGTGAACGACGGGTCGGCCGCCATCATGTCGACGGCCAATCCCGACTTCTCGCAGTCGATCATCTCCAGCGGGTCGACCTTCACGGTCGCCCCGTACTGATCGGCGGGACAGTAGCAGGTAAGTAGCACGGCAGCGGCCCAGGGGCGACCCTGGGCCGCTGCCCGCCGTTCATTGGCGCAGCACCACCCACTGGCGTGCGCCGCCCTGGTGGATCGCCGGGAGCGCTCGACGGGGTCGGTCAGCGGTCGGCGACGCCGGCGGCGATCAGCGACCCCCAGGGCGCCCGATCGGGGCCGAGGGGGCCGGGAAATCGGCGAGACTCCACCACGGCCACGCCACCACGGTACCCGGTGACGGCGGCTAGCCGATGATGGCTATCGTCCAGCTGCACGGCGACGTCACGCGCAGGTACCGGAGGCCCGGCGGCCCGTGCTGCGGCAGCGTGTCCGTACCGGACAGCTCCGAATCGTTGGCCAGCGGCGTCCCGTGGTCCGCCGCCGAATACGCGAAGATCTCCAGGGTGCTGTGGCCCTCCTGCACCGTTTCCGGGCAGTCGTAGCTGTACCGCAGATACCAGTCGGTGCCGGTGGTGAAGGTGGCGGTGCGCCCCGCGCCGGTGCCCTCGACGAACAGCAACGTCTTCGGGTGCACCGGAGCGACCGCCGGCCCCTGGGACACCGGGCCGCCCGACCGCAGCGGCAGCTCGCCGGGCATGGCGGTCTGGCTCGCCCCGGGCACCGCCGAGGTCGCCTCGCGCCGGGTGGCCAGGTCGGTGGCCACGACGACGCACAGCGCGACGAAGATGACGGCACAGCCCCCGGCGACGATGCCGATGCTCCACTTC
>JBBWZQ010000253.1:0-14413 GCA_039649115.1 Micromonosporaceae bacterium | reverse complement strand
CCCTCCGCCGATCGTCTAGAAGTTTTAACTATTGCTGTCGCGCTTCTTGCTGACCCTTAGTCGTATCGCCCGGTGCTGGAAGACTGCTCGCGTCCCACCATGCCCAGAGGAGCAGATATGCCGACGTTGTCCCGGACCGCCGCGATCGGGTCCTTGTGCGTCGCGCTGGCCGCGGTGGGACTGGCCAGCGGTACGCCGAGCTACGCGGCAACCACGCCGAGCTTCGTCCAGCAGGCGACGGGGCACGGCGTCGGTACCACCCGCGCGGTCACCACGGCGTCGGCCACGGTCGCCGGCAACCGGCTCGTGGTCGAGGTGGGAACCTGGAGCTACGGCTCGGCCACCGCCAGTGCGGTCACGGACAATGCCGGGGACACCTTCGTCAAGCTCCTCAGCTTCACCGCCTCGGACCACACCGAGATGAGCGTGTGGACCGCGGTGGTCAGGACCGGTGGCACCAGGCCCACGGTCACGGCAACGGCCACCTCCTCGGCCGACCTGGGGGTACTCGTCCTGGAGTATTCGGGACTGTCCACAGTGGCCGACACAACCGTCCTCGACCAGCAGGCGCACGCGTCGGGGACGACGTCGAGTGCGGGTACGGTCAGCTCCGGCACCACCGGGGCCACTGCGGCGGACGGGGAACTGGCGCTCGGGCTGTATGCGGACTCCGGGTTCAGCAAGGCGCTCACGGTGGGATCGGGGTACACGCAGCGGGTCAACCTCTCACCGGCCAGCGACATGGAGATGCTCGCCGAGGACAAGGTGGCTACCGGGTCCACGGTTACGGCGACCACCGGTACAGGCGCCAGCACCACCTGGCTGATGGCGGTGCTGGTGCTGCGCGGCGGTACCGGCGGGGGCGGCGGGTCGCCGACCGCGCCGGGCGCGCCGTCCGGGGTGGGCGCCACGGCGGGGGACGGCAGCGCGACGGTCACCTGGGCCGCACCCGGCGACGGGGGAAGCACGATCACCAGCTACACGGTGACGCCGTACATCGGCACCACGGCGCAGGCGGCCACCCCGGTCACCGGAAGCCCGCCGGCCACCACGGCCACGGTCACCGGGCTGACCAACGGCACGGCGTACACCTTCACGGTCTCCGCCACCAACGCGGTCGGCGCCGGCCCGGCGTCGGCCGCCTCGGCGGCGGTGACGCCGGCCGCGCAGCCGGGCGGCCAGTGGGGGAGCCTGCAGACGTGGCCGGTCGTGGCGCTGTCCAACACGCTGCTGTACAACGGGAACGTGGTCGCCTGGGACGGCTGGCAGCAGCCGCAGCCGTCGGTCATCTGGAACCCGTCGACCCCGGCCACCTTCACCACGGTCAACGCGCCGACGAGCGTCTTCTGCGACGGCGGCGCCACCTTGCCGGACGGGCGCATGCTGGTGGTCGGCGGCTACGGCGGCCTGACAACCGGCCAGCTCGGCATCGTGGACACCAACATCTTCGACCCGGCGACCAACAGCTGGACGCGCGTCGCGGACATGCACAAGGCGCGCTGGTACCCGACGGTCACCGAGCTCGCCGACGGCCGGTACGTGGCGATCAGCGGCAACGACACCACCGACACGCACTGGGCGGACAACCCCGAGGTGTACGACCCGGGCACCAACACCTGGACCCTGCTGTCCAATGTGTCCACCCCGCAGGTGCACGAGAGCGAGTACCCGTTCTCGTACCTGGTGCCCAGCGGCAAGGTGTTCACCATCGGACCGGACGAGGACAACTCCTTCCTGCTGGACGTGAACAACCAGACCTGGACCCAGGTCGGCGGCGCCAGCGGAGTCCACAATGGATCGTCCGTCATGTACCGGCCGGGCAAGGTCCTCTACAGCGGCGGCGGCACCAACGTCAACGGCTCCGGTCCGGCGTACAACACGGCGTCCGTGATCGACCTGACCGCCGGCTCGCCGGCGTGGCAGCCGGTGCCGCCGATGAACTACTCCCGCGTGTACCACACGCTGACCATGCTGCCGGACGGGAAGGTGCTCGCGGTCGGCGGCAGCGGCAACACCGACCAGGGCGTCATCACCAGCGGCGTGCTGCAGACCGAGATCTGGGACCCCGCCACCCAGGCGTGGACCGCGGGCGCCTCGATGGCGGCGGCCCGCAACTACCACTCGACCGCGCTGCTGATGCCGGACGGCCGGGTGCTGGTCGCGGGCGGCGGGCACCCGTACGGCCAGGGCGACGTGGGACAGTACTCGGCGCAGTACTACTCGCCGGCCTACCTGTCCAACGGTGCCCGGCCGGCCATCACGTCGGCCTCGGCCGGCGCGACGTACGGCGGGAACATCTCGGTGTCCACTCCGGACGCCGCGAGCATCAGCTCGGTGAGCCTGGTCTCGCTCGGCGCCGACACGCACCAGATCGACATGAACCAGCACTTCGTGCCGCTGAGCTTCACCACCGGTGGCAACACGCTCAGCGTGCAGGCGCCGGCCGCGGCCGAAGTCGCCCCGCCCGGGTACTACATGCTGTTCATCCTCAACAACAAGGGCGTACCGTCGGTCGCCTCGATGGTGCAGCTGAGCAAGACGCCGACCGCTCCCGCGGCACCGGCCGGGGTGACCGCGACGGCGGGCGACGGGTTCGCCACGGTCTCCTGGACCGCGCCACCCAACAGCGGCAGCCCGGTCACCAGGTACACGGTCACGCCGTACATCAGCGGCACCGCGCAGGCCGCCGTCACCACGGTCAGCGGCAGCCCGCCGGCCACCAGCGCCACGGTCGGCGGCCTGACCAACGGCACCGCGTACACGTTCAAGGTGACCGCGACGAACGCGGTCGGCACCTCGCCGGCCTCGGCCGCGTCCAACGCGGTGACGCCGGGGGCGACGACGTCGCCGACCTTCATCCAGCAGACCGGTGCGCAGACGGGCAACGGGAGCACCCTGTCCGTCACGCTGCCCGCGAACCTGGGCTCCGGCAACCGGCTCGTCGTCCAGGTCGGCACCTGGAGCAGTTCCGGCGCGGTCACCAACAGCGTCACCGACGCGGCCGGTGACACCTTCACCGAGGTGTCCCACTGGAAGGCGGCGGACAACACCGAGCTGAGCGTGTGGACCGCACCGGTGACGGGCGGCGGCGGCCAGGCGCCGGCCATCACCGCGCACACCTCGACGTCCGGCGACATCGGCGTGCAGGCGATGGAGTACGGCGGCCTGGCCACCGCGTCCGACGCGACCGTGGTCGACCAGCAGGCCACCGCCGCCGGCTCCACCAGCGCGGCGGCGACCGTCCAATCGGGAGCGACGGCCGCGACGTCGGTGCCGAACGAGCTGGCCATCGGCTTCTACGGCGACTCCGGGTTCAACCACACACTGACCGGCGGCTCAGGGTGGACGGTGCGCGGCAACGTGTCACCCAACGGCAACATGGACCTGCTCGCCGAGGATCAGGTCGTCGCGGCCGGAGCGAAGCCCAACGCGGCCGTGGGCGCCGGGGCCAGCACGGTCTGGCTGCTGGGTACGGTCGTCTTCAAGCCCGGCACCGCGGCGCCACCGACAGTGCCCGGCGCGCCCACCGGGGTGAGCGCCACCGCGGGCAACGGATCGGCCACGGTCAGCTGGACCGCGCCGGGCAACGGTGGCAGCCCGGTCACCTCGTACACGGTGACCCCCTACGCCGGCAGCACGACGCAGCCGGCCACCACGGTGAGCGGCTCGCCACCGGCGACCTCGACCACGATCACCGGCCTGACCAACGGCACGTCCTACACCTTCGTGGTCACCGCGACCAACTCGGTGGGTACCGGCGCCGCGTCGACGGCCTCGAACGCGGTGGCGCCGACGAACGCACCGGCACCCGCGTCCGTCCAGCAGGTGTCGGCGCAGGGCGCGGGCAAGACGAGCCTGGCCGTCACCACGTCCGGCGCCACCACCGCCAACAACCGGCTGGTCGTCCAGGTGGGCGTGTGGAGTTCGAGCTCGGCGACGGTGAGCACGGTGACCGACAACGCCGGTGACACGTTCACGAAGCTGACCTCGTTCACCGCCGCCGACCACACGCAGATGAGCGTGTGGACGGCCGTGGTGGCGACGGGCGGCAGCAAGCCGACCGTCACCGCGACGGTCAGCGGCTCGGCGGATGTGGGCGTGGTCGCGGCCGAGTACTCCGGACTGTCCACAGTGTCCGGTACGGGTGCGGTGGACCAGCAGGCGACGGGCACCGGTACCACGGGCAGCAGCCAGCAGGCGGTGAAGTCGGCGGCGACGGCGCAGGTGACGGCGGACGGCGAGCTGGCGCTGGGGTTCTACGCCGACTCCGGCTTCGGCACCAAGCTGACCGGGGACTCCGGGTACGCCACCCGCACCAACCTGTCCCCGAACGGCAACATGGACATGCTCGTCGAGGACACCCCGGTCAGCACCGGCGCCACCCCGGCGGCCAGCGTGACCACCGGGGCATCCACGGTATGGCTCGCCGCCACGATCGTCTTCAAGCATGGCTAGCCGGGAACGCAGCCGGAGCCGGGTTGTGGCGGAGGCGAGCACGGCTGAAGGCAAGCATGGCTAAGCGGTGGCGGGTCCTCGCTCTGGTGGAGGCGCCGGTCCTGGTGCTGGTGGGCGTCCTCGCGGTCGCGCTGTGGCCGGACACGGCGCCGCACCCGGAGCGGGTCAGCGTCCGGGTCGCCGGCTGCGACGTGCACGGCGCCGGCGCGGCGAACGTCACGTACACCGTGGTCAACGGCGACCGCGACACGCACGCGTACCGGGTCGAGCTGACGGTGGCCACCTCGTCCACCGCGCTCGGCTCCGGTGTCGGCCTGGTCAACCGGGTGGCGCCCGGCGCGACGGTCACCGGGCGGGCGCTGATCCCGCTGCGCGGCAACCCGACCGGCGCCACCTGCGCGGTACGCGCGACGGCCCACGACGGCCACGCCGGCCACCACAATTAAGGGTTCGCCCGCCGCCCCCGCCCGCCGTACTGTGATCGGCGTGACGGAGACCGAACTGACGGTAGCGGTGGATGGCGGGGAGCTCTGGGTGGGCGACACCGGGGGTGAGCTGTCGCCGCTGATCCTGCTCCATCCGGGGGTAGGGGACTCCACGATCTGGGATCCGGTGCTGCCCCGGCTGGCCGCCCGGCACCGGGTGGTGCGCTACGACGTGCGCGGGTACGGCAGGTCCAAGCCGTCGACCGCCCCGTACCGGCTGCTCGACGACCTGCTCGCGGTCCTCGACCACCTGCGGCTGCGGCGCCTGCACGTGGTCGGCTGCAGCATGGGCGGCGACCCCGCGGTGGGGCTGGCCCTGGCGCAGCCCGAGCGGGTCACCGGCCTGGTGCTGGTGTGCCCCGGGCTCTCCGGCTACCCGTGGCCCGACGAGCCGGAGCTGGACGCCGAATACGAGGCGCTGGAGCAGGCCGGCGACACCGAGGGGCTGGTCGCGCTCGCGGCGCGGGAGTGGGCCGCCGCCGGTACGGACGAGGCGGTGCTCGCGCAGCTGCGCTCGGGGACGGCGGCCTGGCCCAACGAGTGGCAGTACAAGCAGGAGGGCGAGCCGACGTTCGACCGGCTCGGCGAGCTGGCCGTGCCCACCGTGCTGATGGTCGGCGACCGGGACCGCCCGCCGCTGGTCGCCAGCAACGAGGAGGCCGCCGCGCGCATCCCGGGTTGCCGGCTGGTGCGCATGCCAGGAGTCGATCACCTGCCGCCGCTGCGCGCACCCGACCTGGTGGCCGGCACGATCCTCGACCACTTCAGCGGGCTCAGGTAGGACGGTCTGCTCCCACCAGGTCGCGCAGCCGGGCGAGCAGGTCGCTGCGGCTGCCACAGTCGAGGCGGTGGCGCATCCGCGCCACGTGGTGCTCCACCGTCTTCGGCGAGATGAACAGCCGGTCGCCGATCTGCTTGTAGGTCAGGCCGGCCACGACGAGCGCGGCCACCTGGCGCTCCCGGCCGCTCAGGCGCGGGTGGTCCGACGCGGCGGCGCCGCCCGGCGCCGGGTGCGGCTGCCCGGCGGCGCTCGCGGTCCCCGGTCGCTCGGCGGTCGGCCGGCCCTGCAGTTGGCGGGCGCAGTCCAGCAGGACCACCATCGCCTTGCGGTCCTTGGTGCGGATCGCCGCCTGCGCGGCCAGCCGGGCACCGTCCCAGCACAGGCCCGCGGCGTGCAGTCCCCGGGCGGCGGCCTGCGCGCGCCCCGCGTCGATCCGGCCGGCCAGCACCGCCAGCCAGCACTCGGCGGCCGCGGCCAGCGCGGTGTGGAACCCGCTGGCGTGCGCGAACCTGGCCAGGGTGGCGGCGCGTTCGGCGGCGAGGTCGGGACGCTCCGCGATGATGGCGGCGTGCAGCCCGCTCCAGTGCAGCGGAGCCGTCCATAGTGGAGGATCGCCGAGCCGGTGCAGCAGCGCGTCCGCCTCGGCCAGGTGTGTCGCGAGGTGGCCGTGCGCGCCCAGGCGGGCGGCGGCCACCGCCAGCTCGCCGAGGGGCAGCAGCATGAACAGGTCCACCGGGTGGCGCATCAGCAGCTCGCAGGCGCCGAGCCAGGCGCGCCGGTGCGCGGCCAGGTCGCTGTCCCGGCGGGCCAGCGCGGCGTCGAGGGCGAGGGCGAACAGCTGGTCGCGGGCCTCCAGCGGCCGGCCGGCCTGGCGCACCGCCGCCAGGCACTGCCGCGCGGCGGCGGTGCGGCCGCCCACCATGAGGCTCCAGGCCAGCAGCAGGCGGTGCCGCGCGGCCAGCAGGACGCCGCCCAGGCCGGCGGCGATCGCCCGGGTCAGCACCGATTCGGCCACGGCCAGCTCGCCGTAGTGCAGCGCGACGAGGGCGGCCAGCGCCGCCGGGCTGTCCGGCAACAACACCGCCGAGCCGGCGGGCAGCAGGAGGTCCGCCGCGCGGACCAGCGTGCCGAGGGCGGAGATGGGGGTACCGGTGACGGAGTCGCCGATGCCGCGCGCCGCCAGCAGCGCGCCGTGCGCGAGCAGGGTGGGCGGCCCGTCCACGGTGGCCGTGCCGGGCAGCCCGGCGACCTCGGCCGGGTGACCGGTGCCGATCAGGCCGACGGTGGCGAAGGAGGCCGCCGGCCCGGCGCCGGACCAGCGGTACAGCTCGGTGCTGTGCGCGAGCTGCCCGCGGTGCGCGAGCGCGGCGGCCGCGACCAGGGCGGCCTCGCCCCGGTCGGCGCGCTGCTCGGCGATCACCCGGTCGGCCAGGCGCAGGGCGGAGTCGAGGTCACCGGCCAGGGCCGCGGACCTCGCCCACCGGGCCCCGGACTCCGGCAGCGGCCGGCCGGCCGCCGCACCGGCCGAGAACAGCTGCGCGGACAGCACCGCAGGGCGCTCCTTGGTCGCGACGCGGTCGAGCAGCGGCCGGGGTACCGGATCGAGGAGGTCGCCCCGCAGCGCGGGTTCCGGCCGGGTCGCCATCGAGATGGTCACGCGCCTCCTATCGTGCCGGTCGCCGGCCGTGTTACAGGGCCGGGCGCGTCACAGGCCCACCACGAGCAGCAGGAGGACGGTGAGCATGACGGTCGCCCGGACGCCGGTGCCGACACTGCGCGCACCCGGGCGGCCGGCGCCGTGCCGGGGCGGCACCAGCGGCGTGATCTCGACCGGCGGCCGGGGCGGCGGGTACTCCAGGCTCTCGCCGGTGGCACCCTCCAGCCCCGGTACCGCCAACTGGTTGTCGGCCAGGAGCGGGGTGGACGCCGGCTGCGGCGCGGCCCCGACCAGCCGGGCGGCCACCGCCGACCCCCGGGCGGCACTGGCCGCCGGGTCGTCGGCCACCACGACGGGGCACGGCAGGGCCGCGGACACGAGCATGCCCACGAGGGGTACCCGCGCCGCGCCGCCGACCAGGATCGCGGCGTCCAGGTCGGGCTCCGCGACACCGGCCGCCAGCAGCGTGTGCGTCAGGGTGTCCAGGGTGCCGGCCAGCGCCGGGCGGATCAGCTGCTCGAACCGGGCGCGGCTGAGCACCAGCTCGGTGCGTACCCCCGGCAGGCGCACCTCGATCGTGGTCTCGGCGGCCTCGGACAGCTGCTCCTTGGCGGCGGCGCACCGCTCGCGCAGGCGCGCCAGGGCCCGGCGCGCCGGGGGATCGTCGGGGTCCAGGTCGGCCACGGCCGGTCCGAGCTGGTCGCGCACCCAGGCGAGGACGGCGTCGTCGAAGTCGGCCCCGCCGACCGGCACGCTGCTCTCCGCGCTGGCCAGTACCTCGAAGGTGGCGCTCGTGGTGCGCCGCACGACCGAGCACTCGCAGTGCGTGCCGCCCAGCGAGTAGACGGCGATGGTCGCGCCGGCCTCGACCGGCTGGCGGTACGCGTACCCCTCGGCCGCGGCGACCGGCTCGGGCAGCAGGGTCACCCCGTCCAGCCCGATCTGCCAGAGCGCCTGGTGCAGCAGGCCCCTGCGGTAGGGGCCCCAGCCGGCGGGGTGGGACAGCACGAGCTGGTCGGGCGCTTCGTCCTCGGCCGCGGTGACCTGGTCGACGACCCAGCCGGCGAACGTGGCGGCGAGCACCTGCGGCCGGTACGGTTCGGCGCCCACGAGCAGCGGCACGTCGTCGCCCACGCGCCGGATGAACCCCCGGATGGTCCTCGGGTCACCGTCCTCGGGAGCGTGCTCCGCCACCACCGCCAGGTTGGCAGAGACCTGTACCAGCACCGAGGGCACGCTCGCGGACGCCTGGCCGAGAGCCACCGTCTCCGGCTCCGTCCAGTCCTGCCCGTACCGGCGGGCGACCGCCGCCGACGTGGACGTGCTACCGATGTCGATCCCCAGGGCGTACGGCACGGGACTCCTTCACTCTTCCGGGTTCACCTGTTCGTACCAGAGTCCGTGGGCCTGCGGGAGGGAGGGGATTGGCCGAACGGATCCCCCAACCCCCTAACGCGCCGACCGGAATCCCCTAACGGCACCGGCGGTAGGGGCGGGGCGAGATCCCCGATGTGACGGTGGCCGCGCGCTCCGTACGGTCGTCGCGACACACCGGTCCGGCCCGCCATTAGGTCCAGTTTGGACAGAGGAGCTGCGATGGAATCGCCGCAAACCCTGCACGACTTCGTGCTCAACCTGCTCAGCAACGCCGACGCCCGCGCCGCGTTCCAGCTCGACCCGCAGGGCGCGCTGCACGACGCCGGCCTGTCGGACGTGGACGCGGCCGACGTGCGGGACGTGATCCCGCTGGTCGTCGACTACGCGCCGACGCGTGCGGTGCCCGCGCTGGACACCACGCTGAACCAGCTCACCGCGGGTGCCGCGGGCGGTGGGGTGGCCGGCGCGATCCAGCAGCTCCAGCTCGTCACGCAGCAGTTGCCGCCGGTCAGCCAGCTGGCCAACGCCGACTTCACGATGGCGGCCACGGGTACCGTGGCGGGTGCGGCCAGCGGGTTGACCAGCCTCGCCGGATCGTTGGCCACCACCGGTGGCGGGCTGTCCGGCACGGTCGGGCTCTCCGGCGACTTCTCGCCGGTCAACGACGTGGCGCACACGCTGGACGCGACCGCGGTCGCCGACGCGACGAGCGCGGTCAGCAACACCGTCACGGGTACGGTCGCCGGCACCGTGGACACCACGGCCGGCAGCCTGGGCGGGACGCTGGCCGGCACGCCGGACGTGAGCCACACGCTGGGTACGGTGACCGGCGTGGTGACCGACACCACGCACGGCCTGACCGGTGAGCTGTCCGGTGTCCTGGGCGGCACCGGCCTGCTGGGCCTGTCCGGCGGCGCCGGCGGCTCGACCGACGCGGCCACGCTGTCGGGCAGCGGCTCGGTGGACGCGAACGCGCACACCAGCGCCACGACCACGGACAGCCCGCTGCACCACGGTGTGGTGGGCGACCTGCTGGGCGGCACCACCAGCCTGCTGGGTGCCCCGGAGGGGCACGTGTTGGACGTCAGCCACCTGTTCTGACCCGGTGGCGACGGGGGTGAGGCCGGGCCTACCCTGCCTGGGCCCGGCCTCACACTACCCACCACTGTCCGCCATACTCCACATTGGACATTCTGATGGCGCCATTCTGGCTCGACGTACTGGACGAGACCATCCAAACGTGCGCGGTCTACCGCCGCGCCGACCTGGTCGGCCAGCTGCAGCGCAAGCGCGGGCAACTGCTCGACCCCACGCTGCGCGTGCTGGTCGCCGGCGAACCCAAGCAGGGCAAGAGCCAACTGGTCAACGCGCTGGTCAACGCGCCGGTCTGCGCGGTGGGCGACGATCTCACCACGACGGTGCCGGCGGTGGTCGGGTACGCGGCGGCGCCGTCGGCCGTGCTGGTCACCAGCGCGCCGGTCGAGGTGGACGAGGTGTCCAGCGCGAGCGTGCACGCGCAGATCGGCATCCCGCGCGAGCTGCTGCGCTCCGGCCTGGTGCTCATCGACACGCCGCCGATCGGCGGCCCCGACCAGGTGCCGGTCTGGTCCGCCCTGGCCCAGGCCGACGCCGTGCTGCTGGCCTCCGACGCGAGCGGCCCGCTGTCCCCCGGCGAGGTGGAGTTCCTGCGGTTCGCGTCGCGCTCCTGCCCCAATGTCATCCTCGCGGTCACCAAGACCGACATCTGTCCACAGTGGAAGGAAATCGCCGAGCTGGACCGGGAGCTGCTCGCCGCGGCCGGCGTGCCGGCACGGCTGGTGGCGGTCTCCGCCGCGCTGCGGCTGCGCGCCGCGAGCGCCGGCGACGCCGGCCTCAACGCCGAGTCGGGCTTCCCCGACCTGGTGCGGTTCCTGGCGGCCGACGTGCTGGCCAAGGGTACCCGGTGGGCGCCGCGCGCCGCCGCGGCCATGGTCGGCGGCGCCCTAGAGGAGCTGGCCGCCCCGCTGCGGGCGGAGCGCTCCACCGTGGACTCCGACTACGCACTGGGTGCCGAGTGGGAGCTGCGCGAGGCCCAGCGCCGGTTCGACGAGCTGCGCCGGCACAGCGCGCGGTGGCAGAACACGCTGGCCGACGAGATCGCCGACCTGGTCTCCGACATCGAGTACGACCTGCGTGACCGTACCCGCAAGATTGTCCGCGCGGTCGACGAGTTCTTCGACAGCGCCGATCCCGCCGCGGTCTGGGACGGCTTCGACTCCTGGCTGGAGGAGAACATGCGCAACGCCGCGGAGGCCAACTTCGCCTGGCTGGTGGCGCGGGCGGACTGGATCGCACGGCGGATCGCCGCCGGCTTCCCCGAGTACCGCGACGGCGCGCTGCCGCGCTCCACCTTCCGGGTGCCGCCCGACGCCTTCGACAGCGTGGCCGGCCTGGAGGAGCCGTCCACCGGCGCCTTCGGCGTGGGACACAAGGTGTTCACCGGCCTGCGCGGCTCGTACGGCGGCCTGGTGATGTTCGGGCTGCTGACAAGCCTCGCCGGGTTCCCGCTGGTGAACGCGGTGTCGCTGGGAGCGGGCGCGCTGTTCGGCGGAAAGACCCTGAAGGATGAAGGGGAGAACCGGCGGCTGCGCCGGCAGGTGGGCGCCAAGCAGATCGTGCAGCGGCACATCGAGGACTTCTTCCTCAAGTTCAGCAAGGACTGCCGGGACGTGGTGCGCCAGGTGCACCGGACACTGCGCGACCATTTCACCGCGGTGGCCGAGGAGATGCAGGACACGCTCATCGAGTCGGCGCGGCAGGCGAAGCAGAACGCGGACCGCGGCGCGGCCGAGCGCAGCCGCCGCAACATCGAGATCGAACGGGAACTGGACGCGCTGGCCGCCCTGTACGGGCGGGTACGCACCGAGCTGGTGAGCGCGTGATGACGAGCCTCGACGAAGCGGTGTGGGCGATCCTCAACGCGGCAGCCGAGCTGTACGCGGACAGCCCGGTCGCCGCGCCCCTGCTGGAGCAGCAGCTGCGCAGGTTCGCCGAGCCGCTGCGCGTGGCGGTCGTCGGTCCCGCCGCCGCCGGCAAGTCCACTCTGGTCAACGCGCTCGTGGGCGAGGAGATCGCGCCGGTGGCGGCCGGCGGCGGCGGGACGTTCACCTGGTACCAGGACGGGCCGGAGCGGCGCGCCATCGGGTACCCGGCGCAGGGGCCACCCCGCGAGGTGCCGGTGTACCGGCACCGGGTGCCGGGCTGGCGACCCCCGGAACTCACCGACGTCGTCGTCGACTGGCCGGCCCGGGACCTGCGGGCGGCCACGCTGATCGACACGCCGCCGGTGGGCGAGGACCCGGTCATGGAGCGCGTCTGGCGGGAAGCCGACGCCGTGCTGTACCTGGTGCGCAACGTGCCCGGTGCCGGACTGCGCCCGCTGCGGCACGCGCAGGACGCCTGGCTGACCCGGCCGGCACCGGTCAACACGATCCTGGTGCTCTCCCGGGCGGACGAGGTGGGCGGCGGGCGGATCGACGCACTCACCTCGGCACGGCAGCTGGCTCGCCGGTACCGGCGGGAGGTGCCGGTGCGCGCGGTGTGCCAGACCGTGGTGGCGGTAGCCGGCCTGCTCGGCGTCGCGGGCCGTACCCTGCGCGAGCCCGAGTTCGCGGCGCTGCGCGCGCTGTCCGCCCGTCCCCGGGAAGAGCTGGCCGGGCACCTGCTGTCGGCGGACCGCTTCACGGGCGACGCCTTCCCGGGCGACCTGGATCGCGGCGTGCGCGGGGAGCTGCTGGCGCGCTTCGGGCTGTGTGGGGTGCGGCTGTCCACCACGCTCATCCGCACCTGCTGCCCGACACAGTCCACTCTGGCCAGTGAGCTGATCCGCCGCAGCGGCCTGGACGAGCTGCGGGACTGCATGAACCAGCTTTTCCTCGACCGGCGCCAGGTGCTCAAGGCGCGCTCCGCGCTGCTGGCGCTCGGCTCGGTGGTGCGCGCCGACCCGCGGCCCGGTGCCCGCCGGCTGCTGATGGACCTCGACCGGGCGCTGGCCAACGCGCACGACTTCCAGGAGCTGCGGCTGCTCGCCTGCCTGCGTGCCGGGCGCACCACGCTGCCGGCCGGCCTCGACCAGGAGGCGCGCCGGCTGCTGGGTGCCGCCGGTACGGAGATGGCCGCCCGGCTCGGTGCCTCGCCCGAGCCGACCGAGGAGGAACTGTGGGCACTGGGCGCCGAAGCCCTGGCCCGCTGGCGGGAGCAGACGGAGAACCCGGTGTTCACCGAGGATCAGCGGCGCGCCGCGCGGCTGGTGGTGCGCAGTTGCGAGGGGCTGCTGACCGACCTGGCGCAGTCTCCCCAGCCGGTCTGACGGGCGAGTCAGGCGGTCTGAGGGGCGAGTCAGGCGGTCTGAGGGGCGGGTCAGGCGGCCAGCGGGAAGCGGCGGTCCAGGGCGCCGCTGGCCAGCAGTTGCTCCAGTGACCGCGGGTCCAGCGGCCGGGAGAAGAGGAACCCCTGGCCGAGGAAGCAGCCCAGCTCCTGCAGCCGCTGGAACTGCGTCTGGTGCTCCACCCCTTCGGCGACGGTCTGCACGTCGAGGTTGCGGGCCAGATCCAGGATCATCTGCACCAGCGGCGGCCGTTCACCGGACTCCATGAGCAGCGAGACGAACGATCGATCGATCTTGATGATGTCGGCCGGGATGCGGTCCAGGTAGCTCAACGAGGAGTACCCGGTGCCGAAGTCGTCGATCGCGATGCGTACCCCCAGGCTCTTGATGGCCTTGACCCGCGCGATCGCCGCGTCTGCGTCGGACATGAACGCGCTCTCGGTCAGCTCCAGGGTCAGGCTGGGCGGGTCCAGGCCGCTGTCGCGCAACGCCTGCGCCACGTCGCTGACCAGGCCGTCGTCGGCCAGCTGCCGGATCGAGACGTTCACGGCCATCGCCAGCGACAGCCCGAAGAGCTGCTGCCAGGCGCGCGCCTGGGCGCAGGCGGTGCGCAGCACCCACCGTCCAATGGGGATGATGAGCCCGGTCTCCTCGGCGATCGGCACGAAGTGCCCGGGCTCCAGCAGCCCCCGGGTCGGGTGCTGCCAGCGGATCAGCGCCTCGAAGCTCGCCGGGTACCCGGTGGCGAGGTCCATGACGGGCTGGTAGTACAGCACCAGCTCGTCGCGTTCGAGCGCGCGTTCCAGGTCGGCCCGCAGCTCCAGCCGGTGCATGGCCTCGGTGTGCATGCTGGGCCGGAACACCTCGAAGCCGTTGCCGCCGGCGGACTTCGCCCGGTACATGGCCACGTCGGCGTTGCGCAGCAGGGTCTCCGGCGTACTGACCTGCCAGTCAGCCGTCGCCATGCCGACACTGGCCCGCACGAACACGTCCCGGCCGCCGACGGTGAACGGCGCCTCCAGGGTCTCCAGGACGGTCCGGGCGACCCGGGTCGCGGGTAACTCGCCGGCGTCTTCCAGCAGCACGGCGAACTCGTCGCCGCCGAAGCGGGCGGCCGTGTCGGCCGAGCGCACCGAGGAGCGCAGCCGCCGTGCCACAGCCACCAGCAGTTCGTCGCCGGCCTGGTGGCCGAGGCTGTCATTGACGGTCTTGAAGTCGTCCAGGTCGATGAAGAGCACGGCGAGCTCGGGGCCGCCCGCCCGGCGGCGGACCAGCGCGTGGCGCAGCCGGTC
>JBBWZQ010000341.1:0-3145 GCA_039649115.1 Micromonosporaceae bacterium | reverse complement strand
CCCGTCGCCGTACTCGGACCCCGCACTGTACGCGTCGCCGATCGCCAGCTCCACCAACACCAGGCGAGACTGGTCGGCGTTGGCGATCGACCGCGACCGCGCCGGATCGCCACGTCGCAAGGGAGGCCGTCGCCCTCGACACGGTCGAATTCGACGACCTCAGCCGAACCTAGATCACGCGCTCGTTCCCGCCGTCAACCGGAATTTGAGCGCCGGTCGTCGCGGCGACGCCGCCGACCTGGCTGCTTGTGATCTCTCTGCCGAGCAGGTTGCGCCGCTGGTACTCGGCGACGGTCAACCCGTACCCGACCGCCCGCTGCCGAAGCACGTCCTCGGTCCACAGCCCGGTGTCGAAGACCGCATCCGGATGTAGCGCGTTTACCCGGATACGGTCTGGTGCCCATTCCAGGGCGGCCACCCGCACCAGTTGGGTGAGTGCGGCCTTGGAGGCGGAGTACGCGGCCGCACCTGGGCCTGGCACACGGCCGGCGCCAGGTTAGCGGTTGCCGGTGCTGATGGCACTGGGGAAACCCCGGTCACCCGGACGAGCCCGAATGCGTAGCCTCGGCAGTGACCGGTGGAGACATCTTCCTGTCTCGTCCTTATGCGGAGGACATTGAGCACGATACAGCTAGCGGCAGCCGACCGACGCCCGCCGACGATGTCTCCCCGCTGCGTGCACGGAAGGGTGAACCTGATGGCAACAGCACAACCAGACCTGGAGTTGGCGGGACGGCTGCGTCAGATGATCAGCGCGTACCAGCTGTCGCAGGCGATCTATGTCGCCGCGGTGCTCGGCGTGGCCGATCTTCTCGTGGACGGACCGGTCGACAGCAGTCAGCTGGCCGCCGCTACCGGCGTACCTGAGGAACCGCTGCGCCGGTTGCTCCGGCAGCTCGCAGAGTACGAAATCTTCGCCGAGCCGGCGCCCAAGCACTTCGCGCTCACGCCGCTCGCCGCGCTGCTGCGCAACGGTACGCCCGGCTCGCTGCGGCCATTCGCCGTGATGCATGGGCAGGACTGGATATGGGGGCCCTGGGGCCGGCTGCTGGACAGTGTCCGAACAGGACGGCCCGCGTTCGATCTGGTATACGGGATGCCGTTCTTCGGGCACCTTCAGCGCGATCCGGACGCACGCGCGGTGTTCCAGGCCGCCATGCAGGGTGCCAACGCGCGGGCGCGGGTCGCGGAGCAATACGATTTCGCGCCGGGGGCCTGCGTAGCCGACATCGGCGGCGGACAGGGTGGCCTGCTGGCCGACCTGCTCCGGCGCCACCCGGACGCGCGCGGCGTGCTGTTCGAGCGGCCGGCCGTGCTCGCGGCGGCCCGCGAACAGCTCGGGGCGGCCGGCGTCCTGGACCGGTGTGAGACGGTGGCCGGCGACTTCTTCGAGTCTGTCTACGCCGGCGCCGACGTCTACGTGCTCTCCCAGGTGCTGCACGACTGGGATGATCAGGAGGCGATCGCGATCCTGGCCAACTGCCGGAACGCGATGAGCTCCGCCGGCACGCTGCTGGTTGTCGAACGTATCGCGCGGGGTCGGGCCCCGCAGCGCGGACTGCTCGCCGACCTGAACATGATGGTACTGCTCGGTGGGCGGGAGCGCAGCCAGGAGGAGTACGAGGCATTGCTACACAAGGCGGGCTTCCGGATGGCACGCGTACTGGACATGGGCGACGGGTTCAGCGTGCTGGAAAGCGGGCCAGTGGATCAGTAACGGGACGGCACGCCGTACCGGCTCATGGACGAAGCAGGTTTCACACCCGCGCCGAGACCGCCACCCATCCGGGCCTCCTCGTGGCCGTGGCCCGCATCGCCGGTTCCGGCGGCGACGCGCCATCGACAGGTCGGAGAGGTGCCTGGGGCGCTGCGCCGGTCACGAGTCAGGGCGACCCGCCGCGCGTCACACGCGGTCCGCGACGATGATGCGCATGGGTATCTCGGCCTGCCGGTGCAGCTGCATGTCCTTGTACCCGGTGGCGGAGAGCAACCGCTGGTAGTAACCGACGGACCGTGCCTCCCCATTCTCCGTCCATACGAGCATGAGCAGCGAGAACAGGTGAGCATCTGGGCTGTCCCGGACCGGACCGTCGTCGGGGGTGATGCCGACCAGAATCAACTTCCCGCCGGGGTTGGTGACCGCTGCAGCCCGCCGCAACAAGTCGGTGGCACACTCGGGGGTGTAGTGGTGCAGCACATTCGCGATCAACACGAGGTCGTAGGGTCCGCCAAGGTCGAGCGTGAACATGTCGCCGGCGATGGTCTCGACCCGGTCCGCGACCCCCAGCCGGACCGCATTCTTTTGCGTGATCTCAAGGACCTGCGAGTTGTCCACGGACCAGACCCGGGCCTGCGGGTGCTGCTGCGCGATCGTGAATCCGTACACCCCCTGCCCGCAGGCCAGGTCCAGGATGTGCAGACGCTCGCGTTGCGTCGCCCAGTCGTTGATCGTGCCGGCCACCCGAGCAGCCGTTGGATCGGTCACCGCGCTGGCGTGAGTGGCGAACTGCTCGAAGTAGGGAAAGTCCAGCTGGTCTACGTGCTCCGCGATGACCGGGCCACCCCGCCGCACCGCCTCCGGCAGCCGGCCCATCGCCTCCCACTCCCATCGGCTGGTGAGGATGCGGCTCATCTCGCCGAGATATCCTTCGCGCGCGGGGTCAAGGGTCTCGGCGGCCACCGGCGCGAGGCGGTACGTGCCCTCCGCTTCCTCCAGGGCGTCGATGCAGACCAGCGCGTTGAGCAGCAGCCGGGCCCCCCGGGGTGCCAGCTCGAGGTCTCGGGCGACCTCGTCGGCGGTCGCCGGCCGCACCCCGAGGCGGGCGAAGATGCCGAGCTCGATTCCGGCGCGGAGCAGGGCGCTTTTCTTGTAGGCCAACAGCGTCGGGAAGACGTAGGCCGATGCCTGCACGGGTACCTCCAGGCCGGGGTGGGGCTTCATGCGCGCAACGCTACTAAGCCGCCATACGCGGGGGTAATCGGGGAAACCCTAGGCGCGCGGGCATCGCGCACACGATGGCGTGCTCGCCGCCAGACGCCTGCGCCGGCGATCGGAGATCAGCGCCGCGCGCCGGGTCCGGCCGGGCGCAGTATGGATGGTCGCCGGCCATCGCCGTCGGCGGTGTAGCCGAGGAACGAGTCGTCG
>JBBWZQ010000219.1:0-23485 GCA_039649115.1 Micromonosporaceae bacterium | reverse complement strand
GCCGCGCCTGCGGCGCGGAGCTGGCACCGGCACCGGCGCCGGCCCGCGCGTCGTGGTGGCGCCGGCTCGTCGCCCGCCTGCGCTTGCGCCGGGGCTACGCCGCGGGTACCCGGCACAAGGTGCGCGCACCCCGCTCCCGGTACCGCGGCCTGCTGCTCACCAGCGCCGTGCTCGCGCTCCTGGTGCTGATCGCGCTGGTACCCGCCCGCCCGTTGCTGGACCGGGTGGCCGGGAACGTGCGCGACCGCCTCGCGTCACGGGTACCCGCCACGCCGGTCGCGCAGCGCGCCTCCTCGTCCGCCCCGGGTCATC
Organism: Micromonosporaceae bacterium; assembly: GCA_039649115.1. GTDB lineage: Bacteria > Actinomycetota > Actinomycetes > Mycobacteriales > Micromonosporaceae > DATEJJ01. The sequence continues at coordinate 23,173 of JBBWZQ010000219.1, read as the reverse complement.
CGCCGGCCCGCGTCGCGGACGGCGCGACGAACCGGTTCTGGGCGCCGGCCGGCCGGCCCACCGGCGCCTGGGTGGAGGTGGACTTCGCCCAGCCGGTACGCCTGCTGGAGGTCATCGTCACGCCGGGGGTGTCCCTCGACGAACAGCAGTTCCTCACCCAGGGCCGGCCGCACGAGCTGTCGGTGACCGTCAACGGGCACCCGGTCGGCGGCCCGCTGGCGCTGAAGGACCAGCCCGGCGGGCAGCGCTTCGCGGTGAAGGCGGACGGCGCGACGCGGGTACGGTTCACCATCGTCGCCACGTTCGGCAGCCCACCCGGCCGCCTGTGTGCCATCGGGGAACTGGAGTTCTTCGTGCGCGGCTGACGGCCGGCGCAGCGGCGTGCTCAGGCCGCGGTGGCCAGCGCGAGCGGGAGCACCGCGGGAGCACCCGCCTGGCGCAGCGCCCGCGCGACCAGCGCCATGGTCCAGCCCGAGTCGACCAGGTCGTCGACGAGCAGCACCGGGGCCCGCAGGCCGGCCAGCCGCTGGGCGAGCGGGTCGGGCACGGCGACGTTGCCGTACAGCGCCCGTACCCGCTGGGCGCTGTTGGCCCGCGCGCCGCCGGTCGCCGGGGTGGGCACCTCGCCGAGCAGGTCGAGCCGGCCGATGCCGGCGACCCCGTCGGCGAGGCTGCGGATGAGTCGCGGGCGCCGCGCCGAGCCGATCGCCACGACCGCGCCGGGCCGCCGCACCCAGTCCCACGCCTTGAGCACCTCGACGATCGCCGACAGCAGGTCCCCGCCGGCCGGTTCGTCGGGTGCGTCCGCGGCCAGCATCCGGCGCAGCCGCTCGCCCCAGCCCAGGTCGGACAGGCGGCCCAGGGCCCGGCCGGGCTCGGCCGATTCGGTGGCGGGGATCTTCCCGCTGTGCGGCACGCCGACCGCGGGCAACCCGGTCGGCCACATCTTCCGGGGCTCGATCTCCACCCCGGGCCGGCCCAGGAACGCCTGCGCGGCGGCGAGCACCTCGGCGGACACGCTGCCGCCGAACCGCTCCCCGGTGCAGTTGTCACACCGTCCACAGGGGACAGCGGCCGGATCGTCGAGGCAGCGGCGCAGGTACTCCATGCGGCAGCCGGCCAGCGTCGCGTACTCGCGGACGAGCCGCTGCTCGTTGGTGCGCGCCTCGGCGACCCGGTGCAGCCGCTCCCGGTCGTAGACCCAGTCCTCGCCGGTGGACACCCAGCCGCCCGACACCCGGCGCACCGCGCCGTCCACGTCGAGCACCTTGAGCATCAGTTCGAGGCGGGTACGGCGCAGGTCGACCCGTACCTCCAGGGCCGGTGTCGACAGTGGACGGTCGGCGGCGGCCAGCGCGTCGAGTACCGACCGCACCTGCTCCTCGGGCGGGAAGGCGAGCGAGGCGAAGTACGCCCAGATCGCCTGGTCCTCGCGGCCCGGCAGGAGCACGACGTCGGCGCGGGACACCGCCCGGCCGGCCCGGCCGACCTGCTGGTAGTAGGCGATGGGTGAGGGCGGCGCGCCCAGGTGCACGACGAACCCGACGTCGGGCTTGTCGAAGCCCATGCCCAGGGCGGACGTGGCGACCAGCGCCTTGAGCCGGTTGGCCAGCAGGTCGGCCTCGGCGGCGCGGCGCTCGCCGTCCTCCGAGCGGCCGGTGTACGCGCCGACCGCGTGGCCGCGGGCGCGCAGGAACTCCGCCGTCTCGTGCGCGCCGGCCACCGTCAACGTGTAGATGATTCCAGAACCGGGCAGTCCGGCGAGGTGGTCGGCGAGCCAGCCGAGCCGGTGCGCCGCGCCGGGCAGCTCGACCACTCCCAGCCGCAGCGACTCGCGGTCCAGCGAACCGCGCAGCACCAGGGCGGCCGCGCCGCCGCCTCCGCGGACCGGCAGGCTCTCCGCGGAACCGGCCGCGCGGACCTCCGTGCCCAACTGCTCCGCCACGTCGGCGGTCACCCGGGCGTTGGCCGTGGCGGTGGTGGCGAGCACCGGTGTGCCCGGGCGCAGCCGCGCGAGCAGCGTGCGCAACCGCCGGTAGTCGGGCCGGAAGTCGTGGCCCCAGTCGGAGATGCAGTGCGCCTCGTCGACCACGAGCAGGCCGGTGGTCTCGGCGAGCTTCGGCAGCAGGGTGTCCCGGAAGTCGGGGTTGTTGAGCCGTTCCGGGCTGATCAGCAGCAGGTCGACCTCGCCGGCGTGCGCGGCGACGACGATCCCGTCCCACTCCTGCAGGTTGGCGGAGTTGATGGTGCGCGCGTTGATGCCGGCCCGGGACGCCGCGTCCACCTGGTTGCGCATCAACGCGAGCAGCGGCGACACGATGACGGTCGGTCCCGCGCCGCGCTCGCGCAGCAGCACCGTGGCGATGAAGTAGACCGCGGACTTGCCCCAGCCGGTGCGCTGCACGCACAGCACCCGCCGGCCGCCGGCGACCAGGGCCTCGATCGCCTGCCACTGGTCGTCCCGCAGCCGGGCGCCGTCCCCCGCCAGGTCACGCAGCACCCGCTCGGCGCGCTCCCGCAACTCCCCCTCGTGCACCGCCCCTTTCTACCACCCCCGCCGGCCGGCGCTACTTGCGCACCAGCCGCTGCAGCGCGCTCAGCAGCCGCTGCATCAGGATGAACAGCAGCAACAGGACGCCGATCGCGATCCGCGAGTACCACGAGCTGAGCGTGCCCTCGAAGCTGATGAGCGTCTTGGTCAGGCCGAGCATCAACACGCCCAGCAGCGTGCCCAGCACGTATCCCGAGCCACCGGTCAGCAGGGTGCCGCCGATGACGACCGCGGCGATCGCGTCCAGCTCCAGACCCACCGCGTGCAGGGGGTCGCCGGACTGGATGTACAGCACGAACAGCAGGCCGGCCAGGGCCGAGCAGAACCCGCTGATGGTGTACACGGCGATCTTGGTGCGGCCCACCGGTACACCCATCAGCAGCGCCGACTGTTCGCTGCCGCCGATCGCGTACACGCGCCGGCCGAACCGCGTGTAGTGCAGCACGTAGATGGCGACCGCCAGCGCCCCCACCGCGAGGACCGCACCGAGCGACAGCCAGCCGGCCGGTACCGGCACGTGCGTGTCGGCCAGCGTGGTCATCAGGCCGTTGTTGATGGAGATGGACTCCTTGTTGATGACCAGGCACAGGCCGCGGAACAGGAACAGGCCGGCCAGTGTCACGATGAACGGCTGGATCTGGAAGGTGTGGATGACGTAGCCCATCAGGAACCCGCCGGCCGAGCCCGCCGCGAGCGCGATCAGGGCGACCAGCGGCAGCGGCAGGTGAGCCTTTGTCATCAGGGCGGCGGTCAGCATCGAGGTGAACCCGATGACCGACCCGATGGACAGGTCGATGCCGCCGGTGAGGATCACGAAGGTGGCGCCGATCGCGGCCACCAGCAGGTACCCGTTGTCGACGAACAGCTGGTACACGACCTGGGGATCCAGGAAGTTCTCGTACTGGTACCGGGAGGCGCCGAAGCCGTACATGATCAGCAACAGCACGGCGGTCAGCAGGACGGGCAGGCGCCGGTCGCGCAGTGCCCGCAGCAGCCCCTGCCGGGCCGGCGAACGGGACTGTCCATTGGCGACAGTGTCGACGGTGCTCATGCCTGCACCTCCAGTCGCGGCTCGACATCCGGCTGCCCGGCGGGCGCGACCCCGGCCGGACGGTCCGGCCCTCGTCGCCGGCGGGAGAAGACCTTCTGGCGGAAGGCCGGCGACTGCATCAGGCAGACGCAGATCACGACGACCGCCTTGAACACGAGCGTGGACTGGGTGGGTACGCCGATGGTGTAGATGGTGGTGGTCAGCGTCTGGATGATGAGCGCGCCGACGACGGTGCCGCCGATGTAGAAGCGGCCGCCGGTCAGCGAGGTCCCGCCGATGACCACCGCCAGGATCGCGTCCAGCTCGATCCACAGGCCGGCGTTGTTGCCGTCGGCCGCGGACACGTTCGAGCTGATCATCAGGCCGGCGATGGCCGCGCACAGCGCGCAGAACATGTACACCATCACCTTGATGCGCCGCGCGTTGATGCCGACCAGCCGGCTCGCCTCGGCGTTGCCGCCCACCGACTCCACCATGAGCCCGAGCGCGGTGCGCCGGGTCAGCGTCACGAGGAGCGCCACCACGGCCGCCACGATCAGGATCGAGAACGGCAGGGTGAGCAGGTAGCCGCCACCGATCCGGCCGTACGGGGAGCTGTTGATCGTGATGATCTGGCCGCTGGTGATGAGCTGTGCCACGCCGCGCCCGGCCACCATGAGGATCAGCGTGGCCACGATCGGCTGGATGCCGATGCGGGCGACCAGCAGGCCGTTCCAGATGCCCAGGACGAGGCCGAGGCCCAGCGACAGGGCGACCGCGACGAGCATGCCGGTGAGGCTGTTCTGGTCGCTCTCCTTGCTGATGTACAGGCAGGCCAGCGCTCCGGAGATCGCGACCACGGCGCCCACCGAGAGGTCGATCCCGCCGGTCGCGATGACCAGGGTCATGCCGAGCGCGACCAGGATCAGCGGGGCACCGAACAGCAGGATCGAGATGAGGCTGCCGTACAGGTGGCCCTGCTGCAGCCGGATCGAGAAGAAGCTGTGCGTGAAGAAGACGTTGAGTATCAGCAGGAGCAGCAGCGCGAGTACCGGCCAGAACAGCCGGTGCCGCAGCGCCGCGCGCCACCACGTCCCCGGCCGCCCGGCAGTGGGTGCGGCCGGCGCGGCACCGCCGGTGGACCGGTCCGGTGCCGGCCGCCGCTCCGGCGTCGTCTCAGTGGTCATGACTGTGCTCCATCGGGGCTGGCGCCACTGGCGATAGTTTCCATGATCCGTCCGGCGGTCACGCCCGCATCGTTGCGGATCTGCGCCACCAGCTTTCGGTCGCGCAGCACCCCGATGGTGTGGCTCAGCCGGAGCACCTCCTCCAGCTCCGCCGAGATGTACAGCACCGCCATGCCGTCCTCGGAGAGCGAGACCACCAGCTTCTGGATCTCCGCCTTGGCGCCCACGTCGATCCCCCGGGTGGGCTCGTCGAGGATCATCAGCCGGGGCTGCGTGATGAGCCAGCGGGCGAGCAGGACCTTCTGCTGGTTGCCGCCGGACAACGAGGAGACCGGCAGGTCCGGGTTGGCCGGCCGGATGTCCAGCGCCTTGATGTAGCGGTCCACCAGCTCGTCGCGCTGGTTGCCGGGCAGTGGCCGGATCCAGCCCCGGGCCGCCTGCAGCGCGAGGATGACGTTGTCGCGCACGGTCAGCTCCGGTACCAGTCCCTCGGTCCGGCGGTTCTCGGAGCAGTACGCGATGGAGTGGTGGATGGCGGCGGCGGGCCGGCGCAGCGCCACGGGCCTGCCGTCGATGAGCACGTGGCCGCTGTCCGGGGGGTCCGCGCCGAACAGCAGCCTGGCCAGTTCGGTGCGGCCGGAGCCGAGCAGCCCGGCCAGGCCGACCACCTCGCCCGCGTGGATGTCCAGGTCGAACGGTGCGATGGCGCCGACCCGCCCGACGCCCTGCGCCTGGATGACCGGCTCGCCCACGGCCGGCCGGATGTGCTCGGTCAGCTCCTCCAGATCGCCCAGATCCCGGCCGATCATCAGCTGCACCAGGCGCATCTGATCCAGTTCGCGCACCGGGTACTCGCCGACCAGGCGGCCGTTGCGCAGGATGGTCATCCGGTCGCAGATCTCGTAGATCTGGTCGAGGAAGTGGGACACGAACAGGATCGCCACGCCCTCGGCCTTCAGCCGGCGCATCACGCTGAACAACTGCTCCACCTCGCCCCGGTCGAGGCTGGAGGTGGGCTCGTCGAGGATCAACACCTGAGCCCGGGCACCCTGGCGCTCGGCGACCGCGGCCACCTCGGTCTGCCCGGCCTCCTCCGTGGCCGTCCCGGTCGGCACCGCGCCGTCGGCGACCGCCGTGACGCCGACCGCCCGGACGATCGCGACCAGTTGCTGGATCGCGAGCGGGTAGTTGCCGAGCGGCGCGGCGACGTCCAGCTGCAAACCCACGCGGGCAACCAGTTCGGCGGCCTCGCGCCGCATCTGCTTCCAGCGGATCTTCGTGCCGCGTACGGGCTCGCGGCCCAGCAAGATGTTCTCCGCGACCGAGAGGTTGGGGCAGAGGTTCACCTCCTGGTACACGGTGCTGATGCCGGCCTTCTGCGCCTGCAGCGGGCTGGTGATGCGCACCGGCTGCCCGTCCAGGGTGACGCTGCCGGCGTCCTGGTCGTACACGCCCGTCAACACCTTGATGAGCGTCGACTTCCCGGCGCCGTTCTCGCCGAGCAGAGCGTGGATCTCGCCGGGGAACAACCGGAAGTCCACATCAGACAGAGCCCGGACGCCCGGGAACTCCTTGCTGATGCCCGTCATCTCCAGCACCGGCTGTTGCTGTGCCACGGCTTCCCCTTCGGGTGCGGGAGGCGCCTCCTCGCGGAGGCGCCTGCCCACGGACTAATACTTGCGGGTCGGCAGGACCGATGCCGCCTGGTCCTGGGTGAAATCAGACTCCTTCGTCACAATCCACTTGTCTACCGTCCCACCGGCCAGAACCGTCTTGATGGTCTCCATCAGCTGGGGGCCGAGGAGCGGGTTGCACTCGACGAGTCCGTTGATCTTGCCAGCGGCCATCGCGACGAAGCCGTCGTGCACGGCGTCGACCGTGACGATCTTGATGTCGGTACCGGGCTTCTTGCCGGCCGCCTCGATCGACTGGATGGCGCCGAGGCCCATGTCGTCGTTCTGCGCGAACAGCACGTTGATCTCCGGGTGTGACTGCAGGAACGCCTGCATCACCTGCTTGCCGCCGGCCCGGGTGAAGTCGCCGGACTGGGTGACCACGATCTTCCAGTCCGGGTGGGTGGCGAGGACCTGCGCGAAGCCCTTGGTGCGCTCGATCGCCGGCGCGGAGCCGGTGGTGCCCTCCAGTTGCGCGATGTTCGCCTTGCCGGTCTGGCCCTGCAGCACCTTCTCCAGCATGTGCCCGGCTCGTACGCCCTCGGCGGTGAAATCCGAACCGACCAGCGTGACGTAGAGCGACGGGTCGTCGGTCTGCACCGCGCGGTCGGTCAGGATGACCGGGATCTTGGCGGTCTTCGCCTCCTTCAGGACGGTGTCCCAACCGGTGACGACCACCGGCGAGAAGGAGATGACGTCGACCTTCTGCTGGATGAACGAGTGGATCGCCGCGATCTGGTTCTCCTGCTTCTGCTGGGCGTCGGAGAACTGCAGCTTGATGCCGGCCGCGGTGGCCGACTCCTGGATGGACTTGGTGTTGGCGGTGCGCCAGCCACTCTCCGCGCCGACCTGGGAGAAGCCCAGCCTGATCTGCTTGGTGCCGCCGCTGGCGCCACCGCTCGCGGTGCTGCTGCTCTTCTTGGCGCAGGCGGCGAGACCGCCGGTGGCCGCCACGGCCGCCGCTGCCGTCAGGAAGCCTCTTCTACTGACCATCGTTCTGCTCCTCTAGGGGGTGCGTGAGGTGTAAAAGACCGATCAGACCTGAGCGAACTCGATCCCGCCCAGCTCGCAGAACACGCGCCAGTCGGCGGCGTGCCTGCCCAGGTTCATCACTTGGTGGTGCGGCCCACCGAGGCGCAGCCAGTCGTTCATGCATGCGCGTACGCCACGGTCGGGATGGAACTGGCCGTAGGGCATCTCCAGCGCCGGGAGCACCGGGCTGTCGAGGATCTCCCCTTCGGCGACGACCATCCGGAACTTCTCGCCGCCCAGCGACACCAGACAGGCCAGCGTCGCCGGTCCGGGCTGGTACTGGAACAGGAACGTGGGCGGGTCGCCCAGCTTCCCGATCCCGAGCGAGCGCTTGATCAGACGTACCGGCTGGTCCCGCCGGGCCACCTTCCAGTTGCCCTCCCCCATGTGGCTCATGAGGATCGAGTCCGAGGGAAAGTCCATCGCGTACATCTCGGTGAAGTGCGCGTCGCCGATCAGCTCGTGGCCGGCGGAGACCATGCACGCGGCCAGCGCGTCGCCCTCGGCCGCGTACCCGTACCCGGCCGCCATCAGGCTGGACGCGGCGGCCAGCGGCAGCCGGGCGAACCGGCCGTCCTCGCCGATCGCGTCGAAGTGCGTCGAGTAGGCCCGGTACCCCCGCTCGTCGAGGATGTGCTGGAGGGCGACCTGCATCCGCACGTGGTCCTCGCGCTCCTCTGTGGACAGCCGCGGATCGATCTCGAAGTTCGCGTCCTCGAAGGCGATCACGTCAGCCACCTCGTCACTGGTGACCGCCTGCACGCCGCGCCACAGGTCGCCGGGGGCGAGGAAGCTGATCTGCGGGCCGAGCGCGCGCAGCAGCGCGTTCTCGTCCACCCGGATGTCACCCATGTCGTTCATGGCGTACCCGAAGATGCCGACGCGCAGCCGGCGCCACGCGGACAGGGCCGCTGCGGCGCGGGCGAAGCGCGCCACGTCGGCGACGAACGCGTCGCTCTGCCAGATGTCGGTGAGGACATGGAACGGGGTACCGGCGCGGACCATCGCGTTGGCCGTGTCCTGCGCGCCGTGGATGCCCTGGTTGTAGGTCATGTCGGCCATGTCCCACGCCGCGGTCACCGCGGGCTCGGGCTGGATGTTGGCGAGGCAGATGGGCAGCCGCGAGTCGGACAGCAGGCGCGCCACCCGCATCGCCGGCCCGTACGTGAGCATCGCGATCAGCACGCCGTCGAGGCCTTCGTTCTCGAAGTCGCGCATCACGGCTTCGGCGTCGGACCGCTCCTTGATGGGCGGCGCGAGCACGACCTCGACCTCGTCGCCCAACCGCGTGGCCAGATCGGCGGCGTACCCGGCCTGCGTTTCGGTGATGCCCGGAATCATGTGGTCATACAGCGCCTGCATGATGCCGAACAACCCGATGCGGGGCTTGCGAAGTGACATGCTCGTCCTCTCAGTTCTCCGGCCGCTGGCCGTAGACGTTCTGGTACCGCTCGTACAGCGCGTCGATGTCGGCCTGGTCCAGGGGCTTCACCTCGCCGAGCTGGCGGGCGAGGTGGACCGCCCGGGCCGCGTCCTCGCACATGACCGCCGCCTTCACCGCGTCCCGCGCGGTGCGGCCGATGGTGAACACGCCATGGCTGCGCAGCAGCACCGCCGGTGACCGCGAGCCGGCCAGTGTGTCCACAATGGCCCGACCGATGTCGTCGCCGCCGATGCGGGCGAACGGCCCGACCGGGATCGGGCCGCCGAACTCGTCCCCCATCGCGGTGAGCACGCACGGGATCTCCTCGCCGCGCGCGGCCCACGCGGTGGCGTACGGGCTGTGCGTGTGCACCACCCCCCCGACGTCCGGCCGCTGGCGGTAAACGAACGCGTGCGCGGCGGTGTCGCTGGACGGGCTGAAGGCGCCGTCCACGACGGCACCGTGCAGGTCGCAGACGACCATCGATTCGGGCGTCAGGTCGTCGTAGGACACCCCGCTCGGCTTGATGACCATCAGCGGCTGGTCCGGTACCCGTGCCGAGATGTTCCCGGCCGTCCACACCACGAGCCCGCTGCGGCGCAACTCCTCGTGCAGCGCGCAGACGCCGCGCCGCACCTCGTCGAGCAGCTCACTCATGCCGAAGCCTCCACAGTGGTCAGTGCCTCCACCCGGATCCGCCGCAACCTGTGCAGGGCGTCGCTGCCGCCGCGGCCGAAGTGGTCGTGCAGCTCGCGGTACTGGTCGTACAGGGGGTCGTATGCCTTGGCGCGCGCCGGATCCGGCTGGTACACCGAGCGCCGCACCTTGCCCATCGCGGCGGCCGCCGCCCGCACGTCCGGATACGCGCCCGCGGCCACCGCGGCGTGGATGGCCGAGCCGAGCGCGGGACCCTGCTCCGAGTCGATGACCGACAACGGGCGCCGGGTCACGTCCGAGTACATCTGCATGAGGAACGCGTTGCGGATCAGGCCGCCGGCAACCACCAGCTCGGTGACGGGCACGCCTGAAGACTCAAAGGCATCAATGATGGTACGGGTGCCGAAGGCCGTCGCCTCCAGCAGCGCCCGGTACGTCTCCTCGGGCCGGGTGGCCAGCGTCTGTCCAATGACGACACCGGACAGGTCGTGGTCGACGAGGACGGACCGGTTGCCGTTGTGCCAGTCGAGCGCGACCAGGCCGTGCCCGCCCACGGGTTGCGCGGCGGCCAATTCGGCGAGGTACTCGTGGATGCCCAGACCCCGGTCGCGCGCCTGCTCGTGGTACTCGCCGGGCAGGCTGGTGCGCACGAACCAGGCGAAGATGTCGCCCACGCCGCTCTGCCCGGCCTCGTACCCCCACTCCCCCGGCACGATGCCGCCGCGCACCACGCCGCACATCCCCGGTACCTCGGCCAGCCGTTCCCCGTTCATCACGTGACAGGTCGAGGTGCCCATCACCATCAGCATCTGCCCCGGGTCGACCGCGCGGGCCGCCGGCGCGGTGACGTGCGCGTCCACGTTGCCGACCGCCACCGGGACGCCGGCCGGCAGGCCGGTCCACGCCGCGGCCTGCTCGCTCAGGCCACCGGCCGCCGCACCCAGCGGGGACAGGGACGTGGCCAGCTTCGCGGGGAACCCGGTGAACTCCGGGTTCAGCGCGCCGAGGAACGCGGCCGACGGGTACCCGCCGTCCTGGAAGATGCCCTTGTACCCGGCGACGCACTCGCCACGGGTCTCCACACCGCACAGTTGCCAGGTGATCCAGTCGGCCGCCTCGATCCAGCGCTGCGCCGCGCGGTAGATCTCGGGATCCTCCTCCAGCAACTGCAGGCCCTTGGCGAACTCCCACTCCGACGAGATCTTCCCGCCGTACCGGCCGAGCCAGGGCTCGCCGCGCGCCGCGGCCAGCTCGTTGATCCGGTCGGCGTACGGCTGCGCGGCATGGTGCTTCCAGAGCTTCACGTACGCGTGGCGCCGGTCGCGGAACGCGGGCAGCTCGCACAGCGGGGTACCGTCGGCGAGCGTCGGGAGGATCGTGCACGCGGTGAAGTCGACCGCGACGCCGATGACCGACGCCGGATCGATGCCCGCCTGCGCCACCGCCGCCGGTACCGTGTGGCGCAGCACGTCCCGGTAGTCCTGCGGGTCCTGCAGCGCCCAGTCCGGCGGCAGCCGCTCGCCGGTGGCCGGGAGCACCTCGTCCATCACGCCGTGCGGGTAGTCGTGCACGGCGGTGCCGAGCTCCGCGCCGTCGGCCACGCGGACCACCAGGGCCCGACCGGACAGCGTCCCGAAGTCGACCCCGATCACGTGCCGTGCCGCGTGAGTATTCACCTCAGCTCGCCTTCCTAGCGGTGGACATATATGTTATCGCTAACACTCCGGGCGCGCGCCGCCGAGGAACGGGCCGGCACGCGCGGCATCAGCCAGCCGGTGCGGTGCTCTGGCGCACGACGATCTGCGCCGGAACGATGACCTTCGAATCCATGCGGTTGCCGCTCGCCAACTGCGCGAGCATCAGGTTGAGGCTGCGCCGGCCGACCTCAGCGAAGTCCTGGCGGATGGTCGTCAATGGCGGGGTGAGATAGGCGGCTTCCGGGATGTCGTCGAAGCCGACGAGGCTGACCTCCTCGGGTACCCGGCGGCCCGCCTCGTGCAGGGCACGCAGCACGCCGAGGGACATCTGGTCGTTGGCCACGAAGACCGCCGAGACGCTGCGCAGCTTGGCCAGCCGCCGGCCCGCCAGGTAGCCGGACCGGGCACTCCAGTCGCCCGGCAGCACCCCCGGTACCCTCGCCGACGCCTCGTCCAGCGCCGCCTGCCAACCGGCCAGCCGGGCCATCGACTCGATCCAGCCCTCCGGCCCGCTGACGTGCCAGACCGTGCGGTGACCCAACTTCAGCAGATGCTCGACCGCCTGCCGGGCACCGGACTCGTGGTCCACGATCACCTCCGGCGCGCCCGCGTCGGGGCCGCCCTGCACGAGCACCACGGGCAGGTGCGCGGGCAGCACGGTGACCGCCTCGGCGGCCGACACCAGCGGTGCGACCACCATGATGCCGGCGACCGACTGCGCGATGAGCCGGTCCACCGCGTCCCGTACCGACTCCACGTCGAGCGCCGGCAGGCTGGCGATGCTCACGAAGTAGCCCGCCTCGCGGGCCGCCTGCTCGATCCCGTAGATCGTCGACGCGGGTCCGTACAGCGTGGTGTCGAAGCTGATCACACCGAGGATCTGCGAGCGGCCGGTGACCAGGATCCGGGCCGCCGAGTTGGGCCGGTACCCCAGCCGGTCGATCGCCGACCGGACCCGCGCCCGGGTGTCCGGGCGGACGCTCGGGTGGTCGTTGAGCACCCGCGACACGGTCTGGTGGGACACTCCCGCCAGCCGCGCCACATCGGTCATCGCGGGAGGCCGGTGCCGGTGACCACGTGCCTGTTCGGTCATCGAGCCCCCTCCCCCGTCCTCGATCCCGGTGCCGCAACCGGCCGGTGTGCGAGAAGTGTGAGCGTTAACACGCTCACCTGTCAACATCCCCGAAACGATCGCGTCACCCCCACCCACCACTTGTTACCGGGACGTGACCGACCCGCCCGTCCCCCCGGCCGACCCCGCTCACAACTTCATTGAGGTTGCGGTGTCCGCAGGCCTCGGACACCGCAACCTCAATGAAGTTCCGGGGATCTTGGTCCCGGGAAGCAGGGCCCGGGGAGCCGGGGGGCGGGGGTTAGGGGGTGATGAGGGTCTTCAGGCCTTGGCGGGTGGTGGCGGTGGCGAAGGCCTGGGGGGCCTGATCCAGCAGGAAGCGCTGGGTCACCACCGACTCCACGTCGACCAGACCCCGCTCCACCAGCCGGATGGCGCGCGGGTAGACGTCCTTCATGCGCCGCACCAGCACCAGCGTCGCACCCTTGCGGCGGGCCAGCGACGCGGGAAACGAGGTGCGGTCGTCGTCCGGGATGCCGGCCAGCACGACCCGCGCACCGGGGCGGGCGAGTTCCAGCGCGGCCCGTACCGCGTCGTCGGTGCCGGCCGCCTCGAACGCCGCGTCGACTCCGCCGGCCACGCCCAGGTCGCCCGGGTCGACCGCGTGCGCCTCGTCCGGCGTCAGCACGGCGTCGGCGCCGAACGCCTGGGCGGCGGCCCGGCGGTGCGGCAGTGGATCCACCGCTATCACCGGGCTGATCCCGGCGGCGCGGGCCACCTGCACCAGCAGCAGCCCGATCGGCCCGCAGCCCAGCACCGCGGCCGACCCGGCGATCCGCGCGTGGCCGAGGTCGAAGGTGTGCAGCGCGACGCCGAGCGGCTCCAGCATGGCCCCGCCCGCGTCGCTGATGCGGTCCGGCAGCGGATGCAGCGCCCGGTCCGGCCAGGAGAGGAACTCCCGCAGGCCGCCGTCCTGCCGGCCGTGCCCGGCGAAGCGGATGCGGACGCAGAGGTTGTGGTTGCCCTCATGACACTGTGGACAGTCCAGGCACGGGATGGCCGGGTCCACCGCTACCCGCCGGCCGGCCAGCGGCCCGCTCTCCACGATGCCGGCGAACTCGTGGCCGAGCACCAGCGGCTGCGCGAGGTACGCGTCGCCGATCGCGCCCTCGCCGAACCAGTGCAGGTCCGAGCCGCACAGCCCGACGGCTGTGACCCGGACCAGCGAGTCGCCGGGCGCCACGAGCGGTACGGGCTCCTCGCCGATGCGTACGTCCCGGATCCCGTGCAGCCGCGCGACCCGCACCGGCCACCCCCTTCTCAGAGTCCCGTGTGGACTCTAACGCTCCGGATGGCGGCCGCCACGTCCACGTCCGCCGGGTCGACCCCGGGCGCGAACCGCGCCACCCAGGTCACGTCCCCTTCGACGGGTTGCCGGGCCGACAGCCACCCGGCCACCCGCCCGTCATGCCGCAGCGGTACCCGCGCCAGCGTGGTCGCGGTCACCCGCTCCCGGGCCAGGTCCAGCAACGGCCCCGGGCCCGGCGCCCGCAGCACCAGGTCCGGCGCCTCCTGCGCCACCAGGCTGACCAGGCGCAGTTCGCCGCGAACGGCGTCCCAGGCCGCCCGCTCGACCTGCTCCCAGCCCAGCCGGTGCCACGACCGCAGCCCGCTCGCGAGGTCCTGGTAGTAGACCGCGTGCCGGGTGGCGACCACCCGCCGCCGGGTCCGGGCGTCGCGCTGGCTCACCAGTACCCGCTCGCCCTTGGCCAGGGCGGGGCCGCGCCGGTCGGCGACGCGGGTCCGGAAGCTCAGTGTGGGCAGGTACGGGTGGGCGGTCAGCGTTGCCATGTGCACCTCCGCGGTACTTGAGAGTTAAACATCAGCCGCAACACCCGGGTACCCGCGGTCATTCCGTCAGCGCAGCTGGATCCGGTCGGCCTCGCCCTCCCGCACGATCACCAGCGCGTTGCGCTTGTTCTCCGCGAGTGCGGTCACGACGTAGTCGTAGAGCTGCACCGCGCGGTTGACCGTGTCGGTCAGGTTGGTCTCACCCACCCGGGCCGCCCGCGCCAGGGACTCCATGGTCACCGCGGTCAGCTTCACGGTCAGCGAGGTCGGCGTCGCCGGTACCCCCGGCTGCTCTTTCGGATCGGGCCGCACCGCCGCGGTGGGCCCCTTGGCGCGGCGCCGGGCCGGCTCCGCCGGTGCGTCGCCGGGCGCGCCCGACGGCATCACAGTGGTCACTCGCGCACCCCCTCCCGCGCCGAACCGCCGGTCGCGGTGCGGGCCTGCTCACACGATATGACGGCATCGTCATGTTAGGTGGGGTAATGTCGCCCCAGAGTGATCGGGCGGCAGCGAGGAGGTCCGCGTGTACCCACCGAGTTCGCGCGTGACCGGCGATGGAGCGTGACCCCGGTGCCGCCGACGGCGGTCCCGAGCGCGCCGGCGGCCCGTCCGAGCACCTCGGCGCCGGCCCGGGCCGGGTCCTGGCGAGGAGCGGAAGCTCCGCGATGGATGTGCTCATCCTGGCCGCCGAGCCCGGTGCCGACCTCGTGGTCAAGACATCGGCATACGGCGCCATGACGGCGGCCAGGCCGCCGGCCGGCCGGGCGCCGGAGCGGCTCGCACTCTACCTGCTGCGCCTGCTGTCGGGCGTGCTGCTCGGCGGCGCCGCGATGCTGGCCACGACCCGCTGGACCCACCTGGACTCGGCCGTGGTGAAGGACGCGTTCTTCGGCGTGCTGATCGCGATCATGACACTCGTCGCCGCCGCGGCCGGCTTCTACTACGGCGCCGGCGACCACCGCGACGGTCCGGGCTAGTGTGACTCCCGGCTGACCCGGTCGCCGCTGCCGCCGACCAGGAAGTCCAGGTCAGCTCCCCGATCCGCCTGCAGTACGTGGTCGACGTAGAGCCGCTCCCAGCCGCGCAGCGGGGCGGCCGCGGCGGCCAGGGTGGCCACGCTCGGTTCCCGGCGCGCCAGCTCCGCCGCCGGCACGTCGAGGTCCAGCCGCCGGGCCGGCACGTCGAGCACGACCGGATCCCCGTCCCGCACCAGTGCCAGCGGCCCGCCGGCCGCCGCCTCCGGAGCCACGTGCAGCACGACCGTGCCGTACGCGGTGCCGCTCATCCGGGCGTCGCTGACCCGCACCATGTCGCGTACCCCCGCGGTCAGCAGCTTGGCCGGCAGCGGCATGTTGCCCACCTCGGGCATCCCCGGGTAGCCCCGCGGCCCGCAGCCGCGCAGCACGAGCACGGAGTCCTCGTCGACATCCAGGTCGGGGTCGTCGAGCCGGGCGTGCAGGTGCTCGATGCTGTCGAAGACCACCGCGCGGCCCCGGTGGCGCAGCAGGCGCGGCGAGGCGGCGGCGGGCTTGACGAGCGCGCCGTCCGGCGCGAGATTGCCGCGTACCACCGCGATGCCGGCCGCCTCCCGCAGCGGCGCCGCGCGCGGCCGGATCACCTCCTGGTCCCACACCTCCGCGCCGGCCAGGTACTCCACCAGCGGTCGGCCGGTCACCGTGACCGCCGCCGGATCCAGCAGGTCCCCGACCTCCCGCAGCACCGCGAGCAGGCCGCCGGCGCGGTGCAGGTCGTCCATCAGGTACCGGCCCGCCGGCTGCAGGTCGACCAGCAGCGGTACCGGCGCGCCGAGGCGGTCGAAGTCGTCCAGCGACAGCTCGATGCCCAGCCGGCCGGCGATGGCGAGCAGGTGCACGACGGCGTTGGTGGAGCCGCCGATCGCGGCCAGCGCGACGATCGCGTTGCGGAAGGAGCCCGGCGTCAGGACGCTGCTCGGCCGGCGCTCCGCGTGCACCAGGTCCACCGCGAGCCGGCCGGTGTCGTGGGCGCACTGCAGGAGCCGGCTGTCCGCGGCCGGGGTGCCGGCGGTACCGGGGATCGTCATGCCGAGCGCCTCGGCCACGCACGCCATCGTGGAGGCGGTACCCATGGTGTTGCAGTGGCCACGACTGCGGATCATCGCCGACTCCGAACGCAGGAACGCGTCCTGCGACAGCTGCCCGGCCCGCACCTCCTCGGACAGCCGCCACACGTCGGTACCGCAGCCCAGCGCCACGCCCCGGAAGTGCCCGGAGAGCATGGGGCCGCCGGGCACCACGACCGCGGGCAGGTCCACCGAGGCCGCCGCCATCAGCAGCGCGGGGATCGTCTTGTCGCAGCCGCCGAGCAGGACCACGCCGTCGATCGGGTTGGCGCGCAGCATCTCCTCGATGGCCATCGCGGCGAGGTTGCGCCAGAGCATCGCGGTCGGGCGCACCTGGGTCTCGCCGAGCGACATCACCGGCAGGTTCAGCGGGATGCCGCCCGCCGCCCAGACGCCCTCCTTCACGCTCGTGGCGACCTCGTCCAGGTGCGCGTTGCAGGGGGTCAGGTCCGAGGCGGTGTTCGCGATCGCGATGTGCGGCCGGCCGTCGAAGGCGTGCTCCGGCAACCCGCGACGCATCCAGGCGCGATGGATGTACTTGTCCCGGTCGGTTCCCCCGTACCACTGCTGGCTGCGCCGCATCACCATGCCTTCACACTACGATCTACAGGGGATGAAGGCTTTTGTCGTCGCCGGTCCGGGCCGCGCGCAGGTCCGTGAGGTGGCGCCTCCGGTCGCCGGCGCCGGCCAGGTGGTCGTGGACGTCGAACGGGTCGGGGTCTGCGGCACCGACGTCGAGTTCTTCACGGGCACGATGGCCTACCTGCACCAGGGCCACGCGCGGTACCCGATCCGGCTGGGGCACGAGTGGTGCGGCACGGTACGCGCGGTGGGCGAGGGCGTCGCGGCGCAGTGGCTCGGGCGGCGGGTCACCGGCGACACGATGCTCGGCTGCCGGCACTGCACCCGCTGCGGTACCGGCCGGCAGCACCTGTGCGAGCGGCGGCACGAGATCGGCATCCGCGGCGGCTGGCCCGGCGCCCTCGCCGAGCAGCTGCCCGTGCCGGTGACCGCCCTGCACCCGCTGCCGGACAGCGTCGACGCGGTCGCCGGTGCCCTGGTCGAGCCGGGCGGCAACGCGCTACGGGCGGTCGACGCGGCCGGGCTGTGCCCGGGGTCGCGGGTGCTCGTCTGGGGCTCGGGCACCATCGGGCTGCTCGCCGCGGTGTTCGCGCTCACCCGGGGCGCCGAGGTGCACGTCGCCGGGGAGCACGAGCCGACCCTGCGGCTGGCCCGTGAGCTGGGTGTGCACGGCGCGTGGCGGCCGGACGGGCTGCCGGACCGGCCGTACGACGCCATCGTGGACGCGACCAACGCGGCGGCGGTACCGGCCGCCGCGCTCGACCTCGTGGAGCCCGGCGGCCGGCTTGTCTACATCGGACTGTCGGGCGAGCCGAGCCTGATCGACACGCGGTCGCTGGTGCTGAAGGACGTGACCGCGGTGGGCATCCTCAGCGCCTCACCCGCCCTGGCCGGTGCCATCGAGCTGTACGCGGACGGGCGGGTGGATCCGCGCCCGCTGGTCGCCGCGACGGTCGGGCTGGCGGAGGTGGGGCGGGTCCTGACCGGCTGGCGGCCACCGGGTTCGGGCGCCGGGCCCAAGGTGCATGTGGACCCGCGCGCCTGACCCGTCACTCAGCGGTGCGGCGGCCTGGTGAAGGGTGGCAAGCCTGGCGGCTGGCCCGGCTGCGGCGAGCCCGACGGCTTCGCCACCGGCGCGCCGCGCCCGCCGAAGGCCATGGACCTGGGCGGCCCGGCCCAGTTGAGTCCGGGCTTGCCGACCATGGTGTCGCGCAGCGTGAAGGCCACCGCCAGGTTCACCACGTCCGCGTGCGGGTCGCGCCCGCCGAGATCCGCCCGCAACCTCGTGGTCAGGGCCCAGTCCGGGTCCCCGACGATGCCGGCGACCGCCTGCTGCCTGGTCGACGCGATCAGCGCCGCGGTCTGGTTGCCGTCGGTGGTGCCGGTCTTGCCGGCGGTCGGCCTGCCGACGATGCCGCGGATGTTCTTCGCGGTGGCGCCGTCGCACTGTCCGTATGCGGACTGGTCACCGATGGGGCAGCGCAGCGCGTCGATCGCGGCCCGGGCCACCGGGACGGGCACGGCCTGATGGCAGCGGGGCGTCGCGACGTCCAGCGAGCGGCCCTCGAGGTCATGGATCGCGACGACCGGGATCGGCTCGCAGTAGTTGCCGTCCGCGGCCAGCGTCGCGTACGCGTTGGCCATGTCCAGCGGCGTGGCGGCCGAGACACCGAGCGTGAAGGCGCCCCACTGGTCGGCGTTGGCGGCCAGCTTCGCGTCGGCGGGCGAGCGGAACTGGATGCCCAGTTGCTTGGCCGCGTTGACGGCGTTCTGCGCGCCGACGATCTCCTCCATGGGTACCCAGAAGGTGTTCACCGAGCGGCCCAGCCCGGTCCACATGTTGCGCCGGCCGTTCATCCAGGACGGGTTGGCGTTGACCGGGCAGTAGTGCGGGCCGTTGCACGCGGCCGGGCTGTTCGGATCAATGATGTACTTCGATATGTACGGGGAGGTGGCGTTGATCGCGTAGTCCAGCTCGTACCCCTTCTCCAGCGCGGCGACCAGCGTGAACACCTTGAAGGACGAGCCGAACTGGTACCCCGAAATGTCGCCGCCGCCGCTGAGCAGCGGGTTCGTCGTATTGGGGTAATTGCCTTTCTGGCCCCTCTTGCCCGGGTTGGTGTTTGGCTTGTTGTGGCTCTGGTCGTTGCTGTAGTTGCGGTTGGTCGCGAGCAGGTTGATGCGGCCCGATCCGGGCAGCACGCCGGCGAGCATCAGCGCGGTGGGGTTGCTGCCGGTGCGGTCGTAGTGCTCCACGTTCTTCTTCGCCGACGCCTGCGCGCGCACGTCCAGCGAGGTGACGATCCGGTACCCGCCGCTCTTGAGCCGCCGGTCGCGCTCGTACGTGTCGGCGCCGAACGCCGGCTGCCGCAGCCACCAGCGGTAGAAGTAGTCGCAGAAGAAGCCCCAGCTGTTGACGGGTACGGAGACGCAGCCGGCGGCGGTCGGCTTGCCGATCAGCGTCAACTTCTCCTTCATCGCCTGCTGCCGCTGCGCCTCGGTCGCGTACCCCATCTTGACCATGTTGGCCAGCACGTGGTTGTTCCGGCGGTCCAGCGCGTGCTGGTACCCGTCGTGGGTCATCGGGTCGTAGGCGCTGGGCGCCTTGACCAGGCCGGCCAGCAGGGACGCCTCGCTCAGGGTCAGATCCTTCGGCGCCTTGCCGAAGTAGACCTGGGACGCCGCGTAGATGCCGTACGTGCCGTTGCCGAACGGGGCCTCGTTGAGGTACCGCTCCAGGATCTGGTCCTTGGTCAACTGCTTCTCGACGGCGAGCGCGTAGTGCATCTCGCGCACCTTGCGCGCCGGGGTGTCGGCGGTCGCGTCGACGGACTGCTGTGGCGTGGTGGCCGAATACTCCAGGGCCAGCCGCACGTACTGCATCGTCAGCGTGGACGCGCCCTGCGCGGTCGCCCCGGTCTGCTGGTTGACGACGAAGGCGCGGGCCACCCCCTTCAGGTCGACGCCATGGTGCTCGTAGAAGCGCATGTCCTCGGCGGCCACCAGGGCCTGCCGCATGATGAGGGGGACGTCGGCGAGCGACACCAGCCTGCGGTTCTCGTCATAGAACGTGGAGATCAGAGTCTTGCCGTCCGAGGCGTACACATAGGTGATCTGCGGCAACTGGGGCATGCTCAGCACGGTCGGCAGGCTGTCGAACTGGTCGGCACCGGCCTTCGCGACCAGGCCCGGCAGCGCGACCGCGGGAAACACGGCCGCGGCGACGACCACGCCCGTGAGCAGGCCACAGACGATCAGCGCGAAGGCGTTGAAGAACAGACCGTGGTCGCGCCTGCGCCTGGGGGAGGGGCGGGAACGCGGCATCGGGTACCCACTTCCCTGGCGATCTCCGATTCGGTACCCGAAAGATATCGCGCGTCGTGCCATCTGCGCAGCCCTCGACCTGTCCACCAGCACCACCTGTGCACTCAGGCCGGGCGCAGGCCCAGGGCGGACGAGTCGACGCTCGGGCATGCTTCCGTCGCTGTCCGTTGCCCCGGCCTGAGCTGGAGCGTGGCGATCAGTTCCATCAGGGCATTATGCGAGGTGATCCGGTCGGACTGTCGATCCGGGCAGTGCCGGATCGTCGTGGGGTGAGAGCCCGCCGCGGGTGGGCGGTCGAGGAAGAAGGGGAAGTCATGAAATACATGCTGTTCATCTGCGCGGATCCGGCGGCCGAGGAGTGCGACCCGCTGCCCTGGGTCAAGGAGGTCACCGACCGGGGCGTGCGCCTCGACGGCAACCGGCTGCAGCCGGTGAGCGACGCGACCACGGTACGGGTGCGCGACGGCGAGACGCTGATCACGGACGGGCCGTTCGCCGAGACCAAGGAGCAGATCGCGGGGTACGACGTGATCGAGTGCGCCGACCTGGACGAGGCGATCGAGGTGGCCTCGAAGCATCCGGTGGCCTCGTTCGGGTCGATCGAGGTGCGGCCGTTCTGGCCATGACGGCCGGCGTGCACGCGGCGGTCAGCGCGGCGTTCCGGGAGCAGTGGGGTCGCGTGGTCGCGACCCTGATCCGGGTCACCGGCGACTGGGACCTGGCGGAGGAGTGCGCGCAGGAGGCCTTCGCGCGGGCACTGGAGCACTGGCCGCGGGAGGGCGTCCCGCGCAGCCCCGGCGCCTGGCTCACCACGACCGCGCGCAACCGGGCGCTGGACCGGCTGCGCCGCAGCGCCAACGAGACCACCAAGCTGCGGGAGGTGGCGAGGATGTCCGTGGCGGACGCTCCGCACGAGGACAGCGACTTCCCCGACGACCGGCTGCGGTTGATCTTCACGTGCTGCCATCCGGCGCTGGCGATGGAGGCCCGGGTGGCGCTCACGCTGCGTACGCTCGCCGGCCTGACCACGGCCGAGATCGCCCGCGCGTTCCTGGTGCCCGAGGCCACGATGGCGCAGCGACTGGTGCGGGCGAAGCGGAAGATCCGGGACGCCGCCATCCCGTACCGGGTGCCACCGGTGGAACTGCTTCCGGAGCGTACCGCCGCCGTACTCGCCGTGCTGTACCTGCTGTTCAACGAGGGCTACGCGGCGAGCGCGGGTGCCGGCCTGACCCGGCGGGCACTGTCCGCCGAGGCGATCCGGCTGGGCCGGGTGCTGGTGGCGCTCATGCCGGACGAGCCGGAGGTGCTCGGCCTGCTGGCGCTGATGCTGCTGCAGGACTCGCGGCGCGCGGCCCGGGTCGACGGCGCGGGCGACCTGGTGACGCTCGCGGAGCAGGACCGCTCGGCGTGGGACCGGGGCGAGATCGAGGAGGGGGTAAGCCTGCTGGGCGCGGTGGCGGCCCGCCGTGACGCGGGGCCGTACCGGTTGCAGGCGGCGATCGCGGCCTGCCACGCCACGGCTGCCGAGGCGGCGGGCACGGACTGGGTCCAGATTGCCATGCTCTACGGGAGACTCGCCCAACTGGCCCGGTCGCCGGTGGTGGAGCTGAACCGGGCGGTCGCCGTGGCGATGGCCGACGGACCCGCCGCCGGCCTGGCCATGGTCGACGCGCTGGCCGTGTCCGGCGCGCTGCGCGGGTACCACCTGCTGCCGGCCACCCGGGCCGACCTGCTGCGCCGCCTCGACCGTCCGGCGGAGGCCGCGGCCGCGTACCGCGAGGCTCTAGCTCTTGCCCCCACCGACGCCGAACGCCGCTATCTGGCCGGCCGCCTCGCTGTGCAGGAGGGTCTTGCCGACGGTCGACCGTGACTGGATGGCGGCGTGCGCGTCGGCGGCGCGCTCCAGCGGGAACCGCTGGCCGATCACCGGCCGCAGCCGGCCGGCGGCCCCCTCGGCCAGCGCGCTGCTGGTGAACGACCGCAACTGCGCCGGCTCGGGCCGCGGCCGCACCAGGCGCACTCCGCGGGCCGCCGCGTCCGGCTCCGGGATCTGCGCCCAGGAGCCGCTGGCGAGTCCGAAGCTGAGCATCCGCCCACCCCGGTCGAGCAGCTCGAACGCCGTCTGCGCCACGCCGCCGCCGACCCCGTCGAAGACGACGTCCACCCCGCCCACCGCGTCGCGGACGCGGCGGTCCCAGTCCGGCCGCAGGTAGTCGACGGCCACCGCGGCGCCGAGGTCGCGGGCCAGCGCGACCTTGCGCGCTCCCCCGGCCACCGCGACGACCGTCGCGCCCGCCGAGCGGGCGAGCTGGACCAGCAGGGTACCCACGCCGCCGGCGGCCGCCTCGACGAGTACCCGCTCCCCGCCGCCCAGTTCCGCGGCGGCGACCAGCATCATCGCGGTACGCCCGTCGGCGAGCAGCGCCACCGCCGCGTCCAGCGCCAGGCCCCCGGGTACCGGGAGGAGTCCGGCGGCGTCGACCGCCACCCGCTCGGCATAGCCGCCCGAGCCGCCGGTGCCGCTGACCACCTGGCGCCCCACCAGCCCCGGGTCGGCGCCGGCGCCCACCGAGGAGACCACGCCGCCGACCCCGTTGCCGGGCACCATCGGCAGGCGGCCGGCGAACGGCCCGCTGCCGTTGGCCCGGAACTGGGTCTCCACGAACGTGACGTTCGCGAAACGCACCTCGACAAGCGCCTGCCCGGGCCCGGCGACCGGGTCCGGCGCCTCCCCCGCGACGAGCACCTCCGGCCCGCCGAACCCCGTCAACCAAACCACCCGCACCCACCCACCCTGCAACCTGAAGCAGGGTTCAGGTCAACCCCAGAGATCTTGGAATGCCGTACCGGTCACGGCCGGCATTTCGGGCCAAGGTCCGCGCCGCACCCTGCCGCGCGGACCAGGATGTCGGGGGTTTATATCGATTCATTTGCAAGCCTTGACGTGTACCGGGGCGGGTGCTCGAATGGCTGGGAATGCGCTTTCCGCA
>JBBWZQ010000181.1:0-8581 GCA_039649115.1 Micromonosporaceae bacterium | reverse complement strand
CCGAGCATCAGGTTGGCGCACTGGACGGCCTGGCCGGCGGCGCCCTTGCCCAGGTTGTCGATCGCGCTGACCACCACCAGCCGGCCGGAGTCACCGTCCACAGTGGCCTGCAGGTGCGCCGCGTTGGAGCCGGCCGTCGCCGCCGTGTGCGGCCACGTGCCCTCCGGCAGCAGCCGCACGAACGGCTCGCCCGCGTAGGCCTCCGCCAGCGCCGCGCGTACCTCGGCGGCCGCCAGCCCGGAACGCGACGGGCGGGCCGTCACCGTGGCGAGGATGCCCCGGGGCATCGGTGCCAGTACCGGCGTCATCGACAGCGATCGCGCCCCGGTCGCCTGCTTGATCTCCGGTACGTGCTGGTGCGCGCCGACCTTGTACGGGCTCGGGTCCCCCATCACCTCGCTGCCCAGCAGGTGCCCCTTCGCACCGCGACCGGCGCCGGAGGTGCCCGAGGCGGCCACCACGACCACGTCGTCCGGCGACGCCAGCCCGGCGGCGATCAGCGGCGCGAGGGCGAGGATGGTCGCGACCGCGTAGCAGCCGGTGTTGGCCACCCGGTCGGCGGCGGCGACCGCGGACCGCTGGCCGGGCAGCTCGGGCAGGCCGTACGTCCACGCGCTGGCGTGCCCGCCGCCGTAGTAGCGCGACCAGGCGCCCGGGTCGCGCAGCCGGTGGTCCGCGCCGAGGTCGACGATCTTCACGGTGCGCGGCAGGGCCGCGGACAGCGCCGCGGACTCGCCGTGCGGCAGGGCGAGGAACACCAGGTCCGCGCCGGCGAAGGCGCCGGGCTCGGTGGCGCCGAGCCGGAGATCGGCCAGAGACACCAGATTCGGGTGTACCTCACCCAGCCGGCTGCCCGCCTGTGCGTGCCCGGTGGCCGCCACGATCTCCACACCCGGGTGGCCGGCCAGCAGGCGCAGCAACTCGCCGCCCGCATAGCCACTCGCCCCGGCTACGGCGATCCGCGCGCCCATGTGCCCCTCCTCGCATGTCTATGCAGGAGAGCGTATCAGCATGCAGAATGCGCGACAACCGGTTCAGGGTTCGTCGGCCAGTGCCCGCCCGAGCTGCTCCCGGTTGCGCACGCCGAACCGCCGGTACAGGCGGGTCAGGTTCGCCTCGACCGCCTTGATCGACAAGAACGTCGCGCGGGCGATCTCCCGGTTGGTCGCGCCCCGCCGGACCAGGTCCACGATCCGCCGCTCGGTCGCGGACAGGCCCGCGTCCCGCGCCCCGTCCAGCCTGGCCAGTTCCGTCTGCGCCACGGCGAGCCACGGCTGCGCGCCCATCGCCGCGTACCGGCCGACCGCCTCGGTCAGCGCGTCGCGCGCCGCGCCACGCCGGTGCGCGCGCCGCTCCAGCCCGCCCAGCGCCTGCCAGGCCCGGGCCAACTCGAACGGGTACGGGTGGTCCGCCCACCGCTCCAGCGCCTCGGTGAGTGCCGCGACCGCGGTGCGGGGATCTCCGGTGTGCGCGGTCAGCACCGCTCCCGCCCGGGCCAGCCCGAGCTCCACCACCCGCCGGTCCAGCCGCAGGGCCTGCCCGCGTACCTCGGTGAACACGGCCGTCGCCTCGTCCCGGGCACCGGCCGCGGCCAGTACCTCGACGAAGTCCGCGTGCCACAGGAAGTGCGCCGGGTCGATCGGGCCGCGCCGCTGCTCCATCTGGTACGCCACGCGCATCGGCTCCACCGCCGCCAGCGGGTCCCCGGCGAGCAGCTGGATCTGCCCCTGCACCGCGTACGCGCCCTTGAGCCACTCCTCGTCGCCGGCCGCCCGGCTCGCGGCCACCGCCCGGCCCACGTACTCGTCGGCCCGGGACAGCTGCCCCCCGGCCAGCTCCACCAGCGCGCCGACCAGCAGTCCCGGGCCCGGTGCCCCGGCCGCGACGTCGGTGAACAGGCGCAGGCAGTACCGCCCGGCGGCCAGCGCATCCGCGCACCGGCCCGCGCGGCTGTAGACGGATGCCACCACCGCGAGCACGTTGGCCAGGTCGTACACGGTGCCGGAGCGCTCGACGGCCACCCGCAGCGCCTCGATCCTGCGTACCGCCTCGGGCACGTCGCCGCGCAGCAGGCAGGCCTGCGTGGTCATGGTGCGCGCGTTGACCACGGCACGGCTGACCGGCAGCCCGCGGGACAGGCTGGCGGCCCGCTCCATCACCTCTTCGCTGCCGCGCAGGTTGACCGGCGCCTCGATGGTCCCGCGCAGGGCGAGCACCTCCACCAGGCACTCGGTCTGCCCGGCCTGCTCGGCCGCCTGCTCCGCGCGCTTGAGCTCGGCCAGCGCCGACTCGTTGTCCCCGTCGTAGAGCATCTTCCAGCCGCGCTTGAGCCGCACCTGAGCGACCAGGCCCTGGTCGGTGCCGGCGTCCAGGAACGCGGCGTCCAGCAGCGGCCCGATCCCGGACTGGTCCTGCCCGGCGAGGTCCACGAGCAGCAGCCGGGCGGTCACCCGCACGTCGGCGTCGGCGGCTTCCCGCAGCGCGGCGCCGGCCAGCAGATTGGCCTCCGCCGACATCCCGCCGGCGTACGCGCACCGGGCCGCCTCCAGCCGGTACAGGCTCGCCCGGCCCGGTTCGACGGTGCGGTCGGCGGCCAGCCGCGCCAGGTCGGCCGCGACCAGCGGGGCACCCCGGCGCCGGGCCACGGCCGCCGCGTCCATCAGCGTGCTCGCCAGCGCCTCGTCCGGGTCGGGTCGCGCCAGCGCCAGGTGCCGCGCGCGCTCGACCGGGTCGTCGACGGCCGCGGCCAGCCGCTCGTGCGCGCTGGCCCGGGCGGCCGGCTCCGCATCGGCGTAGACCATCTCGCGCAGCAGCGGATGGCTGAACCGGACGCCACCGTCGGAGTCGGTCTCCACCACTCCCGCACCGACCGCCTCGGCCAGCCCGACCGCGGGATCGATCCCGGCCCGCACCAGCAGCGCGCGGCCGGGCCGGGCGGCCGCGGCAAGCAGCAGCAGGGCGGCACCGGGGCGGCTGGGCAGGGCGGCGAGCCGGGCGGAGACCAGCGCGCGCAGCCGCTCCGGTACGGGCAGCGGCTCGGCCGGCGGGACGGCGGCCCCCGCCTCGCCGCGCTCGACCAGCGCGCGGCCCAGCTCCACCGCGAACATCGGGTTGCCGCCGCTGGCCGTGTGCAACCGGGTCATCAGCCCGCGCGAGAAGCGGGCACCGAACCGGTCGGTCAGCAGCCTGGCCAGCTCCTCTTCGGACAGTGGGGTGACGGGCAGCTCGACGCACGGCGGCGGGCAAAGGTCGGCACGCAGCGGCAGCCGGCCCAGCGCGGAGACGCGCTCGGCGGCCAGTACCGAGACCGCGAGGTCGGGCACCCGGCGCGCGACGAACCGCAGTACCCCCGCGCTGGGCTCGTCGACCCACTGCAGATCGTCGATCACCAGCAGTACCGGCGACCGCGCGGCGAGTACCCGTAACAGCTCCAGCACGGCGAGCCGTACGGCCAGCTCGTCCTGTGGCGTGGTCGGGGTCGCGGTGCGCAGCAGCGCGGCGTCCAGCGCGGCGCGCAGGTGACCGGGCAGCAACGAGCCGTGCTCGGCGAGCGCCGTGCCGAACAGATCCACCAGGGTGAGGTAGGGCAGCCCGGACTCCAACTCCGCCGCCGCCGCCCGCAGTACCCGCCGCGGCGCCGGCTCGCCCGCCAGCGCGCCGAGCACAGTGGACTTGCCGATTCCCGCCGGACCGACAACCAGCACGCTCTCGCCAGCGTTCAGGCTGCCCCGGGCGGCATCGAGCAGCTCAGCACGGCCGACGGGCGAAGTTGGCCGCCGTTGTCCCACGAGGGCGAGTCTGCCCGACGTGGCGGCAAACGGCGACGGCTCGCCGTCGGGGTGCTGCGGTTGTAGCGAAAGAGCAACCATCCAGTCTCGCTCCGCAATCAACCCTTGACCTGCCGGCCAGTCGCGCACTCACGGCTGACACCTACGGTAGTGGTCACGCCTATAGGGTGTGACAGGTTCACCGTTGCTGTACAGACCGACACCGCTGGTCATTGGACCAGATAACGGCACGGTAATACAGCATGCCAAGGCCCGACCCGCCCGGTGAGGGTCACGACGGGCGCGTGGTGCGGGTGTGTCCGGCACTGCGCGGTCGCCTGCCGCACCAGGTCGTTCCAAGGATACGAGTGGTCACGGAAGTCGGGGTCCCGCAGGTTGGCCACGCCCACCGCGACAGACAGCGCGAGTAGTACCGCGACCGGTACCGACGCTCGTACCGCCGGGCGGTCCGGCCGCGGGCGCAGCATCGCCGCCGGCGCGACCAGCAGGATGAGCCCGGAGGACAGGGCGTACCGGTACTGCACGCTGCCGTGCAGCATCACCGCGACGACGAAGGTGAACACGCTGAACCCGAACGCGACCGCGGCGAGGAGCCAGTCCGGGCGGGTGAGCCGGATCAGGGCGGCGAGCAGCGCGCACAGCAGCACCGCCCAGCCGATGAGGATCGCGGCGGTGTACGTGATGTCTCCGGCGGCGGTGCGCTGGCCGAGCGGGGTGAGTCCGGACAGGCCGGACCAGCGCTGGCCGACGACCTCGCGCGGTAGCGCCCACACGACGTACTCGCGCAGGGCCCACAGCGGCTGGAACCGGGGGCGGGAGATGTCCCCGCGCGGGTTGAGGCCCAGCACCTGCGGTACCACCTGCAGGCACAGCACGGCGAGGAAGCCGCCGGCCGCCAGCACGCTCCACCGGTCGCGGCGGGCGTACAGGCGCAGCAACGCGAGCGGCACCAGCACCACCGCCAGGATCGTGGAGGCCGCCGTGGCGAGCAGCACCGCGACGGCGACCAGGCGCGCCACGCGGCGCGCCGGCGTCCACAGCAGCATCCAGAAGCCCGCGTAGATCAGGGAGAACTGCAGCGTCGCCACGTTGTTCGGGACGGAGCCGTAGATCGGCCCGGCCACCAGCGGCAGGCATACGAGCAGCCGGGGCACCACGCCGCCGAGGTGGCTGCCGCTGGCCAGGTACACGGTCAGCGCGAGCAGCGAGATGACCAGGGCCGCCTCGACGCTCATCACGGCCGGCATCCAGGCCACGCCGAACTCCTTGGCGGCGCCGGTCAGCAGCCGGGGAAGCAGGTGGTAGTAGCCGTTGAACGGGGTGAACACCGCGGTCCAGAGGTGCTTGTCCAGCGAGTCGGAGAGGAAGTTGGTGGCGTCCTCCGCCCAGATCGAGTTGAAGGGTCCGGCGCCGCCGGTGCGGGCCAGCGACACCGCGGCGCCGCCCAGCACCAGTACGGCCGCCACGAGCGCCCGCACCGCGCCCACCGGTCGCGCGGGCGCGACCGGAAACAGCGCCGTCCACCAGCGGCCCGACCAGAACGGCGGCGACACGTCCGCCCGGCCGCGGTCGTCCGCAACCGACTCGGTTGTGCGCGCCGACACTGTCACGTCAGGCTCCCTCGTGTCCGGCGCACCCGATCGACGGCGAGGATGCACGGAAGGTCGGCGTTGTACAACGGCATCAGGATGGACAGCTGCACGGCGAACCTCGCAGATCAAGGGGTCAGGAGGACAAGCGCGTCGGGTCCGGTACCGATCGCCCGCAGGTGCAGGGCAGCCACCGCATCCTGCCACGCCTGCGTGTCAGCCGGCGTGGCGTGGCTCAGTACCAGCCATACCCGGTGCCCGCTGGACGATTCGAGCGCGCGGGCGAGAGCCGTACGGGTGGCCCGCGCGGTACGGTCCGAGGCGATCACGATGCCGGAACCGGCCGGGTACCTGACGTACCAGTGGATGGCCGTGACGCCGCCGCGGGCGAACGCCGGCCGGTCGGCGGACCAGTAGTACGCGAAGCCGTACTGGTCCAGCATGTTGACGGCGATGGCGTCACCGGGCTGCCGGTGTGCCGCGAGGTACCGGACCTGGTCGTGCGCGTCGGCCGTCGGGCCGGGTGGTGGCGTCGGGCCGATCTCGTTGGTCCAGGTGTAGCTGACATGGGGGTAGCGGAGCCACCGGCTCG
The DNA here is from genome assembly GCA_039649115.1 of Micromonosporaceae bacterium. GTDB lineage: Bacteria > Actinomycetota > Actinomycetes > Mycobacteriales > Micromonosporaceae > DATEJJ01. The sequence goes on along the minus strand of JBBWZQ010000181.1, from coordinate 2,612 downwards.
TCGCGGTGGTGTACCCGCCGATTGCGATGAACGCGACCGCGGCGGCCGTCCAGGTGCGCCAGCGCGAGCCAGCCAGCCGGCCGGCGAGCCCGGCGACCTCCGCGAGGGCCATGGCCGCGAGCACAGCCAACGTGACGAAGAGGAAATGCGACGTACGCAGGTCGAGCAGGGGGTATACCCGGGCAACGCCGGCGGCCACCATGCCCAGGGGCAGGAGCAGCGCGGCCACCGCTGTCGCCGGCCGACCCCGGCGCGCCACCACAACGATCCCGACCACGGCCAGCAGGAGGAACAGCGGCCACGGTACGCCGAGGACCGGCGCGAGCCGAGCCAACCGGCGCGGCAGGTAGCCGGGCAGCGCGCGGACGGTCGGGAAGAAGCCGGCCCAGTAGTCGTACAGGCGCCCGGTCCGGCCGGGCTTGTCGATCACCAGGTAGACGAGGGCGAACCCGGCGCCGGTGAGCGCGCCGAGCACGGCGATGTCGAGAACCTGGCGCCAGGCGCGCCGGGCGAGCGCGACCAGCGCGAGGCCGGCCAGAACCGCCACGCCGGTCGCGAGCGCGAGGTGGCTGAGCAGCGACCCCGCACCCATCGCGACCAGCAGCACCGCCGCCCGCCGCCGGGACCAGCGCGCCTCCGCCCAGGAGAGCAGCGCCAGCAGGGCCACGGTGACCGCCGCGTCGGCGGTGTACTGCTTCAGGTCGTGGCGCAACTGCTGGGCGGGCAGCAGCAGCGCGACCGCGCCGCCCAGGAGCCCGGCCAGCACCGCCTGGCTCCGGCCGGGCCAGCCCAGCACCCGGCCGAAGGCGTAGCCGGCCGCCACGCTGCCGGCCAGGAACAGCAGGGGAACCAACCGCTGCGCCTGCCCGCCCGCCGGGAAGAGCCGCAGCAGCAGCGTCCAGCCCAGCGGCGAGGAGGCGGTCACCCACCGTACCTGGGTAAGGGAGGCCTTCGTGGACATCGCCGCCCAGGCCTCGTCGAGGGTGTACGACTCGTGCAGGATCGGCCCGACCGCGTGCACCACGGGTACCAGAGCCAGGCACGCCACCGCCGCGATGAGATCCGGTACCGGAAGCCGCCGCCTGCGGGCCGGGGACTCCGCGGGAGGGCTTGCGAGGTCGGACGGGTGCGCAACGGGCCGGGTACGGGTCACAGCTGCTGCGTCTCCTGCGGCGCGGCCGGCAGGATCTCCCCGGCCGGCGCGGCCGGTGCCGCCTCGGCCGCGCGACGTACCTTGACGGCCAGCCGCTCCGGCGTCAACCGGCGCCCGTACGCCAGCCGGTACCAGCGCAGGTAGGCGGGCATCCAGCGGGCCATCTCGAAATGCGAGTCGCCCAGCGTGCGGTCCAGCCAGATCGTGGGGATCTCCGCCACCGGCAGGCCCAGCCGGGTCGCCTTCGCGGTCAGTTCCAGGCCGATCTCGAAGCCGGAGCGGCTCTCGATGCCGACCTGGCGGACGAACGCGGTGGAGTACGCCTTGAAGCTGTTCGTCGCGTCCCGGGTACCCACCCGGGCCAGCGTGTACAGCGAGCGGCCGGCCAGCCGGGACATCGCGCTCTTCAGCCGCGGGCCGCCGACCTGCTGGCCGCCCGGCATGTAGCGGGACGCGGCGGCCACCACCACGCCGCGCTCCACCAGCCGCGCCAGGTCGTCGATCTGGCGCGGGTCGTCGGAGCCGTCGGCCATGGTCACCACGGTCACCGGGCCGCGGGCGTGGTCGAAGCCGAACCGGATGGCGCTGGCGGGACCCCGCCCGTACGTGCTGAGCAGCGGCCGCACCCGGTCGTCCTCGGCCGCGATCTTCCGCGCGTACGGGACCGTGGTGTCCTCGGGGAAGTCGTACACCACGAGCACCTCGGTCGGCAGCGTGACCGAGCGCAGCAGCCGCTGCAGCGGCGCGACGACCGCCTCGCCCTCGTTGTACACGGGCACCACGACGCTCACATCCGGCGTCATGTCACTCATACGCGTACCCCCTGGCCCATGATCCCCCACAGGTCGGCCACCGGCTTGTCGATCACCAGGTCGCGGTACTGGGGGTGCGGCACGCCGATGATGAGCAGGTCGGCCCGCTCCAGTACCTGCTCCTGCGGCACCAGCCGATCATCGGCCACGTACGGGTCGCTGCACAGCGTCTCCCGGGCCCGCATCTGCAGGATCTTCCGCAGCTTGTACGACAGGCTCTCCCGCGGGTCGTCGCTGCCGGCCTTGAACGCCATGCCCAGGATGCCCACGGACAGGTCGGCCAGCGTGTACCGCTCCTCCAGCCTGGACACCAGGTACAGCGGCAGCCCTTCGTTGATCAGCATCGCCGAGTGGCCGAGCACGAAGTTGTTGTTGTTGAACGCGGCCAACTGCATCGTGTCCTTGAGCAGGCACGGGCCGGCCGCGAACCCGGCGCCGGGCATGTCCGCCGCGCGCGGGTAGTCGTACCGGATCGCGTGGCGCACCGTCTCGAAGTCCAGCCCGAAGTCGTTGCACATCATCCAGAACTGGTTGGCCGCGGCGAACTTGATGTACCGCCACGTGTTCGTGAACAGCTTCGCCAGCTCCGCCTCCTCCGGCGCCAACCGCACGATCCGGTCGGTCAGCACCCGGAACAGCTTCTCCGC
>JBBWZQ010000178.1:0-3211 GCA_039649115.1 Micromonosporaceae bacterium | reverse complement strand
CCGAGCGCCTCGGCGTCGATCGCCTCGCTGCTGGCGTAGGGGGTCAGGGCAACCGGGGAGCGGTACACGGTGTCGCGGCGGACGACGATGTAGCGGCTGGTCAGCTCCTCGCCGATGCGGCGCAGGTGCAGCCGGGAGAACACGACCTGGGTGCCGGAGCTCCCGATGTCCATGCCGACGCTGTGCAGGGTGACGTTGTCCTGCTGCCAGATCGGGTTGTCCTCGAGCGGCAGGTCGGCGTCGTCGTGGTCGTGGTCGTGGTCGGGCGTGAACGGCGAGTGCACCGCCTGCGGCGCGGCGTGCTCGCGGCCGTAGACCGGTTCGTCGCCGTCCGGGTGCGCGTGGCTGTGGTCGTGGGTGTGGGGGTGCGTCACGAAGGACTCCTCGAACGACGACGTGCGGCCCGCCAGCGAAGGGCGGACCGCACGTCGGCGTGGTACAGGGGTGGGATCAGGCAGCCGGCTTGGGCGGGAGCTGCTCCTGCTCCTGCTCGTAGGCCTTGTCCATCTGCGGCTCGAGGCCGTGCTTGGCCAGGGCCTCCCGGAACGTCTCCCGCACGTACGACGACTCGTCGGCGTAGTCGATCTGGTCGCCGCCGATGCGCTGGCTGATCCAGGCCTTCGGCACGCCCTGCGCGTTGCGGATGGACACGACCTCGTGCTTGAAGGCGAGGTAGCGGGCCGGCTCGGTCCCGGTGTTGAAGTGCTGGTGGTACCACATGTTCGGCGGAACGATCAGCGTGCCGGGACCCCACTCGTAGCGGGTCGGCTCCTCGCCCTCGGGCCACATGAGGCTGTAGCCCTCGCCGGACAGGATGATCACGTGCGCGCCCGGGCCGTGGCGGTGGCCCTTCTTGTACGTGGCCGTCGGGAACTGCGAGATGTGGCTGTTCATCGAGCCCTTGGCCATGTTGAAGCGGATGTGCCCGCCCCCGGCGCCGCGCTCCTTGGCCTCGATCAGCGGCAGGTTGATCGAGTCGGCCACGAAGTTGGTGTCGAGCAGCAGACCCTTCTGCTCCCCCTTGGGCGCGAAGTAGTCCGGCTCACCGTTGAAGCGCTTCGGGAAGTCGTGCGCGGTGCCGAACACGAAGTCGATGTCGTCGTAGAGGTTGATGATCCCCGGGGCGTTGGTCGACGAGACGAAGCGCGCCGTCTCCGTGCCCGAGCCGTTGAAGTGCTGGTGGTGGGCGTTCAGCGGGATGGCGAACAGCGCACCCGGGCCCCACTCGAAGGTGACCTCGGCGCCGGCGTCGTTCCACACCTTGGTGGAGCCGTGGCCCGAGAGGACCAGGATCATCTCTTCGAACAGCTGACGCTGCGGGGCCAGCGCCCCACCGGCCGGGATCTCGGCGACGTAGCAGTCGTTCGAGGTACGGCTGGCCTCGTGGTTGATGAAGACGCCCTTGCCGCCGCGACGTGCCCACGGCTTGAGCTCGACCTCCTTGAGGTCGGGCACGAAGTGCGCGGCGATGATGTCGAGGCCCTCGTCGGCCACCCAGCGGGTGTACGGCGAGTCCTTCTCGGTGGCGAACTTAGCCGCCAGGTCCTTGTTGACGAGTGCGTCCTTGGCCATGGGCGGCCTTCCTTGTCAGGCGCACCGACCGGGGCGCGCCGAGGTGGTCCGGTGGAGAGCCCGGAGCCCGCGAAGTATTGGTAGGACCATAAGTCCACCGATTCCGGAGTGTCAACGCCGGAACGTCGTCAGGCGGCGGCGTCGACCAGGCGGGGGCGGGCCGCGGCCAGACCCACCGCCGCCTGTGCCATGAGCACGGCGAGAAGCAGGAGGAGCCCGCCCCGCCATCCGCCGGTGGCCTCGTGCAACAGGCCCACCGCCAGCGGTCCGGTCGCGGCCACCAGGTAGCCCAGGCTCTGCGACGCGGCCGACAGGCGGCCGGTCTGCGCGACGTCGCGGCTGCGCATCAGGATCAGCGTCATCGCCAGTGGGAAGGCCGAGCCGGTGCCGATTCCGTAGAGGACCGACCAGGCCACCGGCGCCGCAGCCGGTGCGATGAGCAACCCGGCGATCGCGGCCGCGGCCGGGACGACCGCGACCAGCACCCACACGGCCTGGCCGGGCCGGCGCGCGGCCAGGGGTGGGACGAGGAGCGACAGTGGGGCGCCGAACGCGGCGGCCATGGCGACCAGACCACCGGCGGCCACCGGCGAGACCGCGGCGTCGTCCTCGAGGATCGCGGGGAGCCAGGTCAGCATCCCGTAGAAGGACAGGGACTGGAGGCCGAAGAAGGCCATCACGGCCAGCGCCACGCGATCGCGCAGGATCGCGGTCCGCCGGCCGGGGGCGGGGGGCGGCACCGCCCGTTCCGGTCGGACGCGGGTGAGCAGCACCAGGCCCAGCAGCGCGGCGAGAGCCGGCACCGCCCACACCGCCAGCCCGGTGACCGCGCTGCCGGTGAGGTCGCTGAGGGGCTGGGCGAAACCGGCGCCGAGGCTGGCCGAGAACGCCATCGAGCCGGTGGTGGCGCCGAGGACGACGGCGCTCCGGGTGCCGTACTCGGCGCGTGTCAGGGCCGGCAGCAGCACGTTGACGACCGCAATGCCCCCGGTCAGCAGCACCGTGCCCGCGAAGAGCCCCACCGTGCCCCCGAGCCGTAGGACCACTCCCAGCAGGAGCACGGCGGTGGCGGCGAGCGCGGCCCGGTGCAGGCCGATGCGGGCGGCCAGCGCGGGGGCCACCGGCGAGAGCAGGCCGAAGCAGATCAGTGGGAGTGCCGTGACGACGGCCAGTGCTGCGGTGGACAGCGACAGCTCGTCGCCGAGCTCGTCCAGCACCGGCCCGACGGCGGCGAACGGGCCGCGCAGGCACAGTGCGACCAGCACGAGCGCAGCGGCGGGCGCCATCACCACCCATCCGGGACGGCGACGGCGGTCGGTCGTCGTCACCCGGCCGGCCGGGGACCTGTGGCGTGCTCGCTCATCGCGGTCATGATCCATGCGGCACCGCAGGGTGTGCGCTCCGGCCCTCGCTCGGCGCTCCAGGCGCCCGGAGAACCGACCGCGCCGGGCGGAGCGGTCACCGTCGAGGGCTGAACGTGGCGTTGCGCCCACCGTCACCGGGGCACGGCCTCGCGGACGACGGCGGGGCACTAGCCTCTGACACGCCGGGAGGGCTCGCATAGTGGCCTAGTGCGGCGGTCTTGCAAACCGCTATGGGGATATCCCCATCGTGGGTTCGAATCCCACGCCCTCCGCTC
>JBBWZQ010000168.1:0-13778 GCA_039649115.1 Micromonosporaceae bacterium | reverse complement strand
AGGTAGGCGGCGACGACGGGCAGTGGCGCGGTGAACAGCCGCGACGGCACGACCATCTCGGTGCCCCGCGCCAGCAGCCCCCACTTCTCGACGAACGGCTCCAGCCTCCTGCCGTGAAGCAGGGTGCGCCGGCGGTCCAGGTCCCCGCTCTGCGTCGACACCTCGCGCCCGCCCCGGTGCGCGCCGGGGAACACCTCGTCCAGCGCGGTGACCACCCGGTCGAGTTCGTGGTCGTCGACGGTGACCGCCTCGATGCGCAACGCTCCGCTGTACCGCGCGACGAAGCCGTCGGACTGCAGCCAGCCGGCCAGCGCCGCCTCGGAGATCTCGCGGAGGTCCAGCTCCGCCTCGCCGTACGCTTGGGTGCGGTGCCACTCCAGCCGGTCGCCGGCGCGCAGCGTGCCGGCCTCGACGAAGCGGCCCGTGCCGTCGCCGGTCGCCTTCCACACCAGGTGGTCGGGGGTGACGTCGAGCGTGTACCCGGCCTTGGTGTGCAGCCGCAGCACGTCGCGGATCCCGTTGGCCCTGGTGGCCAGGATCCGCGTCACGCCGTGCGCGTCGTGGACCTTCGTGCCGACCGCGTCGTCCTCGACCAGCTTGCCGATCGGCACCAGCCCGGCGGGCGTGCTGACCAGCGTGTCACCGGCGAGGCACGCACTGACCTGCTGGGGTGACGCCGTACCCACGTTGAACCAGACCGGGGAGTTGAAGCTGAACACCTGGTGCAGCAGCATCCAGGTCAGCTCGTGGTCGAACACCTCGGCGTCGGCCGCGCTGGCGAAGTAGCCGTGCTCCTCGCCCGCCTTGCGGTAGCGGCCGACCACCCGGTCGATGATCTGGCGCAGGCTCCACTCCCGCTCCGGGGTGCCCACCGCGCCCCGGAAGTACTTGGTGGTGACGATGTTGGCGGCGTTCACGCTCCAGAAGGCGGGGAACTCGACACCCCGCTGCTCGAAGTTGATCGAGCCGTCCCGCCAGTTCGTCATCACGACGTCGCGGCGCTCCCAGGTCACCTCGTCGTACGGGTGCACGCCCTCCGTCGTCCACACCCTACCGACCTGGAGCCCGGCCTGACGTCCGTCACCGGAGGCCGGCTGCGCCGCCCGCGGCGATCCGCCCTGCTCCCCGGCCCCCCGGCCCCGACCCCGACTGCCCGCACCCGACGACGCGCCCACGGCCTCCGTCATCCCCGGTCCCCCTCGCTCCTGCGGCACCCGGCCGCGCCTCGCTACATCTGACATCTACCAGCACCCACTGACATTTACCGGCCGCCACCGGAGCCGCCGCCCGCGCCATCACCGGAGCCGCCGCCCGAGCCGCCGGCCTCGCGCGCCGCCATCGCCGCGCGCAGCGTCGCGATCTCCCGCTCGAAGTCGCCGAGCGAGTCGAACGACCGGTACACGCTCGCGAAGCGCAGGTACGCGACCTCGTCCAGGTCGCGCAGCGGCCCGAGGATCGCGAGGCCCACGTCGTGGCTCGGTACCTCCGCCGCGCCGCGCGCCCGGATCGTCTCCTCCACCTTCTGGGCGAGCAGCGCGATCGAGTCCTCGTCGACGGGCCGGCCCTGGCACGCCTTGCGGACCCCACTCATGATCTTGGCGCGGCTGAACGGCTCGGTCACCCCGCTGCGCTTGACCACGGCCAGTACCGCCTCCTCGACGGTGGTGAACCGCTTGCCGCACTCCGGACAGGATCGCCGGCGCCGGATGAGCTGACCGTCCTCGGCCTCCCGCGAGTCGACCACCCGGGAGTCGGGGTGCCGGCAGTACGGACACCGCATCGCGACCCTCCTCTCCCGGCTTCCCCCGCCAGTCGCCGCGGCCCGAGCGCGGCCAAAAAGCGCACGCGAACGCGATCGACAGCCGGCGTGACCGCCAGCGGTCGATTGCGGAGCGCTACCCGACTGCTTACCGCTCGTCCACAACCTGTGGATGACTTACACCAGTGTAACCACTAGATGTTGTGATTGACGTTAGGCCTTCGGGTCACAACTCGCAAGCGCTCCGGAAGAAATCCGCGCCGTGTCGCGGGCCGCCGCCGGCCGGAGTCGTCGCTGCTGTCCCAAACGCGCCGGTCGCCGGCCCGATCACGGCGAACCGGACGGCGACACGCGCAGCCGTCCTGATTGCGGGATCAGGGATCAGCGGTGGTTGGGCAGGGCGAGTTGTTCACCGGCGTGGATCGTGTAGCCGGGGAGCCGGTTGAGCTGGCGGATCTCCTCCACCATGCGCGGCGCGTCGCGGCTGGGCAGGTAGTGCGCGGCGATCGACCAGAGGGAGTCGCCCGGGCGCACCACCACGATCCGGGCGGGCCGGGCCGGCGTCGCCGCGTCACTGGCCGGCGCCGCGAAGGCCAGCGCCACCGCCGCGAGTACGAGCAGGAACAGCACGGCCACGACCCGCCCCCGCCGGGTCAGCCGCACGCCACCGGTCACAGCGGCGGTCCCGCCGCCGGCCGCCACACGTCGCCGCGAGCCACTCACCAGCTCCATCGCGCCCCCTCCCGAGAGAACCCGGGGCCTGGTCGAACGAGAGTTCGATCGAACGCCCGTACGATGGTGTATCAGAATCCGGTGACCGTGTCGAGAGGACACCGCCGCGACACGTCGTACAGATGTTTGAAGTTGTCACTCCTCCGGGATAACGTCAGGACACCTATTCACCCCAGGACGCGCTAACCACGCAATTCCTGTATGCCGACGAGGGAGAGACGGACGTGTCTACCGACGACCGCACGACCGTGCGGCGGGCCGAACTGCGGGAGGCGAAGCCAGTGCCAGGAGCACGCCGGAAGTCCTCGCGTCCGGTCGCGGCCGGTGCACCACTGCGCGCGGTGACCTCCGTGGTCGCCCCGGTGACCGAGACGGCGCCCGAGCTGGCCGCCGCCGACCTGACCGCCCGGCAGCGGCGGATCCTCGACTTCATCCGCGGCTGGGTGGCCCAGCACGGCTACCCGCCCAGCGTGCGGGAGATCGGGGAGGCGGTGGGCCTGGTCTCCCCGTCCAGCGTGGCCTACCAGCTCAAGGAACTGGAGAAGAAGGGTTACCTGCGCCGCGACCCCAACCGCCCGCGCGCGGTGGACGTCCGCCCGCCGGAGCCGTCGGCCGAGGAGGAGGCCGCCGCCCGGGCCGCGCGCCCGACCCCGGCCTACGTGCCCCTCGTGGGCCGGATCGCCGCGGGCGGTCCGATCCTGGCCGAGCAGGCGATCGAGGACGTGTTCCCGCTGCCCAGAGAGCTGGTGGGCGAGGGCACCCTGTTCCTGCTCCAGGTCAAGGGCGATTCGATGATCGACGCCGCGATCTGCGACCGGGACTGGGTGGTGGTGCGCCAGCAGCCGACCGCCGACGGCGGCGAGATCGTGGCGGCCATGCTGGAGGGCGAGGCCACGGTGAAGACCTACCGCCGGCGCGACGGCCACGTGTGGCTGATGCCGCAGAACGCGGCGTTCGACCCGATCCCCGGCGACACCGCCACGATCCTGGGCCGGGTGGTCGCGGTCCTGCGCCGCATCTGACGCCCGCGCCGGTGCGGGTCCGCGGCAGGAGCGTCAGAAGCCGCCGGCGCCGTAGCTGCCGGGTCCGTCGGGGGGGTGGCCACGGCCCGCCGGAGGCCGGGGCGGTGCGGCGCGACCGACGCCCCGACCGTCACCCGTGCGGGGGTACCCGCCGTACGAGGGCCCTGGCTGGCCGCCGTACCCGTCGTCCTGGTAGCCGCCTCCCGGGTACGTGTCGCCCGGCGGGCGCCGGGGACCCGGCTGGTCGTAGTCGTCGCCGTACCCGGAGGCCGGCTGGTACCCCTGCGCTGGCGGGTAGCCGTCCCCGTACTGGCCGCCGTACTGGTTCCCGTACGGCTCGTACGGCTCCGGGTAGGAGTCCGGCGCGCCGTACGGATCGGGCTGCCGCTCCGGCGGCGTCATTCCGGGCACCTGCGCCGACCCCGCTCCCCTGCCGCCGGTGCGGATGGTCAGCGCGGCCAGCCGTTGCCGCCGCCGGGAGCGCCGGATGCCGATGACCCCACCGACCACCATGAGCAGGCCGATCACGCCGATCGCGGCGACCAGGTAGGCGATCTGCTCCAGGCTCAGCTTGTCCCACCAGTTGCGGGTGTCGCCCTTGGCCGCGCCCGCCGGCCCGGCGGCGGCGGCGCCGGTACCCGCCTGGGTGGTCGAGCTGCCGGCCGCGCGCGGCGTGTACCGCAGGATCGCATCCGGATGGGCGGCGTCGACCTTCAGGTTGGCGGTCGTCAGGAAGAACTGGCCGTCCCGCGTGTAGGTGATCGCCTCGCCCGTCGTCTCGTCGGGCAGCGGGGTGACCTGCGGCTTGCCGCCGGTGATCGCGGCCGCCACGTCCCCGTTGGCCACGGTCCACTCGTACGCGTCGGAGTAGGTGCGCAGCACGACCTTCCTGCCGTCCGGCGAGGTGGCGCCGCCGGTGACGATCGTGTTGCCGAGCGCGCCCAGCGGGAAGTTGGCGGTACCGGTCTTCTGCGGGGTGAACTCGCCCACCTTCTTCAGCGGTACCGCCGTGCCCGCCGGGTTGAGCGCGGCGCTGGGCGTGTAGATGCCCGCCGGACCGTTGGTGGACCTCGTGACGAAGACCGGCAGGCCGTTGCCGGACATGACCATGGTGCCCGCGTCGTAGTGGGAACCGTTGGGGTAGGTGAACCGGTAGATCGTGCCCCGGGCGCCGCCGGCCGGTACCTTCCACAAGGCGATCCGCAGCCGCGGGTTGGCGGTGTCGGCGTCGCCGGTGTCGGCCACCCAGATCGTGCCGTCGGCGCCCACGCTCACATCCTGCGGGCTGTTCGCCTGGCCGCTGTACTTGACCGAGGTCTTGCGCCGGCACCGGCCGTCCAGCAGGTAGACGAACTGTGCCCCGGTCCGTACCACCGCGTAGCCCGTGGCCGTCGTCGCCATGCCGGTGACGTTCGACAAGTTGGCGTCGGTCATCTGGCAGACGGTTTTGCCCTTGGTCGCCGCGGCAGGGCTCGGGTCACCGAAAGCGGAGGTTGCCGGCAAGATTGCCAAGGTCAACGCCGCGATGGCCGCTACCGCACTACGTCGCATCGACACAGTCTGGCACGCGGACAGGGGCGGTGAGTCTACCTGGGTTCTTACACTACGGCACGTCGGCAGGGACCGGACTCTCCGTGGTTGTGTAAGGGGCCAGCTCAGCGGCGAGCATGTCGTCCACCCGTACCCGCATGAGCGTGCCGGCCTCGTCGTGCCCGGAGGCGAGCACCTCGCCCCGGCGGTGCGCCCGCGCCACCAGTTCGCCCCGCTCGTAGGGCACCCGCACCAGCAGCTCGACCGCGGGCCGGGGCAGCCGGGCCTCGATCGCCGCGCGCAGGTTGTCCAGGCCCGCACCGCTGTGCGCCGAGACGAACACCGCGTCCGGCCAGCGCCGCTTGAGCAGCAGCAGGGTCTCCTCGTCCGCTGTGTCGATCTTGTTGACGACCAGCAGCTCCGGTACCTTGTCCGCGTCGACGTCGGCGAGCACCTCGCGGACCGCCCGCACCTGTTCCTCCGGGTCGGGGTGCGACCCGTCCACCACGTGCACCACGAGATCGGCCTCGGCGACCTCCTCCAGCGTGGAGCGGAACGCCTCGACGAGCTGGTGCGGCAGGTGCCGGACGAAGCCGACCGTGTCGGAGAGCGTGTACACGCGGCCGTCGGCGGTGCGGGAGCGCCGGGTGGTCGGGTCGAGCGTGGCGAACAGCGCGTCCTCCACCAGCACCCCGGCACCGGTCAGCCGGTTGAGCAGGCTGGACTTCCCGGCGTTCGTGTACCCGGCGATCGCCACCCCCGGTACCGCGTTGCGCCGCCGGCCGGACCGCTTCGTCTGCCGGATGGTCCGCATCCCGGCGATCTCGCGCTTGAGCCTGGAGATGCGGGTGCGGATACGCCGCCGGTCCGTTTCGATCTTGGTCTCACCGGGACCGCGCAGGCCGACGCCGCCGCCCGCGCCACCACCCCGGCCGCTGCCGCCGGCCTGCCGGGACAGCGCCTCGCCCCAGCCGCGCAGCCGGGGCAGGAAGTACTGCAGCTGGGCCAGCTCGACCTGCGCCTTGCCCTCCTTGCTCTTGGCGTGCTGCGCGAAGATGTCCAGGATCAGGGCGGTGCGGTCGATGACCTTGACCTTGACCCGGGTCTCCAGCGTGCGCAGCTGGCTGGGCGACAGCTCGCCGTCGCAGATCACCGTGTCGGCACCGCTGGCGACCACCACGTCGAGCAGTTCGTCCACCTTGCCGCGCCCGATGAAGGTCGCCGGGTCGGGCTGGTTGCGCCGCTGGATCAGGCCCTCCAGCACCACCGAGCCGGCGGTCTCGGCGAGCGCGGCCAGCTCCGTCAGGGAGTTGTCCGCGTCCGCGGCGCCGCCCTCGGTCCACACCCCGACCAGCACGACCCGTTCCAGCCGCAACTGGCGGTACTCGACCTCGGTGATGTCGGACAACTCGGTGGACAGTCCGGCGACGCGCCGCAACGCCTGCCGCTCTTCCAGGTCGAAAGTGCCCGTCTTCATGTCGTCGGATCCCGACGCGGTGAACTCAGTCATGTTGCCTCGATCGTGACACGGGACCGGCCCGAATGCACCTTCATTCCCGGCCCGTCGGACAATGGCGGGCGTGTCCCGACCATTGCCCAGCGCTGGCTTCTCCATCACCATCCGCGTCCTGCTGCCCGCCGACGCGTCGGCCATCGGCCGGCTCACCATGGCGGTCGGCGAGGCCGCGGCCATTGTCACGGCCGTCGACGTGGTCGACTCCGACCCGGTGTCGCTGATCGCCGACGTCACCTGCGACACCGCCGACGCGGCCCACGCCAATGCGGTGGTATCGGCGATCAACGCCCTGCCGGGCGTGGAGGTGCGCAAGGTCTCGGACCGGACATTCCTGCTGCATCTGGGCGGCAAGATCGAGGTGTCCCCGAAGGTGTCGCTGCGCACCCGCGACGAGCTGTCCCGCGCGTACACGCCGGGGGTCGCCCGGGTCTGCCTCGCGATCGCGGAGAACCCGGACGACGCGCGGCGGTTGACGATCAAGCGGAACACGATCGCGGTGGTGACCGACGGGTCGGCGGTGCTCGGGCTGGGCAACATCGGGCCGGCCGCCGCACTTCCGGTCATGGAGGGCAAGGCCGCGCTGTTCAAGCGGTTCGGCGGGGTGGACGCGTGGCCGATCGTGCTCGACACGCAGGACACCGAGGAGATCATCCATATCGTCAAGGCGATCGCGCCCGCGTACGGCGGGATCAACCTGGAGGACATCGCCGCGCCACGCTGCTTCGAGATCGAGGCGCGGCTGCGCGAGATGCTGGACATCCCGGTCTTCCACGACGACCAGCACGGCACCGCGATCGTGGTGCTCGCGGCGCTGACCAACGCCCTGCGCGTCGTGGGCAAGGAGTTGCCCGACGTGCGGGTCGTCGTCTCCGGAGCAGGAGCGGCGGGTACGGCCATCATGAAGCTGCTGCTGCGCCAGGGCGTCGGGGACGTGATCGCCTACGACCGGCGCGGCGCGCTGCACCGGGGCATGCCCGACCTGAGCCCGAGCTGGCAGTGGCTCGCGGACAACACGAACAAGGAAGGCTATTCGGGCGACCTGGCCGGCGCCATCCGGGGCGCGGACGTGTTCATCGGGGTCAGCGCGCCCGACCTGCTCACCGGCGGGGACATCGCGCAGATGGCCAAGAACGCGATCGTGTTCGCGTTGGCCAACCCGGATCCGGAGGTGGACCCGCGGGAGGCGCGCCGGTACGCCACGATCGTGGCGACCGGCCGCTCAGACCAGCCCAACCAGATCAACAACGTGCTGGCCTTCCCCGGCGTCTTCCGCGGCATGCTCGACGCGCAGGCGCGCCTGTTCACCGCCGACATGGCGCTCGCCGCCGCCCGCGCGATCGCGGACGTGGTGGGCGAAAACAAGATCAACGCTTCGGTGATCGTACCCAGTGTGTTTGATGCCCGGGTCGCTCCCGCGGTCGCCGCCGCCATCCGCGAAGCCGCGACCGCCACGCCCGCCCCCCGGCCGCAACTTCACTGAAGTTGCGGGATCTCGGGCCGTCAGGGGAGGTTGATCTCGCCGTGGGCGACGATCACGGCGGGGCCGGTGAGCCGGCAGCGGACCGCGTCGAGCGTGACGACCAGCCGGCCGCCCGGCACGTCGACCGCGACCCGGCCCGCCGGGAGCCCCGCGTCGCGCAGCGCCACCGCCGCCGCCGCGCACGCACCCGACCCGCAGGACAGCGTCTCGGCCGAGCCCCGCTCGTGGACGCGCATGTGCACGTGCCCGTCGGCGCCCGCCACCGGTGCCCCGGCCGTCGTGAACTCCACATTGGCGCCGTGGGGGAAGACGGCCGGGTCCAGCCCGGGCGGCGCGGAGAGGTCCATTGTGGACAGCTCGTCGACCGGGCAGACCAGATGCGGGTTGCCCACGGAACACGAGGTTCCGGGGTACTCGCGACCGGCCAGCACGGCGCGCGACGGCGGCCCGAGCACCGGCGGCACCATGTCGACGGTGACCTCGCCGCCCGACAGGACCGCGGTCACCACCCCGGACCGGGTCGCGAGCGGGATCTCGTCGGCATCGGCGAGGCCGGTGTCGCGCAGGTACCGGGCGAAGACCCGTACCCCGTTGCCGCACATCTCGGCCACCGACCCGTCGGCGTTGTGGTAGTCCATGAACCACTCGGCGTCGGCGGCATAGCGGGTCGCCTCCGGGTGCTTGGCGGCGCGCACCACGCGCAGCACCCCGTCGCCGCCGATGCCGAACCGCCGGTCGGCCAGCGCGCGCACCAGCGCGGGCGTGACGGCCAGTTCGCCGTCCGGATCGGGCAGGATGACGAAGTCGTTGCCGGTACCGTGGCCCTTCGCGAAACGCATCAGACCATTGTCCGGCATCTCGCGAGGGCCGCCCCGACCAGATCGGTCGCGTCCCCGTCCAGCCAGTGGATCCGCGGATCCCGGCGGAACCAGGAGCGCTGCCGCCGCACGAAGCGCCGGGTCACCCGTACCGTCTGCGCGGCCGCCTCGTCCTCGGTACCCGAACCCGCGAGGTACCGCAGCACCTGCTGGTACCCGAGCGCCCGGCTGGCGGTGCGGCCCTCGCGCAGTCCCCGGCCGGCGAGCGCGCGTACCTCCGCGACCAGCCCCTGCCGCCACATCCGGGCGACCCGTACCGCTATCCGCTCGTCGAGCGCCCGCGTGTCGAGGTCCACGCCGAGCGGCACCGCGTCGTAGTACGGCACCGGGTCGGCCGGCAGCGCGGCCTCGAACGGGCCTCCGGTCAGCTCCACGACCTCCAGGGCCCGGACGATCCGCCGCCCGTTGGACGGCAGGATGCGCGCGGCGGCACCCGGGTCGCGGGCGGCGAGCCGCTCGTGCAGGGGGTGCGGGCCCACCCGGGCCAGCTCCGTCTCGAGCGCGGCGCGCAGGCCGGCGTCGGTACCGGGGAACTCGAAGCGCTCCAGCACCGCCCGCAGGTACAGGCCGGAGCCGCCGACCAGCAGCGGGGTACGGCCGCGGGCGCGGATGTCGTCGATGGCGGCGCGGGCGGCGCGCTGGTACTGCGCCACGCTCGCCGGTTCGGTCACGTCCCAGATGTCGAGGACGTGGTGGGGTACCCCCTCCCGCTCGGCCTCCGTGAGCTTCGCGGTACCGATGTCCATGCCCCGGTACAGCTGCATCGAGTCGGCGTTGACCACCTCGCCGCCGAGCACCTTCGCCAGCGCCAGCCCGAGCGCCGACTTGCCGGCGGCGGTCGGCCCGACAACCGCGACCACCCTCACCGCCAGACCGCCACCGTGTAGTTGACCCCGTACGGGGCCGCGTCGTACAAGACCTCGCCGGACAGGCCCGGGTGCGCCGCGGCGGCCAGCACCTGCCAGGGTGCGCGGCCGGCGACCATCAGCTCGGCGGCGAGCCCCGGGTCGAGGGCGAGCAGCGCCGAGGTGTCCACGCCGGCCAGCGCCTTGGTCACCGTGGCGTCGAACTCCTCGGCGCGCGGGTCCAGGTATCCGGGCGCCTTCTCCGACCGGCGGGCCGAACCGTCCCCCATCACGAGGAGACCCACCGGGGCCGGCTGCCGGGCGTACCGCTCGCCGACCTCGACGCACTCCTCGACCGGCGCGCCGGTCGCGATCGTCTCCGCCACGAGCGTGGCGGCCGTGGACCCGGCCCGGTGCAGCAGCCACATGCCCATGGCAAGGCTCAGCGGCAGCGCCGGGCCACCCGGCTCGCCGGACCCCACCCGCAACTCGACCGGAATCCCGAAGCCGGCGAACGACGCCCGGAAGGGGTGGAAGTATTCGGTGGAGGCGGGCCCGGAGCCCAGGACCACGAGCAGGCGGGGCCGCGCCGCGAGCAGCGCGGCGACCGCCGCGTCACCCGCCGTGCGCAGGTCGTCCAGCTCGCGCGCGGCGCCCACGGCCAGCTCCGGTACGAGCACCGGGGGGTGTGGACAGAGCGCGGCGGCGACGAGGGGCACGGATCAACCGTAACCGGGCGCAGCGGACTGGAGTGATCACCCTGCGGCGCCCGCCAGGACACCGTATGGTCACGGTCGTCCCCAGGCGCTCGACGAGTACCGGGGCAGACCTGTGACAATGCCGGGAGAAACTCACTGCGCTTGTGGCGGCGCCGCCGGAGACGTCCGGCGGGGTCGGGAAAACGAGGATGGCACATGAGCGAGCGAATCAGGAGGCTCGGTGCGAATGGGCCTCATGCGGCCGCCGACCGGAGCGGGGTGGGCGCGTGAGCCAGATCGATTGGACGACCTTCGGCCGGGTCGACGCCGACGGCACGGTGTTCGTCAAGACCGCGGCCGGCGAGCGGGCCGTCGGCTCCTGGCAGGCCGGTACCCCTGAAGAGGGTCTGGCGCACTTCGCCCGCCGCTTCGCGGACCTGGTGACCGAGGTCGACCTCGTGGAGACCAGGATGGGCACGGGCGCCGCGGATCCCGGACATTCGCTCACCACCATCCGGCGGCTGCGCGGCACCCTCGACGAGGCGCACGTCGTCGGCGACATCGACGGCCTGGCCGCGCGGCTGGACAAGCTCAGCGCGGTCGCCGAGGAGAAGGCCGGCGAGGCGCGCGCGGCGCGCGAGGCGGCCCGCAACGAGTCGCTGGCGCGCAAGACCGCGCTGGTCGAGGAGGCCGAGAAGATGGCCGCCGAGTCCACCAGCTGGAAGGCGGCCGGCGACCGGTTCAAGGAGATCCTCGACGAGTGGAAGACCATCCGCGGGGTCGACCGCAAGACCGACGGCGAGCTGTGGAAGCGCTACGCCACCGCGCGCGACGGGTTCACCCGCCGGCGCGGCGCCCACTTCGCCACCCTTGACGCCAGCCGCAAGCAGGCGCAGGGGCGCAAGGAGGAGCTGGTCACCGAGGCCGAGACGCTGTCGGAGTCGGTCGACTGGGCGGCGACGGCCAACCGGCTCAAGGAGCTGATGGCCGAGTGGAAGACCGCCCCGCGCGCCTCGAAGGAGGTCGAGCAGCGGCTGTGGGAGCGGTTCCGGGCCGCGCAGGACGCCTTCTTCGCCCGGCGCAGCGAGGTCTTCTCCGCCCGCGACGCCGAGCAGAAGGCCAGCCTGGACCGCCGGCACGAGCTGCTGGCGCAGGCCGAGGCGCTGGACGTGGACGCCGACGCGCGCGCCGCGCAGGCCAGGCTCCGCGAGATCCAGGGCCAGTGGCACGACACCGGGCGCATCCCGCGCGAGGTGTCCGGCGGGCTCGAACGCCGGATGCGCGCGGTGGAGGAGCGCGTGCGCGCCGCGATGGACGTTGCCTGGCGGCGCACCACCCCGTCGGAGAACCCGCTGCTGACCCAGATGCGCGAGCAGGTCGCCGAGGCGGAGGCCCGGCTGCAGCGGGCGCAGGCCGCCGGCGACGGCAAGCGGATCCGCGAGGCGCAGGAGGCGCTCGACGCCAAGCGGCAATTCCTCCAATTGGCTGAGCACACCAACTGATTCACCACATAGAGGTCGTCGGCGCCGTTTCCGCTGTAACGGCGCCGGCGGTCATTTAGCCTCAGGAATGCGCGCAGGCACCCGCGGGTGCCGGCGCCGCCGGCGGCGCACCGATGGTGGGCATTCCGATGAGCATTCCGGGGGTACGGACGGCAGCCGCGTCCCCGGCCCTGGTGCGCCGGTGGGAGGTCGGCGGCGCATCGGCGTTGAGATGGTGCGGCGCCGCGTAGGTGACCGTCGTCGTGACGACGTCCCCCGGCCGGATGTCCCGTCCACCGGTCGCGAAGTGCACCAGCCGGCCGTCTCGCGCGCGGCCTGAGAGACGGCCCGTGGCACCGTCCTTGCGTCCCTCGCCGAGGGCTACCAGCACCTCGACCTCGCGGCCGACCAGACGCTTGTTCTCCGCCCAGGCAACATCCTCCACAGTGGACACCAGCCGGTCGTAGCGCTCGCGCACCACCTCCCGCGGCACCTGTCCGTCCATGGTGGATGCCGGGGTACCCGGACGCTTGGAGTACTGGAATGTGAACGCCGCGGCGAACCGCGCCTCCCGCACCACCTCCAGCGTCTGCGCGAAGTCCGCCTCGGTCTCCCCCGGGAAGCCGACGATGATGTCCGTGGTGATCGCGGCGTCCGGCATCGCGGCGCGTACCTTCTGGATGATCCCGAGGTACCGCTCGCGCCGGTAGCTGCGCCGCATCTCCCGCAGCACCGGGTCCGAGCCGGACTGCAGCGGCATGTGCAACTGGTGGCACACGTTCGCCGTCTGCGCCATCGCGTCGATCACGTCGTCGGTGAAGTCCTTGGGGTGCGGGCTGGTGAACCGTACCCGCTCCAGCCCATCGATCTGGCCGCACGCCCGCAGCAGCTTGCCGAAGGCGTACCGGTCGCCGAACTCCACCCCGTAGGAGTTCACGTTCTGCCCGAGCAGCGTCACCTCGAGCACGCCCCCGGCCGCCAGCGCCCGTACCTCGGCGAGGATGTCGCCCGGCCGGCGGTCCTTCTCCCGCCCCCGCAACGAGGGGACGATGCAGAACGTGCAGGTGTTGTTGCAGCCGACCGAGATCGACACCCAGCCCGCGTAGCTGGACTCGCGGCGGGTCGGCAGCGTGGACGGGAAGACCTCCAGCGACTCGAGGATCTCCAGCTGCGCCTCGTCGTTGTGCCGGGCGCGCTCCAGCAGCACCGGCAGCGAGCCGATGTTGTGGGTACCGAAGACCACGTCGACCCAGGGTGCCTTCCTGAGGATCTCGCCGCGATCCTTCTGCGCCAGGCAGCCGCCGACCGCGATCTGCATGCCCGGATGTGCCAGCTTGGTCGGGCGCAGCTGCCCGAGGTTGCCGTAGAGCCGGTTGTCCGCGTTCTCGCGTACCGCACAGGTGTTGAACACGACGACGTCCGCCGCCTCGGCGTCCTGCGCCCGCACGTACCCCGCGCCCTCCAGCAGCCCGGAGATGCGCTCGGAGTCGTGGACGTTCATCTGGCAGCCGTACGTCACGACCTTGTAGCTCTTCGGCACGCACCAAGGGTAGCGGTCCCGGCTCAGCCGGTGGACGCCGCGCCGCCGCCGGACCCGCCCGCACCCACGCCTCGACGGCCGGCGTGAGCTGACCTGCTGGTCAGCGGGCGATCTCGGTGATGCGCGACTCGCGCACCACCGTGACCCGGATCTGGCCCGGGTAGGTCAGCTCCTCCTCGATCTGCTTGGCCACGTCACGGGCCAGGATCGCGGCGCCGATGTCGTCGACGTCCTCGGGCTTGACCATCACCCGGATCTCGCGACCGGCCTGCATGGCGAAGACCTTCTCCACGCCCG
>JBBWZQ010000150.1:0-2803 GCA_039649115.1 Micromonosporaceae bacterium | reverse complement strand
GGCTGCGCCGCATCGACTGGCGGGTCTCGCTGCGCACCGGCGAGCTGCACGTGGCCGCCACGCTGTCCGACCGGGACGCCGAGGTGGTGCTGCTGCTCGACGTGCTGCACGAGGCCGGCCGCTCCGGAGGCGTGTTCGGCGCCCGTTCGGTGATGGACACCACCGTGCGGGCGGCCGCCGGCATCGCCGAGCACTACCTGCAGCGCGGCGACCGGGTGGCGCTCCTCGAGTACGGCATGCGCGCCCGCCGGCTGCGCCCGGCCAGCGGTCGCCGTCAGTACCTGACGGTGCTGGAATGGCTGCTGGACGTGGACACCACCGTGGGTGCCTTCGAGCCCTCGCCGATGGCCTTCGGGCCGCACCTCTTCTCCGCCAACGCGCTGGTCGTGGTGCTCACTCCGCTGCTGGACACGCGCTCGGCCGCGATGCTGGCGCGGCTGGCCAGGGGCGGGCGCTTCGTGGTCGCCATCGACACACTCCCGTCCGGGCTGCCCCTTCCGGTCACGGTGGACTGGCACAACCTCGCCGGCCGGCTGTGGAAGCTGGAGCGCGGGAACACCGTCGACCTGCTGCGCGAGCACGGCATTCCGGTGGTCGCCTGGGCCGGCGCGGGCAGCCTGGACCAGGTGCTGCGCCAGGTGGCCCGGATGGCCTCCAGCCCCAAGGCGGTGATGAGGTGAGTTTCCCGGGGTTGGGGCGGGACATCGCGGAGATGCGCACGGAACTGCGCTCCCGGGGCGAGCGGATCGCCCGGATGGCCCGCCGCGCCACACCCGGCCCGGCGCTGGTCCGTGGCGGGGTGTACCTGTCCGGCCTGATCGCCCTCGGCCTGGGCTGGCCCACCGACTTCGTGCTGGGCCGGGGCTTTCCGTTCATCGCCCTGCTCGCCCTGCTGCCGGCGCTGTTCCCGCGTACGGTCCTGCCCACGCTCCTCATCCTGGCCGGGGCGGCGGGCTGGCTGGCCGCGACCACCGTGTACGGCGAACCCCTGACCTTCGTGCGCCTCGTGGTCGTCGCCAACGCGCTCTACCTGCTGCACACGCTCGCCGCGCTGGCCGCCGTGCTGCCGTACGACGCGATCGTCTCGGCCGGCGTGCTCGGGCGCTGGGGCCTGCGCGCCGCTCTGGTGGTGGCGCTGACGGCGGGCGTCGCGCTTTTCGCGGTCGCGGTACCGGCGCTGCTCGGCGGCGGCCGGTACCTGGTGGCCTCGCTCGCCGGGCTGGGCCTGGTGATCGGGCTCGCCGCCTACCTCGCCTCCCTGGTGCGCCGCCGCTGATCGCGGTGACGGATGATGGAGATGTGGATCCTTATCGCATCCTGGTTGTCGGCGCAGGTCACGTGGGGCTTTACGCCGCTCTCCGGCTGTCCCGGAAGCTTCGGCGGGGCGAGGCCGAGGTGATGGTGGTGGACCCGCACCCGCACATGACCTACCAGCCGTTCCTGCCCGAGGCTGCGGCCGGCAACATCTCGCCCCGCCACTCCGTGGTGCCGCTGCGCCGCGAGCTGCGCCGCTGCACCCTCCTGGCCGGCGAGGTGACCCGGATCGACCACGCCCACCGGACCGCGACCGTGGCCCCCATCGTGGGACCGGCGCGCGAGGTGGGGTACGACGAGATCGTGGCGGCGCCGGGCAGCGTGTCCCGTACCCTGCCCATCCCCGGCCTGCGCGAGAACGCGGTCGGCTTCAAGACCATCGGCGAGGCGATCTACCTGCGCAACAAGGTGCTCGACCAGCTCGACGTGGCGGCCACCACGACCGACCCGCCGACCCGTGCGCGGGCACTCACGTTCGTGTTCATCGGCGGCGGGTACGCCGGCATCGAGGCGCTGGCCGAGATGGAGGACATGGCCCGGGACGCGTTGAAGTACTACCCGGAGCTGGCCGCCCGGGACATGCACTGGGTGCTGGTGGAGGCGACCAGGCGCATCCTGCCCGAGGTCGATCCGGACATGGGTTCGTATACCGTGCAGCAGCTGCTCAAGCGCAAGCTGGACATCCGGCTCGGTACCCGCCTCGACTCCTGCGTGGACGGTCACGTGCGGCTGTCCGACGGGGACGCCTTCGACGCCGACACCATCGTGTGGACGGCCGGAGTCAAGGCGCACCCGATGCTGGCGCACAGCGACCTGCCCCGCGACGACCGTGGCCGGCTCACCTGCCTGGCAACGTTGCAGATCGTCGGGCCGGACGGGACGCCGGTACCGGGTGCGTGGAGCGCGGGGGACAGCGCCGCGGTACCGGACCTGACGAAGGAGCCGGGCGCGCTGACCGGGCCGAGCGCACAGCACGCGGTGCGGCAGGCGCGGGTACTCGCGGACAACATCGTGGCGGTCCTGCGCGGCGACGAACCCAAGGAGTACCGGCACAAGTACGCCGGCTCGGTGGCGAGCCTCGGGCTGCACAAGGGCGTGGCACAGGTCTACGGCGTCAAGATCAAGGGGTGGCCGGCCTGGCTGATGCACCGCACGTACCACCTCAGCCGCATCCCCAGCTTCAACCGCAAGGTACGGGTCGTGATCGACTGGACGCTCGCCCTGTTCCTCAAGCGCGAAGTTGTTTCACTCGGCGAGCTGCACCAGCCGCGGGAAAGCTTCACCGACGTCACTCCGGCCGTGCCCCACTAGCCTTTCCAGACTGCCGACCATGTGCGCTGAGCTGCGGTGCCATACCCGGAAGGCCGGTGCGTACCGGCCAGACGAACCGTTACCGTGTGCGCAGCGCCCGGGTGGTGGAACGGCAGACACAGCTGCCTTAAAAGCGGCGGCCGCAAGGCGTGCGGGTTCGACTCCCGCCCCGGGCACG
>JBBWZQ010000136.1:0-23810 GCA_039649115.1 Micromonosporaceae bacterium | reverse complement strand
TACCCATCGCCGCGGTGTCGGCACTGCTGCTGGCCATGGCGGCGACACCGGCCGCCACCGCCGCGCCGGCCGCGGCACCGTACCCGAGCAAGCCGAACTGCCTGAACACGTCGCGGCTGGTGTGTCCCGAGGTGGACGACTACGACACGGCCTTCCACGACAAGTACGTGGGTCACGACGAGCCGTCACTGCTGTTCTACTCGAACCGGCCGGGTTCGGGCAATTCAATGCAGTACCAGCTCAAGTTGCCCAAGGATCCGCCGCCGGTACCGATCGCGGGCCGCTCGTACAACTTCATGCTGCGCCCGACGTTCTGGTTCGGCATGGCGCTGTGCGACACCCAGTCGTACCCGGTGCAGGTCGCCACGTGCACCCCGGACAGCGACTCGAACATCAAGCCGCTCGCCCAGCACCCGGGCACCGGCTTCATGGAGCTGCAGTTCTACCCGCCCGGCTACGTGCGGCAGTTCGACGGGTTCAGCTGTGACGCCCGGTCCTGGTGCGCCGCGCTGCTGACCTTCGGCCTCAGCGAGGACCCGGTCGCCGGTACGACGCTCAACCCGACCTGCCAGGGCCAGATCCTGGGCGGCATCGAGTACACCAACTTCGCCTACCTCACCTACAACGGCCGGCCGCAGGGCCCGCCGAACCCGCTGCAGTTCGACCCGGTCGCCTCCGGCCGGCCCGACCCGGCCAAGGTGCTGTTCATGCGCCAGGGCGACAACGTCCAGGTGACCATGCACGACACCGCGCACGGGCTGCGGATCCAGGTCGACGACCTGACCACGCGCCGGTCCGGCTCGATGACCGCCTCGGCGCGCAACGGCTTCGGCCAGATCAAGTACGCGCCGACCGGTACCGACTGCACCTTGCTGCCGTACGACTACCACCCGATGTACTCGACCTCCTCGGAGGCGACCCGGGTGCCGTGGGCGGCGCACTCGTACAACATCGCGTTCTCCGACGAGATCGGTCACTTCGACTTCTGCACCGCGGTCGACCCGGCCACCGGCAGCTGTGTCGGGCTGGAGGGCGCGCCGGGTGACCAGGAGCCGGCCGACGCCGACGACGTCGGTTGCTTCACGGCGGCCCAGTCCACCCTGGTGCCGGTGACCGGGTGCCTGGGTACCAATGCTCCCGGCTTCGACGGCACCTCGTACCTGAAGGACTGGCCGGACGGCAACACCCGGCTGCACCCGACGCCGGTGCTGTTCTCCGGCGCCAAGACCGGTCCGGGGTTCCGTACCAACTACAGCCGCGTGGCGTTCGAGACGGACACGCCGCGCATCGAGGCACCCGACCTGGGCGGCGCCTGCGACCGGGTCACCGGCGCCGGCTGCACGATCATCCCGCCGACCGACGACGGGCAACCGGCCCAGTTCTACCCGTTCTTCTCCAGCACCGGCAACCGGGCCGGATGCCGGTGGCTGATCGGCAACGACGTACCGGGGCTGACCCGTAACGACTACGGCAGGCAGAACCAGTACGGCACGCTGTACCCCCAGACGTATCTCGTCTTCGGGGGCGGCGGCGCAACCCGGGTGATCTTCAACGACTACCACCAGAACCTGCCCGACAACCCCTGCCGGTCGTAACGGCACAGCACCGCGCGGGCACCCGGCCAGCTGGCCGGGTGCCCGCACAATCTGTCCGTGTCGCCGCGCGGACGGGGCGTAACCTGATTCGGTCTCGCCCTTGATGCCCGGAGGCTGTGGATGATCCCCGCGGCCGGTCCGACCGCCCGCGCCGGCACCGGCGCGGCGCTGGCCGTCACGGCGGGTATCTTCGCCGCCGGCCTGGTCGGCGCGGTACCGGCGGTGCCGGCGGCAACGGCCGGCCTGCTGGTGTGCCACCTGGTGTACCTCGCGAAGCTGGCCGGGTTCCTGCGCGCCGCCCGGCAGCCGGGTGATGCCGGCGCGATCCGCACCGCCGGCTGCCTCACGACCGGCCTCGCGCTGGTGGCGCTCGGCGCGCTGGCCGCCGGCCTCGCCGCGCAGTTCGCACCGGCCCTACGCGTGGCCGGCGTGCCGCTGCCGGCGGAGTGCGCGCTCATCTCCCTGTTCCTGAGCGTCGGCGGCTACCTGCTCGGCGTCGCGCCGTCGACCGCCATGGCCGGCACGGCGGCCCGCCTCCGCCAGTTCCTCGACGGCGCGGGCATCGGCGTCTTCTCGTTCTTCATCCTCTGGACGCTGCTGTTCGAACCGGCCGGCGGCCGCGGCGCCGGGCTGACCGCGGGCCTGCTGGCCAGCATCGGGGTCGCGGCGGTGCTCGTCTTCGGGTTCCGGGACGGCGCCGGCGGGCCGCGGGTGGCGACCGGCGCGGCGCTGTCCATCGGCGGGCTCGCCGGGTTGACCCTCGCCCTGGACTACCTCGCGCCGCGGGCCTGGACGCTGCTGGCCGCCGCGGCGGCCAGCGCCGGTGCCGTCCTGCTGTGGCACGGCGTGCGGCGCTCCGCGCAGCCGGCCGCACCCGGCATGGGCGCGGCACACCCGTTGGTGGGGCTGCCACTGCTGTGCGCCGGCGTGGCCGCCGGATACCACCTGCTGCAGCAGCACGGCTTCGACGCCGTCTCGATCGACCTCGGGTTGGCCGGGATGGCCGTGGTGGCGCTGCGCGAATGGGTCGCCGCCCGCGAGGCACGCCGGTACGCCGCGCGCCTGGCCCACCAGGACGCGAACCTGCGGTCGCTGGTCTCCGGCTCCAGCGACCTCACCATGGTGCTGGACAGCGCGTTCCTGGTGCGCTGGCAGTCGTCCGCCGCGGCCCGCCAGTTCGGCCTGGCCGACCAGGACGTGCTGGACCGGCCGGTGGTGACCCTGCTGCATGCCGAGGACGTCGACCAGGTGGCCGCGTGCCTGACCGAGCTGGCCGGCAAGCCGGGCGCCGGGCAGGTCGGGCTGCTCGACGCGCGGATGCGCGACGGGTTCGGCACCTGGCGCGACACCGAGTGGAGCGTGACCCGCACCGAGCTGGGCTCGGCCGGTTGGTCGCTGGTGGTCCACGTGCGCGACGTGAGCCGGCACAAGGAGCTGGAGCGCACGCTGCGCCGCACCGCGGCCACCGACCGGCTCACCGGCCTGGCCAACCGGCAGGGCCTGCGCGGCGCCGCCGCCCGGCGCGGCGAGTACCGCGCGCTGATCCTCGTCAACCTCGGCATCACCGCGGTGAACAACGTGAAGGGGCACGACGTCGGCGACGCGGCGCTGGTGGAGGCGGCCCGCCGGCTGCGCGCCACGGTGGCCCACACCGACATGGCCGCGCGGCTGGAGGCGGCCACGTTCGCGGTGCTCACCGAGGCGGGCGCGGTACAGGCCCACCTGCTGGCCACCCGGCTGCTGACCGTGCTCACCGAGCCGTACGCGGTGCCGGGCAGCACCGCGCACCTGCCGGCGAGCGCCGGCCTGACCGACCTGACCGCGGAGGTCGACCTCGACGAGGCGCTGCGCCAGGCCGAACTCGCCCTGCACAGCACGCGGGGCCGCAAGGGCGCCCGGGCGGTGGAGTGGTACGACGAGTCGACCCAGGCGCAACTGCGCCGGCGGCTGGCGATCGAACAGGAGCTGCCCGGCGCGATCGCCCGGGGCGAGCTGGACCTGGCCTACCAGCCCGTGGTCGAGCTGGCCGGTGGGCGCCCGGTCGGCGCCGAGGCGCTGCTGCGGTGGCGGCACCCGACGCTGGGCCCGGTGCCACCCGCCGAGTTCATCCCGGTCGCCGAGGACCTGGGCCTGCTCGACGAGATCACCCAGTGGGTCCTGCACTGGGCGTGCCGCCAGCTGTCGATCTGGGGCCGCGACGGCCGGGACATCTGGCTGTCGGTCAACGTCGGGGCCGCCACCCTGGCCACGCCGGCCTTCGTCGCCGCCGTGAGCACCACCCTGCAGACCCATCTGGTACCGGCGGCGCAGCTGGTCGTCGAGGTGGCGGAGCCCGGGATCACCGGCGACACCGACGCCGGCTCGGCGCACCTGCTCGCTCTCGTCGATCACCTCGCCGAGCTGCGCGCGCTGGGCGTGCGTACCGCCGTGGACCACTTCGGCAGCGGTGCGACCTCGCTGAGCCAGCTGCGCGTGCTGCCGCTGGACGTCATCAAGATCGATCGGCAGATCTTCGGCGAGCCGGCGGCCCGCGCCAGCGTGGTCACCGCGATCGTGGACGTGGTCGTGAAGCTGGGCCGCCACATCGGCGTCGAGGTGATCGCGCAGCGGCTGGAGTCGGCGGCCGACCTGGCCGTGGCCCAGGCCGCCGGCTGCGGGTACGGGCAGGGCTACGTGGTCAGCCGCCCGGCGCCGCCGGAGCACCTGGAGGCGTACCTGGACGCGCACCGGGTCCCGCGCACCTAGTCGCCGGCCAGTTCGCGCTCCCAGAGGATCTCGGTGAGCCGCTCCACGCCCGCCGCGAGGTGCCGGCGGAACGTGCTCATCGGCAGGTCCAGCAGTTCGGCGGCGCGCTGCTGGCTGCCGGCCGGCTGCAGGTAGGTGTGGTGCAGCGCCCGGTACCCGCGCCGGTCCTGCGGCGCGGCTTCCAGTTGTGCCGCGGCCTCGCGCAGCACCTCCTGCACGGCCTGACCGGGCTGGGGCGGTCCGTCTCCACCGAGCCGGCCGGCGACCAGCCGGGAGCGCACCAGCGGCGAGGTGCGCAGCCGGTCCGCGCGCCCGACGTCGTGCAGCGCGGCCCGGACCGCCCGGGCGAACTCGTCCGCGTCCAGCACCCGGGGCGGTGGCTGCCCCGCCCCGCCGCCCGGGACGGCGAGCGGCTGCTCGGCGGTCTCCCGGGCACCCAGCAGGCCGAGCCAGCGCAGTGGCGGGACGACGCGCCAGTCGTGCGCGTACACCCCGTACCGGCGCGCGTCCACCTCGAAGTCGGCCTCCGGCACCCGGGTGAAGTCCGCGTACTGGCACATGGGCGCCCAGAACTGCGGGTCGGCGTACGCCCACAGGCTCACCGCCAGATCCGGCGTGGTGAGGTACTGGCGCACCAGGTGCAGGGCGATGAGCGTGGCCACCGGCGAGGTGTCCTGGTACTCGTCGGCGGACAGCCAGAACCGCACCAGGTAGGCGCGCTCCTGGTCGCGCAGGGGAGCCCGGCGGCGCAGGTACGCCAGCGCCCGGTCCACCGCCGGGTCGGCCGCGGTATCCACTGTGGACACGGCGTGCAGCGGGAGCACCAGGCAGCAGCCGGCCACCGGTCCCGAGCCGGTACGGGCGACCGCCAGGCACTCGGGCAGCCGCCCCAGCCAGTACTCGAGGATCCCGGCCGCCGCCGCGCCCTCGTGCCGCCGCACCAGCTCGCGCACCGCCGGCCAGTCGTCCTCGCGGCCGGGCGTGACGGCGAGGTTCCCGGCTCCGGCGGCGGTGGGGGACAGTCCACTGAGGAACGGTCCCAGCACCTCGCTGTCGCGGTGCAGGTAGGCGAAGTCGGACAGCACCGCCTGCTGCGCCGCCGGCTCCGCACCGGTGAACTGCTGCTGGTAGTACGTGCCCGCCCGGCGGTGCAGCTCCGCGTACCGGTCGGGATGGCGCCAGCGCAGCTCCGCGCCGAGCGCGTCGCGCACCAGGTCGTGCGGGTACAGCCCGCGCGGTCCGGACTCCATGACCGACAGGCCGCGCAGCCAGTCGAACAGCTCCCGCGCGTCGGGCACCCCGAGCAGCGCGGCGAGCAGCGGCTCGGTCGTCACCCGGACCTGCGCGCCGGCCTCCAGCGCGGCCCGGTGCGCGCCGCTGGGTACCGCGTCCAGCAGGCCGGCGAGCAGCGCGGCCACCACCTCGGGGCTGGCCGGCAGGGCCAGCCCGCCGCCGCGCTGCGCGTACACGTCGGCCACGATGGCCAGGGCGAGCGGGTGTCCACGGGTGAACGCGAGCGCCGCCGGGTGCTCGGCCCCGGGCACGCCCAGCGTCTCCAGCAGTCGCGCGCTCTCGTCCGGACCGAGGTTGCCGAGCGGGTGCGTGCGCACCAGCCCGCGCCAGCCCGGGTCCACCCGCCAGTGCAGCGGCGGCGGCTCCCGGCCGGCCAGCACCGCGAGCGCGCCGCCGGGCAGCGCGGCGAGCAGCTCCTCGGGCAGCCACTCGGGCGGCGGGCCCACCTCGTCGACCGAGTCCACGAGCAGGAGCAGGCCGGTCGCGCCGGCGAGCGCGGCGAGCGCCGCGTCGGGTCCCGGTACGTCGAGGGCGGTGGTGAGGCAGGCCAGCAGCCCACCACCGGCCGCCGCCTCGCGGCCGTCCAGCCACAGCACCCGCCGGCCCGCGTCCCGGCCCAGCCAGGCGAGCTGGCGCAGCAGTGTGGTCTTGCCGACACCGCCGGGGCCGCGCAGGTACACCACGCCGCCGCCGGTACCGGGATCCGCCAGGAGCGACTCGAACAGGCGCAGTTCCGCGCGACGGCCGACGAACGCGCGCCGGCGGGCGGCGGTGAGCTGGTCGGCAAGAGCGGCGGGCATCGCCTCCATTCTCGGGGCCGGGAGGACCGGACGAGGCCGGAGCGCTTGATCGCACCCGGACGGGTGAGCGTCCGGTCCCGGGCGCGGCGGCATCCGGGGGCTGCTGGACAGGCGGCTGCTGCGCGGGCACTACCGCGGCACGACGCTGGCCGGGCAGCCGGCGCGGGAGGGATGGGTCGAGCCGGATCTGGCTGCGCTGCCGCGGATGCGGTAGGCCCGCTCGTGGGCGGGGCTTTGGGCCGCCCACGAACGGGTGTGATCAGCCTACAACTTCGGGCGTGCGGTACAGATGTCTAAGACGCTTGTGTAGCTGCCGGGCTAACCTGGGACCATGGGACACCGGGAGGATCTGCTCGCCGGGGCGCGGCGCTGCCTGTACGAGAAGGGCTACGGCCGCACCACGGCCCGGGACATCGTGGCCGCGTCCGGCACCAACCTCGCCTCGATCGGGTACCACTACGGGTCGAAGGACGCGCTGATGAACGCGGCGCTGTTCCAGGTGGTCGACGAGTGGCGCGAGGAGGTGCGCGCCGCGCTGGCCGCCCTGGGCGACGCGGACGGCGCCGCGCCGGAGCGGTTCGAGTGGTACTGGGCGCGGGTGCTGGAGTCCTTCGCCGCGCGCCGGGAGCTGTGGGCGGCCATGGTGGAGGTCCTGGCGCAGGTGGACCGGGTACCGCAGCTGCGCCAGGCGCTGTCCGACGGGCTGCAGGACGCCCGGATGGCGTGGGCCGCGACGGTGTCCGATGTGGACCCGTCGGTGGCCGGGCCGGCGGCACAGGCGGTCGGCACGCTGTACCAGACGCTGGTGTCCGGTGTGTTCGTGCAGTGGCTGGTCGACCCGCAGCGCGCTCCCGCCGGCCACGACCTGGCCGGCGCCCTGCGCACGGCCGCCCGGCTGGTGGCCGGTTAGCTCCGCGTGCAGACGGCGCAGGTACCGAAGATCTCCAGCGTGTGCGCCACGTCGGTGAACCCGTGCTCGGCCGCCTGGCGCTCGGCCCACCGCTCCACCGCGGGGCCCTCCACCTCGACCGTGCGCCCGCACGAGCGGCAGACCAGGTGGTGATGGTGCTGCTCCCGGCCGCAGCGGCGGTACAGCTGCTCCCCGTCGGGCAGCCGCATCTGGTCCACCTCGCCCGCGTCGGCCAGCAGTTGCAGCGTCCGGTACACCGTGGTCAGGCCCACCTTGGCGCCGCGCTCGCGCAGGTCGGCGTGCAGTTGCTGGGCGCTGCGGAACTCACCGGTCCCGGCCAGCAGCGCCAGTACCTCCGCACGCTGGCGGGTGTTGCGGGTGGTGCCAGGCACGACACGGGCCACGTGCTCTCCGCCTCCTCGCCGTTGTCACAGGCGAGTCTACGGCGACGCCTCCAGGCAGGACCGGTACCCGTCCAGCGCGGCGGCCAGCGCCTTGTGGCCGGGCCAGGACCACACCTCGTCGTTGAACACCTCCACCTCGACGGGAGCGGTGTATCCGGCGGCGAAGACCGCGTCGGCCAGCCGGCGCAGCTGGACGCAGCCGGTGCCGGGCAGGCCGCGGCCGGTGAGCACGCCGGCCGGCAGCGGGGTCACCCAGTCGGCCAGCTGGAAGCTCGCGATCCGCTGCCCGGCGCGGGCGATCTGGGCGTACACCTGGTCGTCCCACCACAGGTGGTAGGTGTCGACCACCACCCCGACGGCCGGCGACGGGTACCGCTCCGCGATGTCCAGCGCCTGGGCCAGGGTCGAGACGACGCACCGGTCCGCGGCGTACATCGGGTGCAGCGGCTCGATCGCCAGCCGTACCCCCGCCGCCAGCGCGGCCGGCACCAGGTCGCCGATCGCGTCGGCCACCTGCGACCGCGCGCCGTCGAGGTCCCGGCCGCCGGTGGGCAACCCGCCCGACACGAGTACCAGCACCGGCGCGCCCAGCTCGGCGGCCTCGTCGATGGCGCGCCGGTTGTCGTCGTACCAGTCCGGCGCCGTGAAGAACCCGCCCCGGCACAGCGTGCTGACCGTCAGGCCGGCGGCGCGCACCTCCCGCGCCGTGCGCGCCAGCCCGTACCCGGCGACCTCCTCGCGCCACAGCCCGACCGCGCGTACCCCGGCCGCCACGCACCCGGCGAGCATCTCCGGCACCGGCCAGTACTTGGCGGTCGCCTGGTTGAACGAGAAGTGCGTCATTGCGGTACCCCGGCGACGGTGAAGTAGGCGCGGGCCCGCGCCGCGGCGAGGTCCGGGTCGGGCAGCAGCCCGGCCTCGTCGGCGAGCGTCAGCAGCCGGGCCAGGTGGGTGGCGGACCGGCCCGCCTGCAGGCCGCCGACCATGGTGAAGTGCTCCTGGTGCCCGGCCAGCCAGGCCAGGAAGACGACCCCGGTCTTGTAGAACGGGGTGGGCGGGCCGAACAGGTGGCGGGCCAGCGGGACGGTCGGCGCGAAGATGGCGTCGTAGCGGTCGAGGTCGCCGCGGTCCAGGGCGTGCAGCGCGGCCGCGGCGGCGGGTGCGATGCACGCGAACACGCCGAGCAGCGCGTGCGAGAACCCGGTGGCGTCGCCCTTGATGAGTCGGGGGTAGTGGTGGTCGTCGCCGGTGTAGAGCCGCACCCCGGGCGGCAGCGCGGCGCGCAGCTCCACCTCGTAGGCCTCGTCCAGGAGGGACAGTTTGATGCCGTCCACCTTGTCCGGGTGGGCCTTGACGAGCTCCAGCACGGTCGCGCCGGCGCGGCCCGGGTCGGCCGAGCCCCAGTACCCGCGCAGCGCGGGATCGAACATCGGACCCAGCCAGTGCAGGATCACGGGTTCGGTGGACTGCCCGATCAGTCCACTGTAGATCGACAGGTAGTCGTCCGCGTGCCGCGCGGCCGCGGCCAGGTGCCGGCTGCACATCAGCACCGGCGTCGCCCCCGCCTCCAGCACGTCGGCCAGCTGCTCGCCGTAGGCCCGCGCGATCCCGGCCAGGCTCGCCGGGCCGGCGGGCAGCTGGTCGGTGGCGACCCCGGCCGCGATCAGCCCGCCGCACCCGCGCGCGGCGCCCGCACTGCGCCGGATCAGCTCGCGGGTCGCCGGGTAGTCCAGGCCCATGCCGCGCTGCGCGGTGTCCATCGCCTCCGCGACGCCCAGCCCGTGCCGCCACAGGTGGGCCCGGAACGCGAGCGTGGCCGCCCAGTCCAGGGCCGCCGGGGCACCGGGGACGTTCTCGGCGAGCGGATCGGCGACCACGTGCGCGGCCGCGTAGGCCACCCGGCCGCGCGCCGGCTGCGCGGACGGGAACCCGGCGCCGCCCGCCAGCCGGTACCGCCGCCCGCCGGGCAGGGTCACCGTGGTCACTGCGGCGGTACCTCCACGCGGCAGCCCTCGCGCGCCGAGCGCAGCGCCAGCTCCGCCAGGCGTACCCCGCGGGCGGCCGCCTGGAAGTTCCAGGGGAACGGCGCGCCGTCCACGACGTGGCGCAGGTAGGCCTCCCACTGCGCCTTGAACGCGTTGTCGAACGAGTCGTTGTCCGGCACCCGCTGCCACTGCGCGGGATAGTCCTGCGGGTCGGGCAGGTCCGGGTTCCACACCGCCCGGGGAGTGGCGGCCCGGTGCTGGACCACGCACTCGCGCAGCCCGGCCACTGCCGAGCCTTCGGTGCCGTCGACCTGGAACTCCAGCAGTTCGCCCCGGCGTACCCGTACCGTCCACGAGGAGTTGATCTGCACGACGATCCCGCCGGCCAGCTCGACGATCGCGTACGCGGCGTCGTCGGCGGTCGCCTGGTAGGGCTCGCCGCGCTCGTCCACCCGGTTCGGCAGGTGCGTGGCCACGTGCGCGGTCACCGCCCGCACCGGGCCGAAGATCTGTTCGAGCAGGTAGTGCCAGTGCGGGAACATGTCGAGGGTGATCCCGCCGCCGTCGGCGAGGCGGTAGTTCCACGAGGGGCGCTGGGCGCTCTGCCAGTCGCCCTCGAAGACCCAGTAGCCGAACTCGCCGCGCACCGACAGCACCCGGCCGAAGAAGCCGCTGTCCACCAGCCGCTTGAGCTTGCGCAGCCCGGGCAGGAACAGCTTGTCGGCGACCACGCCGTGGCGCACCCCGGCCGCCTCGGCCGTCCGGCACAGGTCCAGCGCCGCCTCGGAGTCCTGCGCGAGCGGCTTCTCGGTGTACACGTGCTTGCCGGCGTCGATCGCCCGGCGGACGGCCTTCTCCCGTTCCCGGGTGACCAGCGCGTCGAAGTAGATCTCCACGTCGGGCCGGGCGAGCGCGGCGTCGAGGTCGGTGGTGAAGTCGGTCAGCCCGTGCCGGCCGGCGATCTCGGCCAGCCGCTCGGCGCTGCGCCCGACCAGCACCGGTTCGGGCCAGATCCGGCTGCCGTCGGCGGCGGGTACCCCGCCCTGCTCGCGGATGGCCAGCAGGGAACGGACCAGGTGCTGCTGGTACCCCATGCGCCCGGTGACGCCGTTGACCACGACACCGATGGACCTGCGTGCCATCGCACCTCCCTGTCGGCCTCCGCACGTCCCGGCTCCCATTGGGGCGTATCGGAGGAAAGCGCTTTCCTGTCGGACAATAGATGCCCAGGTGTCCGCGCGGCAAGTCCCGTCCCGTCCCGCGGTCACCCGGTACGCTGCTGGCCATGGCTGAGCGCGCCCGGCGGGCGGACGAGCATGCGGCGCCGCCGGGAGCGGTGACGCTGGCTGACGTGGCGCGCCGGGCGCGCGTCTCACCGTCGACCGCGTCCCGGGTCATCAACGGCAGCGCCAAGCACGTCGCCGAGGAACTGCGGGTCCGGGTGCTGCGGGCGGTGGAGGAGCTGCGCTACGTGCCCAACGCGCACGCGCAGAACCTCGCCCGGCCCAAGCGCAGTGCGGTCGGGGTGATCGTGCACGACGTGTCCGACCCGTACTTCTCCGAGATCACGCGCGGCCTGCAGCGGGTGGCCACCGACCACGGCCGGCTGCTGGTCATCTGCAACAGCTACCGGGATCCGGTCCGCGAGCTGGAGTACGTCGAGCTGCTGCGCGCCCAGCAGGTGGCAGCGATCGTGCCGGCCGGCTCCGGGTACCACGACTCCCGGTTCACCCGGGACTTCAACGCCAAGCTGCGCGCGTACGAGCAGACCGGTGGTCGGGTGGCGGTGATCGGCCGGCACGAGATGGTCGGCGACGCGGTGGTGCCGGCGAACGAGGCCGGCGCGTACCTCCTCGGCATGGAGGTCTTCGGCCTCGGCCACCGGCGGGTCGGCGTGATCGCCGGGCCGCGGGTGTTGACCACCACCACCGACCGCCTCGCCGGACTGCGCCGCGCGGCCCGCGAGACGGGCCGGCAACTGCCCGCGCGGCGCATCGTCTACGGCGACTTCAGCCGCGACGGCGGCGCGGCCGCGGCCCAGGTGCTCATCGCCGACGAGCCGGGGCTGACCGCGATGATCGCGTTGAACGACTCGATGGCGGTGGGCGCCTTGGCGACGTTGCGGGAGCGCGGCATCGAGGTGCCCGACGACGTGTCCGTGGCCGGCTTCGACGACGTGCCGATCGCCCGGGACGTGATCCCCGCGCTGACCACCGTGCGCCTGCCGCTGGTCGAGATGGGCATCCGCGCGATGAAGCTGGCGCTGTCGGACGGGCCGGCCGGCGTCCCGCACGTCGAGCAGGTGGCCGCCGAACTGATCCGCCGGCACAGCAGCGGTCCACCGCCGCAGGACTGAGCGGCCGATATAGTTTCCATGGCATTAATAGCCATGTACAGTATCGGCATGCCCACCGGCCACGAACCCGCCGAAGCCACCGTCGGCTACCTCGTGTGGCGGCTGTCCATGAAGTGGCGCGCCGAGGTCGACCGGTCCGTGGCCCACCTCGGCCTGACCCACGCGCAGTACTCGCTGCTCGCCTCGCTCCACGGCATGTCCAGGGCCGGCCGGCAGCCGAGCCAGCGGGAGCTCGCGAACGTGACCGGGCTCGATCCCATCTACGTGTCGAAGCTGGCCCGGGCGCTGGAACGGGCCGGGCTGGTGGCGCGCGCCGAACACCCCGCCGACAGCCGCGCGGTCCAGTTGGCGCTGACCCCGCACGGCACCCGGGTGGTGGACCAGGCGGTGCACACGGTCGGGGCGCTGCAGGAGACGTTGACCAAGCCGCTGGGCGGCACCCGTGGCGCGCGTACCCGCGAGTTCGCCGACGCGTTGCGGACCCTGCTGGAAGGAGACCGGACATGACCACCACGCCACCCGTCACCGGACAGGACCTCGGCATGGCGCAGAACGCCACCCGGGCCCTGCTCGACGATCTGCTCGCCCGCGCCGGTACCGACTTTCCCGAATGGCTCGTGCTGCGGCTGCTGCACCAGCGCGGTCCGCTGTCCCGGGAGGCGCTGCGGGACAACCTGGCCGCGGGGCTCGCGCTGCACGCCACGGCGGCGGACCTGCTGATCGGCCGGACCGCCGCGAGAGGCTACCTGCGGGCGGACCCGCAGGATGTCCACATCGGACTGACGGAGGCCGGTGCCGGGCGGTACCAGGGCCTCAACGACGCGGTCGCCGGGCTCACCGCCGAGTTGTACGCCGGCTTCGACCAGGCCGACCTGGCCACGACCGGGCGGGTGCTGCGCGAGGTCACCAGGCGCGCCGCGGCCCGCCACCCCCGCTGACTCGCGGCGGTGGCGGGCCGCCAGGTTCAGATCTTTCCGGTACCCGCGCCGGCCGTGACCAGGCTGATCACGTTCGCGGTCGGGTCCAGGTGGAAGCTGTACGGCGGGTTGGTGAACGTTCCGATCTGGGTGATGAGGTTCGTTCCGCCGCCGAAGTCGTTGCCCGACTCGTTGACGAAGCCGTCCACGTTGCTGTCCTTCGTGGTCTCGATCGGCGTGCCCACGCCGCGGAACACGTTGTTCTGCACCAGCATCTGCGCACCCATCCGGGAGTGGACGCCGGTGGTGCCGCCCACGTAGTAGTTGTCGTACACGTGGCCGGTGCCGAAGCGCAGGCTCGGCATGCGCTGGTCGCAGTTGTTGAACCAGTTGTGGTGGTAGGTCACCCGCAGGTGCCCGGTGTCCTCCGCGGCGTTGTTGTCGCTGTGCCCGATCAGCGAGCACTTGATGTGGTCGTGCAGGAGGTTCCACGACACCGTGACGTAGTCGGCCGCGTGCGTGATGTCCAGCAGCCCGTCGTAGAAGTCGGTGCCGTGCGTCGTGTCGCTGGACAGGTCGTTGTGGTCGATCCACAGGTGGGTGGCGTGGTCGATGTGGATCGCGTCGCCGTTGCCGTTGCCCGCCACCACCTTCGAGATCTTCATGTTCCGCACGATGTCGTTGTCCACGTCGCGCATGTTCAGCCCGCAGCCGGTGAGGCCGGAGTTGGCGCCGACCCCGATGATCGACTTGTTGGCGGACAGCCGTACGTCGGCGGAGCAGGTGAAGTTGCCGTTGACCAGCACGGTCTGCGTGGTCGCCGCGCCGGCCGCCGTGATCAGGTCGGCCAGCGTGCTGGCGGTGACCGTCGGCCCGTCCGCGCCACCGGTCGTCGTGCCGTTCACCGTGGCGTAGCCCTCCAGCCCCGTGACCGGCGGCGGGTTGGACGTGCTCTGCGAAGGACCGGGGTTCGGGCTCGGCGACGCCGTGGTGGGCGACGGGCTCGGCGTCGAGCCGACCGAGCTCACCGCGACGTCGTCGAAGTTCGCGCTGGCCTGGAAGGTCTGCAGGCCGATGCGGCCGGCGGCGATGGCGGTACTGGTGGCCGAGGCGACCTGGCCGCCGTTGACGAACCCGGTGACGGTGCCGCCGGACACGTCGATGCGCAGCGTGTACCAGGTGCCGGCGGACACCGCCATCGTGGTGGAGCCCAGCACGCCGACCGTGCCGCCCCGGTCGGCCTGCAGTTGCGCCTGCCCGCTGCCGAGCAGGATCAGCCGGTAGAAGGTGGTGGCGCCGCTGGCCCGTGCCGCGATGCCCACGAAGTCGGTACCGGCGTCCAGCGCGAGCGGCTTGACCCGCGCCTGCAGCGTGTAGTCCGTCCAGCCGCTGGAGCCGTTGAAGTCGCGGGCCAGGTCGCTGCCGGCGTTGCCCTGCTGCAGCACGCTGCTGCCGTCGGTGCCGATCGCCCAGCTGCCACCCGACTTGGACCAGGTGCCGGCCGCGCCGGTCTCGAAGTTGTCGCTGAACAGCGTGGCGGCCGACGCGGCCGGGGCGAACAGCAGCGCAGTGCCGGCGGCGAGGACACCGGCGGCGCCGGCGGCCAGCAGCGCGAGTCGTCTTCTCATTGGTTCCTCCGGGTTCGGGGTGTGCCGGTCCACGCGGGTGGCGGTGGCCGTCCGCGTGGACGTTCGTGACGGTGGATCAGGCGGGCAGGCAGATGGTCCCGGCGGTCGCGATGACGAGGAACGGCACGGCGATCGCCGGCAGGACGGTGGTGTGCAGCGCCGGCGTCCAGCCGGCGTCCGTACCGATGGTCGGCGTGCCGACCGCGTTGTAGGCGGCGAGCAGGCTGGTCGCCCGCACCGTGCCGGCGGAGCGCACCAGCGTGCCCAGCTCGGTCATGGCGGTGCCGCCCCAGTAGTGCACGAAGGTGGCCGGGTCCACGCCGTCGCCGAGCGCGACGAAGTTGTTCTCCGCGTAGACAGCGGAGAACTTGCCGACCCCCCAGGAGTACGAGTAGCCGGACTCGGCGAAGTCGCCGGTGGCCTGCGGGACCTGGTACAGGTTGTTGTACAGGTGCACCTGGCCGTACCGGACCCGCGGCGCCCGCTGCCCGACGTTTTCGAAGCGGTTGTCGTGCAGCGTGACACGCAGCTTGCCCACGTCGTAGGTGGGGCTGTCGGTCGACCCGATCAGCATCGTCTTGTCGTGGTCGTGGAAGTAGCTGTACGAGACGGTGACCAGGTCGGCGCCCTTGGTGATGTCCAGCAGCCCGTCGTGCACCTGGTACCGCCGGCCCAGGCGCACCGGCTGCCCGCTGTCGGGGTTCGCGCCGTCGCTGAACGTGTCGTGGTCGATCCAGACGTGCGTGCCGCCGGTGACCGACAGCGTGTCGTAGTTGGAATTCCAGTTGCCGGCCGACCCGTCGGTCGGGTCCCAGGCCGGGAAGCAGTCCCGCGCGTCCTGGAACTCCAGGTTCCGGATGATCACGTTGTCGACGTGCACCTGCAGGTTGGCGCCGACGATCCGGGCGCCGCGCAGCCCGACGATCGTGGTGTTCGCGCCGATGTTGATGTTCACCTGGGCGGCCTGGTTCTTGGCCGAGCGGACCCGGGCGTCCTCCAGCGGCCCGCTGGGCTTGCTGGTCCGGCCCCACACGGCGGGGTCGTAGGCGGCCAGGAACGCGTCGAGCGAGTAGCCGGGGTCGGCATGATCGGCGCAGGTGAACGGCGCGTTGCCGTCGATGACGCCGCGTACGAAGACGATCTTCGGGGTGGCGTTCTCGGCGTTGGTGGCGTTGTCGCCGCCGAGCGCCGCGACCAGTTCGGCGCGGTTGTGTGCGACGAAGACGTGCGCGCCGTCGGCCGCCGAGCCGCCCGTGGTACCGGTGCCGCCGGCGGCCCAGCCGTCGTTGGCCGGAAGGGTCTGTCGGCCCAGCCTCAGGGCCAGCGGTGTGGGGTCGGTGCCGGTGCCGGCCGCCGCGGGCAGGGCCCACGCCACGCCCGTGGCGAGCGCGAGTGCACCGGCGGCTGCGGCGGCGATGACTCGCAGGCGCATGGCTGTCTCCTGTTCGCCGCGTGGCGGCTGGGGTGCGTCGCCGAGCGGGTTCTGCTGTCCACAAGGGACAGTGGGACGGTGCGCTAGGAAAGCGCATTCCCCGTCACGTTAGGCGCGCCGATCCGCAAGAGTCAATGCCCCCGACATGCAGGTTAGTTGCAGCCCCCGCACGCCTGACCAAGATCACCGCACCTTCATTGGAGCTGCGGTGTCCCGGCCCGGCGGACACACCTACGTCAGTGAAGTTTGCGACGGTCACGGGGAGGGGCGCAGGTGGAGCCACATGGAGACCAGCGGGAGCGTGCCCTCGCTGCGCAGGTGGTGGTCCTCGCCCGGAGCCACGATGAAGACGTCGCCGGCCTGGAACGGGCTGCCGGCGCCGTCGATCTCGATCACCCCGCTGCCCTGCAGGATGAGGAACATCTCGGGCACGTCGTGGACGTGGTGGCCCTCCGGGTGGGTACGCTGGCCGGCCGGGTAGACGCTGACCCCGCCGCGCTCGGCGTGGAACCCCGGGACCGCGCCGGCCACGACCGGTCCGTCGGCCGGACCGCCGGCCAGGTCATGCAGGTGCAGCTTGCGCAACTGGTACCTCCTCGATGACGTGTGGTGCCACCGCCCACGCGGTGCCCAGTTCGGAGAACAGCGCGAGCCGGCCGGCCGCGCGCCGGACCAGCTCGGCGATGCCCTCGATCGCGCTGGCCCCCTGGTGCGGCACGAGGTGCCCGGCGGGGACCGGCACCGGCGGGCCGGCCCGGTACAGCGCCTCGATCACCGCGGTGAACGGCGCCGTCGCCGCTAGCGGCGCGAGCAGCGGTACCCGCGGGTCGGCGCGGTGCGCGAGCAGGTTGGCCAGCAGGTCGACGCGGCCGGGCACGGTGCGGGGGGCGGCGTCCCCGGGCAGGGTGAGCCGGTCGGTCGGGTACTCCAGCACGGCCCGCCCGGCGGTGCCGGCGACCACGATCTCGCCGGCGACGAACCGCGCCGAGCGCAGGCTCACCGCGACCAGCACCGGCGGCCCGCCCGCCAGTTCCACCCGCAGGCAGGCCGTGTCCTCCACCTCGATGTCGGTGACCCGGTACCGCTCCACCGCGAGCGACCGGGGGTGCCCGCCGCCGGCCGCCGTGGCGAGCACGAGCGCGTCCATCAGGGCGTGCGCGAACGGGTTGGCCAGCGCGCCGTCCAGCACCGGCCGCCCGTCGACGCTGCGCCGGCCGGCCCACGGCACCCGGTGGAAGTACTCGTCCGCCCGCCACCACGCGCCGGCCGCACCGATGCGGGTCACCGTGCCCAGGTGCCCGGCCCGGACCGTGGTGGTCAGCTCGGCGAGGGCCGGCGAGCCGAGTGCCTGGAACCCGACCTGGCACACCCGCCCGGTCTCGCCGAGCACCCGGCACAGCTCGGCGTGCTCGGCGAGGTCGAGCACGGGTGGCTTCTCCAGCAGCACGTCGGCGCCGGCCCGGGCCGCGTCCACGGCGATCGGCAGGTGGGTGTGCGGCGGCGTGCAGACGACCACGGCGTCGGGCGCGGCGGCCCGCAGCAGTTCCCGGTGATCGGTGTACAGCGGGGCCTCGGTCTCGATCGGCCGCAGGTCGCACACGCCGACGAGGTCGAGGGTCCCGTCGCGGGCCGCCCCGGCCAGCCGGTCGAGGTGGCTCGCGCCGTGCCCCGCGGCGCCGACCAGCGCCACCCGCGGCGTCACCGTTGCCCTCTTCCGGCGGTCGGGCTGGTGATCGCGGGTTGGCCGCCGCCCGCGGCGTCACCGTTGGCCTCTTCCGGCGGTGGGGCTGGTGATCGCGGGTTGCCGGCGGATCGCGCAGTCCGCTCCACGATCCGCCGGCAACTCCAGATCTTGCCGGCTGCCAGCCCCCTGATCATGGCCATCACGCCGCGTTGATCATGCAGAGCCCGAGGTCTTGGCGAGCAAGGCGTCGGTTCCGACGTCCTGCCCGCCGAGATCCAGATCTGACGGTCGGGGCGGCTCATAGGGGCAGCAGGTCGGCGACGCGGACGGGGGCGGCCGTGCGGAACGACTCGTTGGCGGCCAGGCCGGTCAGCAGCGCGAGCGCGCCGTCGCGGGCGCCCGCGACGCGGCCCAGCGGGTCGGGCCGGCCGTCGGGGGCGAACAGCGCCGCGGCCATGCGCAGGTCCGCGCCGCCGTGCCCGTCCCGGGTGTACCCGGGCACCTCGACCTCGCGTGGCGCCTCCCAGAACCGGCGGACCGCGAGGCGGATCCCGCCCTGCTCGGTGGCGGCCGCGTCGCCGTGCAGCGCGGCACTGTCCGATGTGGACTGATCGGGGCGACTGGTGGCGGCGACCGGGTCGACCCGGTCGCTCTCCACCACCTCCAGTTCCAGCCGGCCCCGGCTGCCGTTGACCATCAGCCGGTACCCCTCCCACGGCGCGTACGCGGTCAGGTGGTACGTCATCGTGGCCCCGCTGTCGTAGCGCACCAGCACCGCCATGTCGTCCTCGATGGTCACGCCGGGCGCGAACACGCTGACGTCGCGCAGGTACCCGTCGTGCCGCTCGGCGTCCAGGTACAGCTCGCGCAGCCGCGGGTGGTCGGCCAGGTGCAGGGCGAACGGGTCGCCGGCCGCCTCGGGAGCGCGGTGCGCCCGCCGGTACCCGCGGTCGTACCCGTGCCGCGTCCCCTGCTCGCCGTAGAGGAACAGCCGGCCGCTGCCGTACACCTCCACGGGCCGGGCCGCCAGCCACCAGTTGACCAGGTCGAAGTGGTGGCTGGCCTTGTGCACCATGAGACCGCCGGAGTTGGCCTTGTCCCGGTGCCAGCGCCGGAAGTAGTCCGCGCCGTGCCGCACGTCCAGCAGCCACTCGAAGTGCACCGAGCCGATCTCGCCGATCTCACCCGCGGCGAGCACCCGCTTGACCGCCTCGTGCACCGGGTTGTACCGGTAGTTGAAAGTTACCCGTACCTCCCGGCCGGTACGCGCGACCGCGTCCAGGACGCGCCGGCAGCGGGGTGCGTCCACGGTCATCGGCTTCTCGGTGACCGCGTCCCGGCCGGCGTCCAGGGCGGCCACGATGTAGTCGTCGTGCGTCCGGTCCATCGACGTCACCAGTACCGTGTCGACCTGCTCCTTGTCGAGCATCGCGACGAACTGGGCCACCGGCTCGCCGTCGAGGACGTACCCCGGCACCGGGGAAAGACCGCGGCGGCGCAGCAAACGGTTGTGGGCATCGATGCGCGCGGGGTTGGGATCGGCGAAGGCGACCAGCTCGGCGGTGTCCGTGTGGTGGCCGGTCAGGGCGCGCACGAACATCTCGGCGCGGGAGCCGGTGCCGACGATCGCGTACCGGGTGCGGCGGGCGGCTGGGGGCATGCGACGGGGTCCCTCTCAGGAGCGCGGGCGGCGGGTCGTCGAGATGACTCTGCAACACAGGACCATTGACAGGCACCAACCCTTTGCATTAACTACGAGGCAGCACTCTTCGATGGCGGTAGCTAGCGAAGCCCTTAAGCAAGCGCTTTCCTGGAGGATACGCGTGTCGGCGACCATCCGCGACGTGGCGCGAGCGTCGGGTGTGCACGCGTCCACGGTGTCGCGCGCGTTCTCCACGCCGCACATGGTCAACCCGGAGACGCGCGGTCGCGTGCTGGCCACCGCGGAGCAGATGGGGTACCGCCCCAACCGGGTCGCCCGGGCTCTGATCACCGGCCGCACACACAACCTCGGCCTGATCGTCGCGGACATCGCCAACCCGTTCTTCCCGCCGCTCATCAAGGCCTCGGAGAGCTACGCGCGGCAGCGCGACTACCACCTGTTCATCGCGGACACCGACGAGGATCCGGTGGTCGAGGAGGACCTGGTGCAGACGCTCGCCAAGCAGGTCGACGGCGTGCTGCTGTGCAGCCCGCGGATGAGCAACGGGCTGATCGACCGGGTCCGCCGGGACGTACCCCTCGTGGTGATCAACCGGGTGGTGGCCGGCCTGCCGACCGTGGTGATGGACGTGGGCCAGGGTGCCCGGGAGGCCATCGAGCACCTGACCGCGCTCGGGCACCGCGACATCGCGCTGCTGGCCGGGCCGCGAGGCTCATGGACCAACCGGGAGATCCGCCGGGCCGCGAACGCGGTGTCCCGGGTGGGCGGGGTACGGCTGACCGTGCTCGGTCCGCACGCGCCGACCGAGCGGGCCGGTGCCGGCGCCGCCGTGCCGATCCGGCGCCTGGGCGTCACCGCGGTGCTCGCCTACAACGACCTGATGGCCATCGGGCTCATCGACGGGCTGTTCACGCTCGGCGTGCGGGTACCCGACGACGTGAGCGTGATCGGCATCGACGACATCGGGCTGTCCCGGATGATCCGGCCCCGGCTGACCACGGTGGCCACGCCCACCGCGGCGGCCGGTCGCGCCGCGATCGACATGCTCCTGCAACACGGCGACGACCGCCACACCACCGCGCACGTCACTCTCCAGACGACCCTGGTCGTCCGCGACTCGACCGGGCCGGGCCCGTACCTGGCCGCCGCCGCAGACGCGTCCCGTCCCCTCTCAAGGAGTGCCCGCCATGCCAGCTTCGCCTGAACCACCGCACGGACCCACCCGCCGCCACCTGCTGACCACCGCCGGAGCCCTCGGCGTCGGCGTGCCGCTCGCGCTCGCGGGATGCGGCGGCTCCAGCAAGTCCGGCAACACCGGAGCCACCAAGGTCGAGCTCGCGGTGTACTGGTGGGGCGCGCAGACCCGGGCCGACATCACCGACAAGGTCCTCGCGCTCTACACGCAGAAGCACCCCGAGGTCACCTTCAAGAAGCAGTGGCTGGGCAGCAGCACCAGCTACTACGACAAGCTGTCCACGATGGCCGCCGGGGGCAGCGCGCCGGACCTGTTCCAGCTCGACGACAACGGCCTGGCCGAGTACACCAACCGCAACGTCGCGCTGGACCTCAAGCGCTACGTCGGCTCGAAGATCAGCGTGGACAAGTTCCCGCAGAGCCTGCGCAACGCCGGTTCGGTCGGCGGCAAGATCGGTGGTGTCGCGGCGGCCGAGAACACCCCGGCGCTGTACTTCGACAAGACGACGATCAAGCAGCTCGGGCTGACCGATCCGGCGACCGGCATGACGTGGGAGCAGCTGGTCGACTTCGGCGCGCAGGTCTTCACCAAGAGCGCTGGCAAGACCTACGGCACGATGGACCCGGCCGCCGACTACAAGGCGCTGCAGGTCTGGCTGCGCCAGCAGGGTAAGGAGCTGTACACGCCGGACGGCAAGTTCGCGTTCACCGTCGACGACCTGACCGCCTGGCTCGCCTTCTGGGCCGGTGCCGCCGCGAAGAAGGCCACCCCGCCGGCGGACCTGATCCACACCGCCAACACCGGCGACGTCACCAAGCAGCTGATCTCCACGAAGAAGGGCGTCACCGCGTTCCTCTGGTCCAACCAGCTCTCCGCGCTGGCCAAGGGTACCGACCACGAGCTGGGCATGGCGACCTATCCCGGTGACGCCAAGGGACAGTGGGCGCGCGCGTCGATGTACTGGGCGGGGTTCAGCGGCTCCAAGCACCCCGACACCATCGCCGACGTGATCAACTTCCTGGTCAACGATCCGGACGCGGGCACGCTCCTGGGCGCCGAGCGGGGCCTGGCCCCCAACCTCGACGTGCGCGCCTCGGTCAAGTCGACGCTCAAGGCCGCCGACCAGACGTCGGTGGCGTTCGAGTCCGCCCTGACCGGCAAGTTCGGCCCCACCCCGCCGGTACCGCCGAAGGGCCACGTACAGGTCAAGAAGCTGCTGATCGACGCCGCCGAGAGCGTGCAGTTCAAGAAGGCGACGCCGGCCGCGGCGGCCAGCTCGTTCCTCGGCCAGGCCACGGCCGCGATTTCCAGCTAGAGGAGCAAGTTCTGTGGCTGTGACCACGACGCCCGCGCCGCCCTCCGGTACCGCACAGTCCCGCCACGCCGCCGCTGCCAGGAGGCGGCGGCGGCGTGGCGCCGCGGCCCGCCAGGAGCGGGCGGCCGGGTACGTCTTCCTGGCGCCCTGGCTGCTCGGACTGCTCGCGATCACGGCGATCCCGACGCTGTACTCGCTGTACCTCAGCTTCACCAACTACGAGCTGCTCTCGCCGGGCCACTGGGTCGGGCTCGCGAACTACCGCCGGATGTTCGGCGCCGACCCGAAGTACTGGCACTCGGTCACGGTCA
This sequence comes from Micromonosporaceae bacterium, assembly GCA_039649115.1. Classification (GTDB taxonomy): domain Bacteria; phylum Actinomycetota; class Actinomycetes; order Mycobacteriales; family Micromonosporaceae; genus DATEJJ01. Next base: position 1,577 of record JBBWZQ010000136.1, on the reverse strand, counting down.
CGCTGACGTACGCGCTGGTGGCCGTACCCCTCAAATTGTCGGCCGCGCTGGGCGTGGCGCTGCTGCTGCACCGCGAACGCCGCGGGATCGGCCTGTTCCGGGGTCTGTTCTACCTGCCGTCGCTGCTGGGCGGCAGCGTGGCACTGGCCATCGTCTGGCAGGCCGTGTTCAGCCGCGGCGGCGCGGTCAACGGGGCGCTGGCCCTGGTCGGCATCCACGGCCGGCCCTGGGTCAACGACCCGGACACCGTGCTGGGCACGCTGGTCCTGCTCGCGGTGTGGCAGTTCGGCGCCCCGATGGTCATCTTCCTGGCCGGCCTCAAGCAGATCCCGACCGAGCTGTACGAGGCGGCCGCCGTGGACGGCGCCGGCTGGTGGCGCACGTTCCGCAGCGTCACGCTGCCGATGCTCTCCCCGGTCATCTTCTTCAACCTGATCCTGGAGGTCATCCACGCGTTCCAGGCGTTCACGCCCGCCTACGTGGTGAGCAACGGCACCGGCGGTCCGGCCGACGCCACCCTGCTCTACACGCTCAACCTGTACATCCAGGGCTTCGCCAACTTCAAGATGGCGTACGCCTCGGCCATGGCCTGGATCCTGCTGGCCGCGGCGGCGCTGCTGACCGCGCTGCTGTTCACCACGAGCCGGTTCTGGGTGCACTACTCCGACGGAGGGGAGCGCTGATGGCGGCGACCACGGTCGGCGTGGCCCGCCGGCCCGCGATGCGGGGCCGCCGCACGCTCCGGTTGCTCGTCGTGCTGGTCATGCTCGGTGCGGTGCTGTACCCACTGGTGTGGATGCTGGGCACCTCGCTCAAGTCGCCGCAGGAGATCGCCAGCAACACCGCCGTGTGGCCCAGGCACATCACCTGGAGCAACTTCAGCGAGGGCTGGACCGGGCTGCCCGGGGTCAGCTTCGGCCGGTTCTTCCTCAACAGCACGGTCATCGCCCTGGGCGTCGTGCTGGCGAACATGGCGTCCTGCCTGGTGACCGCGTACGCCTTCGCCCGGCTGCGCTTCCCGCTGCGCCGGTTCTGGTTCGCCATCATGATCGGTACCCTGCTGCTGCCGCACCACGTGATGCTGATCCCGCAGTACATCCTGTTCCGGCACTTCGGCTGGGTGAACACGCCGCTGCCGATGATCGTGCCGAAGATGCTGGCCACCGACGCGTTCTTCGTGTTCCTCATGGTGCAGTTCATGCGCGGCATCCCGCGCGACCTGGACGAGGCGGCGCGGATCGACGGGGCGAGCCCGTTGCGGGTGTTCCGCCACATCATCGCGCCGCTGTCCAGGCCGGCACTGGTGACGACGGCGATCTTCTCGTTCATCTGGACCTGGAACGACTTCTTCACCCAACTGATCTACCTCAACGACCAGTCCAAGGTGACCGTACCGGTGGGTTTGCGGATGTTCATGGACTCGGCGGGGGAGACCTCGCTCGGCCCGATGTTCGCGATGTCGGTACTGTCGCTGCTGCCGGTTTTCCTGTTCTTCGTGGCATTCCAGCGTTTGCTCGTGGAGGGCATCAACACGACCGGCATCCGCGGCTGACGTGTGGGCGGCCGGCTTGCCGGGG
>JBBWZQ010000100.1:0-16013 GCA_039649115.1 Micromonosporaceae bacterium | reverse complement strand
AACCCCTTACGGATCTCCGTCGACACCGACGCCGGCGCGCCACTACCCACCGGCACCGGCCTGTACGCCGCCGTACCCACCCTCTGCACATGCCGCACACTGCCGACCGGCGCCGCCGTCTTGCTGCTCGGCGCGGTAGCCGACGCGCTGGTCGCGACCACCGCCGTGCCTAGCGCCGCGACCAGGGCCACCGCGCCCAGTCCGGCCAACTTCGGGGAAATCGTGATGGACATGCCACTCCTCTTAGCCTCACCCGACACGGGCGGGCCACGCTGGCATGGGCCTCCCGCAGGTGCGGTGCTCGCGCCGGCCGCCGGGTGCGTCACCGGCGGCGCCTCCTGCCAGGACACCGCAGCCGCGGGAGCGGCGTGACCCTGACCCCGCTGCTGTCCAGTGGCCCGGCCAGGCCGGGCCACTGGATCACTGTGCCGTACCGCCGTTGTCGGGCCGCGTGGTGGGTACCCTCGCCGAACCCTCGTTTTCACCTGGCCCGCGATGCGGTATGGGGACAATCCGTGCCAGAAGCTGCCTCGCGTCGTGCGCCGCCGTCGCGTGGCCGGCCGGCGGGTCCACGGTGGACAATGCCGGACAATCCACGGTCACCGATGGGTTGAAGGGTGACGGAGAGGGTTGGACCGATCACTGCAGGCACTACACTCCGCTTTCACCGGGCACCCGGACCCGCTGCGGGGCCGGCGTGTGCCGCCCGTACCCCCGGAAGGTGATGCCACCATGCGCCCACCCAGCCGCACCGCCCGCAGGAGAACCCTGCGGGCGGCCGCCCTGCTCGCCCCGGCCACCGCGATCCTGCTGTTCACCGCGCAGGCCGCCTACGCCAACGTCGCGGTGACCCAGGCCAGCCACGACATCTACACCGACGCCCAGGCCCAGCACAATTCCGAGGTGGAGCCGGACACCTTCGCGTTCGGCTCCACCATCGTGTCGGCGTTCCAGGTCGGCCGCGTGTTCGGCGGCGGCGCCTCCAACGTCGGCTGGGCCACCTCCACCAACGGCGGCGCCACCTGGACCCACGGCTACCTGCCCGGCATCACCACCAACGCGGGCGGCACCTTCCCCCAGGTCAGCGACGCCTCGGTCGGGTTCGACGCCGCGCACAACGTGTGGCTGATCTCCACCATCGGCATCAACGGCTCCTCGGTCGTGGTGCTCACCAGCCGGTCCACCGACGGCGGTCTGACCTGGGGCGCCCCGATCACGACGGCGACCGGGTCCAACGACAAGAACTGGATCGTCTGCGACAACACCGCGGCGAGTCCGTTCTTCGGCCACTGCTACACCGAGTACGACATCAGCGGCTCGGGCGACGCGCTGCGGATGAAGACGTCCACGGACGGCGGACTGACCTGGGGTGCCGCGCTGGCGCCCGGCGGTGGCGCGACCGGGCTGGGTGGCCAGCCGGTGGTGCGGCCCAACGGCACCGTGATCGTGCCGTACCTGTCGTTGTCGAACACCATCCGCTCGTTCCGCTCCGTCGACGGCGGTGCCAGCTGGCGGGCGACCGTGCTGGTCGCGTCGATCAGCCACCACACGGTGGCCGGCGGGCTGCGCGAGGAGCCGCTGCCCTCGGCTGAGGTGGACGCGGCCGGCACCGTCTACGTGGTGTGGGCGGACAGCCGGTTCCGCTCCGGCGGTACCCGCAACGACATCGTCCTGGCCAAGTCGACCAGCGAGACCACGTGGGCGGCGCCCACCCGGGTACCCACCGACGTCACCACGTCCACAGTGGACCACTTCGTGCCCGGCATCGGGGTGGACAAGTCCACCTCCGGCGCGTCGGCGCGGATCGGGCTGACGTACTACTTCTACCCGAACACCTCCTGCACGGCGGCCACCTGCCAGCTGGATGTCGGCTTCATCTCCTCGGTCAACGGCGGCACCAGTTGGAGCACCGCCACCCAGGTGGCCGGGCCGATGACGCTGTCCTGGATACCCAATACGTCACAGGGCCGCATGTTCGGCGACTACATCTCCACCTCCGTGCCGAACGGCGGCAACGCCTACCCGGTCGTACCGGTGGCCAACGCGCCCACCGGGTCCACTCTCGACCTGGCCATGTACGCACCCACCGGCGGGCTGCCCGTCACCGGCGGACCCAACACCGCCGCCGCCAGCACTCCGCCCGGCAGCACTCCGCCCGCCAGCACGCCGCCCGGCAGCACGCCCGCCGCGCCGCTGACCGCGCGCTGACCCCCCCGGGCAGGACGCCATGCTCCTCCGTGGCGTCCTGCCCGGGATCTGCCCCTCGGTGAGGGCCCATGATGCCGTAGCCGCGGTAGCCGTCGGTGCGCTCGTCGGGCAGGTAGGCGGCCAGGGCGGGGTTCAGCCGTCGTGCCGGAACCGCGGGTCCGGATCCGTCGCGGCCGGCTGGTGCAGCCGGGCCGCGCGCAGCTCCAGGTAGCGCTGCTCGGGCAGGCTGGCCGTCATTCTGGCCGCGCGCACGTAGCAGTCGCGGGCCGCGGCAGGGTCGCCGGCGCGTTCGAGGAGGTGTGCCCGTACAGCTTCGAGGCGGTGGTTGTGCACCATCCGCTCGTCGGTGTCGAGCGTGCCGAGCAGGGCCAGCCCGGCCTTCGGGCCGTGCACCATCGCCACGGCCACCGCGCGGCTGAGCGTGACCAGCGGTCCGGGCGCCACCTGGGCGAGGACGTCGTACAAGGCGAGGATCTGCGGCCAGTCAGTCTCCTCGGCGGTCGGTGCCTCGTCGTGCAGTGCGGCGATCGCCGCCTGCACCTGGTAGAGGCCGACCGGGGCGGTGCCGAGGGTGCTGGCCAGCAGCGCCAGGCCTTCGCCGATCGCGGCGGCGTCCCACCGGTCGCGGCGTTGCTCCGCGAGCGGCACGATGGCCCCGTCGCTGTCGGTCCGGGCCGCCCGGCGGGCGTCGGTGAGCAGCATCAGCGCCAGCAGCCCGGCCACCTCACCCTCGTCGGGCAGCAGGCGGTGCAGCAGCCGCGTGATCCGCACGGCCTCCGCGGTCAGGTCGGGCCGGTGCAGGCCCGGACCCGAGCTGGCGGTGTAGCCCTCGTTGAACACGAGGTACAGCACGTGCAGGACCACGCCGAGCCGCGCGGTGCGCTCCGGTTCCGGCGGCAGTTCGAAGCGCGCGCCGGCGTCCCTGATGCGCTGCTTGGCTCGGCTGATCCGCTTCGCCATCGCCGCGTCGGGAACCAGGAACGCCGCCGCGATCTGCGCGGTCGTCAGGCCGCCGACCGCGCGGAGCGTCAGCGCCAGTTGCGACGGCGGCGACAGGGCCGGGTGGCAACACAGGAACAGCAGCACAAGCGTGTCGTCGGCGTCGGCGGACCGCTCGTCGGCATCCTGGGCATCGCGGGCCAGGCCACGGCTGGTCGGATCGAGCGCCACCGCGCTCTCGCGGCGGCGCCGCGCGCTCTCGGCCCGCCAGCCGTCGACCAGCGAACGGCCGGCCACGGTCAGCAGCCAGGACCGCGGCCGGTCGGGCACCCCGCCGGTCGGCCACTGCCGCGCCGCGGCGAGCAGCGCCTCCTGCACGGCGTCCTCGCACGCGTCGAACTGCCCGTGCCGGCGCACGAGCGCGCCGAGGACCCGCGGCGCGAGCTCGCGCAGCAGGTCCTCGATCCGCCGTGCCGCGTTCACCGGGCCGCCGGACCCATCGGGCCCGGCACCGGTCACAGCTGCGGCGGCTCGTCCATGATCCGCCGGACCTCCATCGGGTACTCCGTGTACGCGACGACCCGGGACGCGATCTCGACCGCCCGCGCCTCGGCCACCTCGACGATCCAGTAGCCGGCGAGGGACTCCTTGACCTCGGCGAACGGCCCGTCGGTCGGCACCGGGACGCCGTTGTGGAAGCGGACCGTGGTGGCCTGGCTCGGGTCGATCAGCTTTTCTCCGACCAGTATCTCGCCGGCCTCCTTGAGCTCGGTGTCGAGCTTCATCATCAGCTCGTGCAGGCCCGTGATCCATTCAGGTGTCCGGGTCTGCATCGTGTCGCCCAACCCCCCGAACATCATGATCATGTACTTCATCTCGGTCCTTCCGTCCCGGCGCCCCGGGACGGGCGCGCAACCCGTTGGTCGGAGCCGTCGCCCTGTTCTGGACGTTCCAGCCGAGATTTTCCGACCGCTCTCCCAGCCGGGCTGCCCGTCCGGGGTTCGACGCCGGACCTCCTCGCCGGTTTCTGCTGATCACGGTAGTACAGCCGCGGCAGCCGGACCCTCGCTCCGGGCAGACGAACGCGGGAAGGAGACGCCGGCTGCGGATCAGCGGGGGATTGAGTCCGCGTTGATCACGTACGGGTCGTTGAGCAGATCGGTGGCGCGCAGGTTGCTGGTCAGCGCCAGATGCGCGGTCTCGGTGTCCGACCACGGGAAGTCGTGCCAGGAGACCCAGTACGCGACGGCGGGGTAGTCCTGGCGCAGCCGCGTGGCGTACAGCGTGGTGTCCAGGTCGCCGGCGCGGTCGTGCGCGCCCAGCAGGCCCTCGTCGTACTCGGCCTCGCCGATCACCTCGGGCAGTCGCAGGTAGTCCTGGTAGTTCGGGATGACCAGGTCGTCGTTGTACGAGGTGCCGGCGAGCACGTCGACGTAGTCGCTGCCCGGATAGGACCACGCGGCGGACCTGATGTTGCTGGCGATCTGGTCGGCGGGGTTCGGTGGATAGGCCGACGGCGAGTACACCCACAGCAGGTTGTTCAGGTGGCGGACCTGGGTGAAGTACTGGAACATGGTGCGCCAGAGGCGAACGTAGCTGGACGCGCTGTCCCGTTGCAGGGTGGTTCCCCACCAGAACCAGAAGCCGTTCATCTCCTGCATCGGGCGCCACAGCACGACGACTCCGGCGTTGCGCAGTTCGGTCAGCGCGTCGGCGACCCGGGTGAGCTTGCGCTGCCACACCTGCCCCGCGGGCGTTGCCGGGTCGAGGAGGTCGGCGAGGTGGACGCCGTCGAGCTGTCCGTTGTCGGTACGGGTGTTGGTCCAGACTCCGGGGTTCCCGGCGATGTCCGACTCGTCGTTGAGCCACGGGCTCTGCGGCGACCAGTTGATGGTGACCAGGCCGCCGCGCCGGGCATGGCCGAGGAGCACCTCGTTGGCGACCGACAACTGCGCCGGGGTGAAGATGAAGTCGTGTTCGTAGTCGACGCCCGCCACGCCGACGTAGTGCCCGGCCTGCTGGGCGAGTTGGGCCACGAGCCGGGGATAGCCGAGCAGTCCGGAGGTGTCGGCCGCCTGCGAGCCGTGCCCGACGTTCTGCCCCGAGACGACGCCGTCGACACGCGCTCTGCCGCAGGTCAGCGACAGCAGGTACCGGTACACCGTGGTGGTTTTCGCGGTCGCGTGCCGGTTCGCCGTGCGTGCCGGCGCGGCGCACACGCCCGCCGCCGCGGGGGCGGCGGAGCCGGGGCCCGCGGCCGCCGCGGGCACGACCGCCACCGCAGCCACCGCCACCGCAGTCACCGCCACCCAGGCCGCACCTGTTGCGGCGGCGAGTGCCGTCATCCTTCCGGTCGCCATAGCTGATCTGCCCTCCGTTCCGACTCGGCGACACTAAGTTGTACCGCGATACATGTCAATGTCCCTCTGCCCAGGTCACTGGCCCGGCGAGCGGGCACGGGAAAGTTCCACGGCGGGCGACCACCGGCCGGGCCGCAGCGGCTCAGCCGGCGTAGTTGCGCAGCACCTGCAGTGCGGCCTGCGCGTGCGGACCTGTCGTGGCGAGCTCTGACGTCTCGGGGCGCAGCCGCTGCGCGCCGACCCGGCAGAACGCGCCCGCCCGGCCCCTGATCGCCGAGTCAGCGTCGGCCGGTCCGTACCGCCATGTGCCGCCATCCGGTGCGACCAGCTCGCAGTACACCTCGTGCGGCTCGCGGCCGGCCAGCGCGAACGCGTACGGCAGGGAACGGTGGCCGAGCCACGCGACGTGCCGCAGGCGGTCGGTGTCCGGGAACGGGATGCCCAGCGGTCCGGTGATGTCCAGGCCGTGTGCCCAGTGCTCGGCCAGCCGGGTGGTGGCCAGTGCCGCCGGCGACAGCGGTGCCGCCGCCCACGGCAGGCGGGTGCCGGGATCGGCCTGCCGCAACGCGATGACCGCCGCCCGCCGGGCGGTGCGCCACCGTTGGAACACCTCCGCCGGTGCGGCCCGCTGCGCGCGTACCAGACGATCCATCACGTCGTCCAGGGTGCCGGCCTCGATCGGCCCGCCGGACAACGCGTCGCCGCCGGTCACGCTGGCGACCACGGCCTCCTCGGTCTGCGCCAGATGCAGCACGACGTCGGTGACGCTCCACCCGGCGGCACCCGACGCCGACGCCCAGCCGTCCGCGCCGATCCCCGCCAGAATCCCGTCGAGGCGGTCCTGCTCCGCGACCAGGTCGTCGAAGATGCCAGCGCTCACCGCCGGGACGCTACCCGCCGGGTACGCCACCGACAAGCGCGTCCTTGTCGTCCATCGACAACCGGTCTACGGTACGAAGTACCAAACGGGACTGCGTACCAGATTTGATTGGAGATCGGCATGAAGTCTGTCGTCGTCACCGGCACCTCGACCGGCATCGGCAGCGCCACGGTCACCGAGCTGGTCAGGCACGGCTTCCACGTATGGGCCACGGTGCGCACGGACGCCGACGCCAAGACCCTGCGCGCGGCCCACCCGGACAGCGTGAGCGTGCTGCGCATGGATCTCACCGACGTCGACTCGGTCAGGGCGGCCGGGGAAGCCGTCCGCGCGGCCGGCCCGCTGCACGGTCTGGTGAACAATGCCGGCGTCGCCCTGCCCGGCCCTCTTGAACACGTGCCGATGGACCTGTTCCGGCGGCAGGTCGAGGTCAACCTGATCGCTCAGCTCGCGGTGACACAGGCGATGATGCCGGCGCTGCGGTCGGCCAGGAACGGAGGTGCGGACGCGCGCATCGTGATGGTCGGCTCCATCGGTGGCCGGATCGCGGGGCCGATGCTGGGCGGCTACCACGCCTCGAAGTTCGGCCTCGTCGGGCTGACTGACAGCCTGCGTGCCGAGCTCGCCCCGTCGGCCATCCCGGTCGTGCTGATCGAGCCGGGCGCGATCGCCACCGCGATCTGGGGCCGTGGTAAGGCCGCCGGCGACGAGATGGCCGACCAGCTGCCCGATCAGGCCAGAGAGAGGTACGGCCGGCAGGTCGCGGCGGCCCGGGCCAACGCCACCCGCGCCGAGGAGAAGGGGCTGCCGCCGGAGCGGGTCGCCAAGGTGGTGCGCGAAGCGCTGACCGCGCGCCGCCCGCGCCCCCGCTACCTGGTCGGAACCGACGCGCACGTCGGCGCACTGATCGCCCGCCTGTCGCCGCGCCTCGCCCGCCGCCTCACCGCCGCCCGCGCCTAGCGCAACCCCGGGCTCAGCCGGGCGCGACCGCGGCCGGGGCGCACCGTCGAGCAGGCGGCGCGCCGCGACCTCGGGCCAGCTCAGGGGGATTCACTGGTTGGACCGAACGATCGGGCAGCGCTGTGTCAACTCGGGAAAGCCCTGGTCTGTGTGGAGCCGGAGGGTGGCTAGGCTGACCCTTCCTGGCCGAGGGGGTTTGATGTCTGCGGTGGGCCACTACAAGCGGCCGACGTGGTTGCGGCGGCGGGTGTACGACCCGTTCATGCGCATGCTGATCGAACGGGTCGGGTTCACCGGGATTCTTGACCGCCGGGGCGCCGACACCGTCCAGGTGCTCTCGGTGCGGGGCCGGCGCAGCGGCCGGTGGTACCACCATCCGGTCGGCGTGTGCGCGCGTGGTGGTGGCCGGCATCTCGTGGGCTTCTACGGGCAGACGGAGTGGGCGCGCAACCTGCGGGCGGGATCCGAAGCCCGGTTGGGCCACCGGAAGGTGGTCCGGCCGATCCGGGCCGTCGAGCTCGACGGTGCGGAGAAGGCCGAGTTCATGCGATGGCTGGTGGGCCGGTACAAGTTCTTCGCGCGGGCGTGGTTGAAGGTGGACCCGAGGCGATTCACCGACGCCGACCTGAACCGGCTGCTGCGTGACCATCCGGTGTTCCGCGTGGAGGTCCTCGAACCGTAGGTGGGGCTAGGGTTCGCCCCAGTCAACCCGATTGGGTCCGTCCGTATGCTCGCCAAGGACGGCGAGCCTTGGGAGTGTCAAATGACGATTGTGGATTCAACGAACACGACCTCAGCAGCAGCCGGGCTGCGCGGGCCGGGTTGGCCGTCCGACGAGGCGGTTCGACTTCACAAGATCATGTTTGGGTACCTGTCGTCCCGAGCACTCTTCTCCGCGCTCGAGTTGGGGGTGTTCGAGGAGCTGGAGAAGCAACCCGCGACCGCCGAGGAACTCGGCCGCCGGGTGTCGCTGCCGGACCGGCCGGCCCGGCTGATCCTGTTGGCACTGCTCGGTGAGCGGCTCGTGGAACGCGTCGACGACGTCTACCGGAACGCACCCGTCGCCAGCCAGTACCTGGTCAGCGGCAGCCCGGAGTTCGTCGGCGCGCTGGCCGCCCACCAGGCGGCCCACTTCGAGCGGTTCAGCAAGCTCACCCAGGCACTGCGCGAGAACGCACCCATCCGGGCCCAGGTCGAGGGCGACCACCCGCAGTTCGGCGGCCCGGAGCGCTTCGCGCAGATCACCCGGACAGCCGCGCAGATGATGATGGCCGAGGGGATGGCGAAACAGACCTCGCTGGCCGGGCATCACCACCTGGTCGACCTCGGCTGCGGCTCGTGCGTGTACTCGATCGCGCTGGCGAAGGAGAACCCGCGCCTGCGGATCACCGCGATCGACCGCCCGTCCGTGTGTGAGCTGGCCCGCACGTCGGTCGCCGCCGCCGGCCTCAGCGACCGGATCACCGTACGGCCCGGTGACATCTTCGCGGAGACCGTGCCCGACGGTGACGTGGCGATGCTCTCCAATGTGGCCGAAGGCTTCGACCCGGCGCGCGCGGCAAAGCTGGTCCAGCACGTGCACGGATGGCTGCCGGACGGAGGCGAGCTGCTCATCCACTCGCACATGTGGGAGCACGCGGCCACCCCGTTCCCGTTCACCGTGGGACTGATCCTGGTCGTCAACAATCCGATGGGTGGTGAGCCCTACGGTGAGTCCGTGACCGCTGAGTGGTTGGCCAGCGCGGGCTTCCGGGACGTCAAGCCCGCCGTGCCGGTGTCACCGATCTCCGCGGTGGTGCGGGCGGTCAAGTAGCTCACCCGCGCCGCAGCTCCCGGCTCAGGTGCACCCGGCGCAGCCCGAGTGCGGTGAGCCGGCTGCGTACCGCACAGAAGCCTGGCAGGTTCATCAGCTTCGGGCCCACCCGGCGCGCGACCGCCCGCGCGCCGCGTGGGTCGCCGTCGGCGGCCACCAGGTACCCCTTGGTCAGCTGTGCCTGGAATCCCTGCATCAGCCGCACCTGCCAGTACCGGTGGCGCTGCACCGCGGCGAGTTCGCGGTCGGTCACCGCGCCCCGCCGCAGCGCGGCCGTCAGCCGGTTCGCGGCCACCACGGCGTCCTGCATGGCGAAGTTGACGCCGGTGCCGCCGATGGGGGACATGGCATGCGCGGCGTCGCCGATGAACAGCAGGCCCGGCCGGTGCCAGCGGCGCAGCCGGTTGGTGCGCACCGACAGCAGGTGCAGCTGGTCCCAGCGAGCCAGGGCGCCGATGTGCTCGGCGAGGTCAGGCATCACCGCGCCGACCGCCTCCCGCAGCCGTTCGAGACCGCTGGCGCGGATCTCGTCCGCCGCACCCTTCGGGATGACGCAGGCCGTCTGCCAGTACTCGCCACGGTCCAGGCGCGCCATCGCCCAGCCGGCGCCGAGGTGGATGTGCATGACGTCGTCGACCGGATCGTCGGCCAGCCGGGGCAGGCGGAACAGCAGCATGTCGATCGGCGGCGCGGCCTCCACAATGGACAGATCTGTGCACTCGCGCAGCGTGGAGGTACGGCCGTCGGCGGCGACCGTGAGGGCGGCGCGCACCGTCGCCTCGCCGTCGGCGGTCTTGTACCGCACACCCCGCACCACGCCGTCCTCGACGATGAGCTGTGTCGCCGAGGCTCCCATGAGCAGCCGGTACCCGCTGTTGCGGGCGCCCTCGGTGGCGAGCAGGTGCAGCAGGTCCCACTGGGGCACCACGGCCACGAACGGGAATGGGGTACGCACCTTGCTCAGGTCCGCCAGCACCATGGTGCCGGCCGGCGTGTGCGCCTTGACCAGTTGTACCCGTTTGACCGCCAACGCGAGGAACGGCTGCGCCAGTCCCGCCTCGTCGAGGATCTCCATGGTGGCGGCGGCGATGTCGTCGCCCCGGAAGTCGCGCAGGAAGTCGTCGTGCTTCTCCAACACGACGACGTCCAGTCCCTGCCGGGCAAGCAGCAGGCCGAGCATGGCACCGGCCGGTCCGCATCCCACGATGCAGCACTGGGCACGGATGTCGTCGGCCACCGCGCTCACCTCCACCCGCCGCGTGGAGTAGTCGCGGCATGGCAATGTACCAATTGATCCTCATCGCCGTGCCCAGGTGAAACCCTGGTTTGCTCCGCTCGGCCCGTGACTAGCCTGCTGGCATGGAGCAGCCAGTCGTTTCCGCGCCAGCCGGCCCCGCCGTCGAACCACCGCCGCTGCAGATCATGCGGCTCGGCCTTGGGTACCAGGTCACCGCCCTCGTCGCCACGTTCACCCGCCTTGACCTGCCCGACCATCTCGCCGACGGGACCAAGAAGGCCGACGAGCTGGCCGCGCTCGTCGGCGCGCATCCGGTGTCCCTGCTGCGGTTCCTGCGCGCGGCGGCCGCGTTCGGCCTGTGCGAGATCGTCGACGGGCACTCCTTCGCACCGACGCCCTTGACCGAGTGCCTGCGTTCCGGGCCGAATTCGTTGCGCGGCTTCGCGACGGGCATGGGCCAGGTCGGTCACCTGCGACCCTTCGAGCACCTCTACGAAGGCGTCCTGGAGAACCGTCCGGTGGCGAAGGACGCGCTCGGCATGGAGATGTGGCAGTACTACGACGCGCACCCGGAGACACGCGCCACCCTGACCGCGCATCTCGACGAGGTGACCGCCATGGTGGCGCCGCTGGTCGCCAAGTTCTTCGACCTGTCCCGCTTCACCCGCATCGTCGACGTGGGCAGCAACGAGGGTCACTTCCTCGCGGCGATCCTGCAGGCGGCACCGCAGGCGACGGGCGTGCTGTTCGACCGGCCCGAGGTGATGGATGCGGCGCGGGCGCACATGGCCGAGCGGGGCCTCTCGGACCGGGTCGAGTTCGTGGGCGGCGACTTCCGCGAAAACGTCCCCGAGGGCGGCGACCTGTACCTGCTCAAGGGCATCATGCACGACTGGGACGACGAGCCGGCGGGCAAGATTCTGGCCAACTGCCAGCGCGCCAGCAAGCCGGGCAGCAGCCTGCTGTCCCTGGAAGGGATCGTGCGGGACCAGCCGCCGTTGGAGCCGATGGTGCACCTGATCGACCTCGCCATGCTGCTGCTGGTCGGCGGCCGGGAACGCACCCGCGCCGAATTCGACGCGCTGTTCGGCAGCGCGGGGTACCGGATCACGAGCGTGGTGCCGCTGCCGATGCTGCCCTACTTCCCGTACCACATCATCGAAGCCAAGCACCAGTAAGGTGTTTCCGCGCCGTCCGGCTAAACTTCACGGGCGCGTCGCCAATCCGCTGCTGCGGCCGGTGGCGCGCCTGGCGCCGCTTTTCGCGATAATCGAACATCAGGGGCCGCACCAGTGACCGAATACCCCCGTAATATGCATCGGGCGAATAGCATCCGTGCCGCCCGATTATCGTGATTCGTCGAGACTTATCAATCATCTCCTTTCCTTGACTCATCAATTCTTTACCGTGTAGAAATGGCACTATCGCTGCGGTCGAGCGGCGGAGGTGAGGTCGCTATGGCGATGAAATGGTTCTGGCGTCTGGTGTGTTCGCCGGACTGCACGGACGCCTGTCAGGTCAACTGCCCGGGCTGCCACTCGCTGGCGGACGAGTGGGCGCAGCAGGGACTCACCACCCCGGTCACCGGGCCGGACGCCCGCCGCGGCCGGTGGCGGGACTTCCGGTACGCATGGAGTTGCTGGTCGCGCAGCGCCTCGGCGCGCATGGTGACCCGGCTCAATCCCACCCGGCTCTGGCGGCGCGACGTTGCCGTCGCGACGGCCGCAGGGTGTGGCTGCCAACCGGCCGCCCACCCGATCGGTGGTGCCGGCGACCGCCCCGGCGACGCGATCCGCAGTGAGGTACGCGGGTACTACGACCTGCGGGCGCGGGGCACGGTGGCCGCGGTCCGGGGTGACTCGTGTTGCTCACCCGCCCTGCCCACCGAGGTGAGCTGTGCGCCGCAGTACCAGCCCGAGGACCTCGGATCGGTACCGGTGGACGCCATCATGGCCTCGCTCGGCTGTGGCAACCCGTTCGCCCGCGCCGATCTGCGCCCCGGCGAGGTGGTCCTCGACCTCGGCTCCGGCGGCGGGATGGACGCGCTGGTGGCCGCGCGGCGGGTAGGGGCCGAGGGGCACGTGTTCGGGCTGGACATGTCCGACGAGATGATGCTGCTCGCGCAGCGCAACGCCGCCGACGCCGGGGTCGCCAACGTCGCCTTCATCAAGGGCGACATGGAGTCCGTGCCGCTGCCGCGCGACTCGGTGGACGTCATCATCAGCAACTGTGTGGTGAACCTGGTACCCGACAAGGGTCGCGCGCTGCGCGAGGCGTACCGGGTGCTGCGGCCCGATGGCCGGCTGTCCATTTCGGACATCGTCACCCGCAGCACGGTCCCCGAGCACCTGAGGAACGACCTCGCCGCGTGGGCCGCGTGCATCGGCGGGGCGCTGAGCGCCGAGGAGTACCGCAGCCACCTGGCGGCGGCCGGTTTCCAGGACATCGAGATCGAACGAGACCGCGAATACACCGCCAGGGACGCGGAACTCGCCGGTTACCTGCCCATCCTGCAACGCGCCGGCCTGGCGGAAGCACTCGACCTGGGCTTTGCCAACACCAGCGTGCGGGCCCGCAAGCCCGGCGGCCAGCCGCACACCATGGACATGCGGGTTTCCGCGACGGCTGGTCGGGACTGACCGTCCCACCACCACAAGCTACTGGAGGTGAGAACATTGACCACGACTCTCGAGCCGGACAGTGCGGCACCGGCGGTATCCGCTGAGGAGATCGCCGCTCGCCGGCTGCGGGCGCAACCCAGCGACCGCGTCATCTTCCGGGTCAGCGGGCTCTACGGCGTCTCGAAGGGCAGCGTGCCGTTCCCGGTCAGCGAGACCGATGCCGTCGACAGCGGCGTCGTGTCCCTGACGCAGGACCCGATGTCCACGTCGGGCAATGTCGGCATCATCGACTTCGACCGGCGCTACCTGCGGGTCACCTACAACGTGCACGCGGTCTTCCCGGGCATGCACGAGCTGGTGATGTCCGGCCGGCACGACCTGAGCCTGCTCGGCCCCGTGCGGGCCACCGCGACCGACGAATGCGCCGTGACCGAAGACATGTCCGGGTGGCGCGCGCTGGGCTGCATGGACTTCCTACCCGGCTCGCTGTGGGCGGGCGCCTCAGGTGGTTGAGACGGCCGCATAACCTCCAGTCTGGAGGACACGCTGCTCGGTCTCCGCGAGGGCCGTCCGGTCCATGTCGCGTACGACACCACCTTCCTGATCAACTGGCCACGCCACCTGGGTGGCGGCTCGGTCAATCTCACGCTCGAGGGCGCGATGGTCCTCATCCCGGAACTCGGCAGTCTCTGATGCCCGAAGGCTGGACCGTGCCCTGGGCGGGAACCCCCGTGCCGCCCAGGGCACGCCAGCACCCGACCGCACCGTGACGAGGAGCATCGATGCCGTATCTGCGCACGGAGCCACCGGCGTTCGTCTTCCTCATCCACCCCCGCGACGTCGCGGACCTGTACAGCGCGCCGGGCGCATCGATGATCTCCGCGCACAGTGCCAGCGAGGACGAGTTCCGCGACAAGATGCTCAGCATGCCGCCGACCTTCAGCGGCGAGGTGACGTTCGGCTTCAGCCCCATCCGCGGCGAGACCCTCGTCGTGTTCCGGATGCCTGAACAGATCATGTTCTCCGGCGGGCGGGCGCAGATCGAGGAGGCGCTGCGGGTCGCGGTCGCGCGTGGCACCCGCGTCGTCGGGTTGGGCGCACTGACCGCGCCGGCCACCCGGGGCGGCCTCAGCCTGCTGCCACTGCTGCCGCGCGGGCTCACGCTCACCACCGGCAACGCCTACACCGCCGCGGTCGCGCGCAGCAACGTCGTGGAGGTCAGCGAGGCCATGGGCCTGGGCACCGACGCGATCGTGGCGGTCGTCGGCTGCACCGGATCGGTCGGGGTGTGCGCGGCCCGCCTGCTGGACCGGCACGGGTACCGGCTGACGTTGGTGGGCCGCAGCGTCACCCGGGTCCGCAAGGAGCTTCCCGACCTCGTCGAACGGGCCACGGTCTGCGGCACCATCGAGGACGTGCGGCGGGCGGACATCGTCCTGCTGCTGACCGGCGACCCGGCGGCGCACATTCCACCCGGGCTGCCGCGGCCCGGCGCGGCCGTCCTCGACCTCGCGCACCCCGTCAACATAAAACCGTCGCTGTACCCGGACTTCGCGGCCCGCGGTGTCCGGGTGATGCAGGGCGGCCTGGTGCGGATCCCCGGCTACCACTGCGCCCAGGAGATGCGCCTGCCCGACCCGCGTTGCGCGCTGGCCTGCCTGACCGAGACGTACCTGTTCGCCAAGGCCGGGATCACCACCCACTCGGTCGGCCAGGCATCGGTCGGCACCGCCCTGATGCTGGAGGAGGTGGCGGCACAGCATGGAGTCGCGCCGTGGCCGCTGGACCTGCCGCAGCTGAGCGGGGCCCGATGAAAGGGACAGCGCGGCTGACCGTCAGCTCCCGGCTCGGCGGGGCGATCGCGGCCGGGGTACCGGTACTCGTACTCGTCTCGATGGGTCCGGTCGCGGCGATGACCGGTACCACGTCCGTCGCCGTGTGGGGGTTCTCCGCGCTCGTCGGGTTCTTCATGGCGCTGGCCTTCGCCGAACTCGCCTCCTCGTACCCCAGAGTCAACGGCGGTGTCGCGGTCCTGGCGGCCGAGGTGATCCGTCCACACAGCACGGCCGGCGCCCGGGTCGGCCTGTGGAGCTACTGGCTGGGCTGGAGCCCCGCGCTGGCGGTCAACGCGCTGCTGATCGGCGCCTACGGCCAGCAGTTGCTGGCACCGGACACGCCACCGTGGGTGGCCGTGCTGCTGGCCACGGCGGTCCTGGTGGCCAGCGTGGCCGTCAACCACCTGGGCATGACCATCGGCGGCCGGATGCAGCTGGTCCTGGTCGCCTGCGTGACCACGGTCATCGTGACCCTGTTCGCCGGTGCGGTACTGCGCGGCCAGGTACACGCCAGCCACCTCACCCCGTTCGCACCGCCCGGCGGCTGGTTGTCCGGCGGCGGCTGGTTCGCACTCGCCGGCGGTCTGTTCATGGCGGGGTGGAGCGCCTACGGGTCGGAGCTCGCGTTGGCCTACGCGACGCGCTACCGGCGAGGGGTACGCGACGCGGTACGCGTGCTGGCCACCGTCGCGGCCGCCAGTGTGCTGGCGTTTCTGGTGGTTCCGCTTCTCCTTGTTCTGACGGTGGGCGTGTCGGGTGCGCAGCGGGACCCGGCGGCCGCGTTCACCGCGCTGAGCCACCGTGCGGCCGACGGTGCCAGCGTCGTGGTCCTCGGCGCGCTGGTGCTGGCGCTGATGCTCGGCCTGAACATGATCGCGATCGGATCCTCCTGGACGCTCAACCAGATGGCGCGCAGCGGTGACGCACCGGCGTTTCTCGGCCGCCTCAACCGGCACGGCATGCCCGGCAACGCGCTGCGCTTCGACCTGGTCGCGAACATCGCGCTCCTGGTGTTCGTGACCATCCTGGCCGGGGGAAACACCGCGCAGGTACCCATCGCCCTGCTGGCCGCGGCGAACGTCGGGTACTTCGTCAGCATGTGCCTGGCGCTGACCGCGTCCTGGCACAACCACCGCCGCGGAACCATCCGGGGCGTCATC
>JBBWZQ010000088.1:0-6188 GCA_039649115.1 Micromonosporaceae bacterium | reverse complement strand
CAGCGCGGGCAGCGCGGGCAGCGCCGCGCGGCGCCACCCGGCCAGCAGCCGGCGCAGCATGCCGGCCACCTCGTCGGCCCGCGGCCGGGCCTGCGGATCGACCGCGAGGGTGGCCTCGACGACATCGCGCAGCGCCGGCGGCACCTCGACCGGCACCACCGGGCGGCCGCGCAGGTGCTGGCCGAGTACCTGCGAGGGGTCGTCGCCGTGGCAGAGCGGCGTGCCGGTCAGCGCCTCGTAGAGGATGAGACCCAGCCCGTAGACGTCGCTGGCCGGTACCGGCGGGCCGCCCAGGATGACCTCGGGCGCGGCGTACTCGGGGTTGCCGAACCGGGACACCCCCTCGCGGTACCCGCGGGCCAGCCGCGCCACCCGGCAGTCGGTCAGCCGCACCTCCCCGTCCGCGGTGAGCAGGACGTTGGCCGGCTTGACGTCACAGTGCACGACACCCACCAGGTGTGCGGCGGCCAGCGCGTCGGCGCACCGCACCGCGACCCCGACGGCCACCTCCGGCGCGAGCGACCCGGCCATCCCGATCTCCTGGCGCAGGTCGGGGCCCTCCACGAGTTCGCCGGTGAGCGCGAGGTCGACTCCGTCGGCCACCAGCTCGCGTACCCGGACGATGGCGGGGTGCAGGAAGGTCGACAGGACATGCCGCTCGCGGACGAACCTGTCGACAACAGTGACATCATTGACGAACTGCGCATCCAACAGCTTCACCGCGAAAGCCTCACGGGTACCGCGGTGTTCGGCGCGCCAGACCGTTCCGGTCGGGCCCCGACCGATCGCCCCGATCAGCTCGTACTGTCCCGCAACAAGCCGCCCCATGTGCCGCCATCCCCGCGGCGCGCGCCACGCGGACGCCGCCATCGGGCGGCGCGCCCCCGCACTGTCGCCGCCATCCTCACGGCGCGACCCGGCCAACGACCCGCACCGCGATAAGCCATCCAGCCGATTCCCTCGCCAGGTGGGAAGACGATGGTATCGGCCGCCAGACATGGTAACAATACGTCACGGATTCGAAGCTGTATCCGTCGCAGGTCCACACTGGATCAGGAGCGCTCCCGATGGGCCAGGAGGCAGACCATGCCAAGTAGCAGGTCCGATGCCGGGATCACGTCGCACCACCCGCGGGGACGGCGTTCCCGGGACAGTACGCAACCGGTGCGCTTCCGGTTACCCACAGTATGGATGGGCGCGGCGGGCCTGGTGGCGGTGGCCGTGGTCGCGGGCGCTCTGGTCTTCACCGCCAAGTCCGGACGGGCCGGCTGCGCCGGCCAGCCCGCGATGATCAACGTGGTCGCCGCGCCCAACGTGTCCGAGGTGCTGCGCACCCTGGCCGACCAGTGGACGGCGAGCGGACCGTCGGTCAACGGCCGGTGCGTGGGCGCGAGCGTGTCGCCGAAGGATTCGAGCCAGATGGCCGCGGCGGTCGGGCCCGCCTGGGACCCGGCGCGCGACGGGACGCGACCGGTCGCCTGGGTACCGGAGTCCACCCTCTGGCTGTCCGTGGCCGGCACCCGGCCCGACGCCGCCACGATGCTCCCCCAGCAGCCGGTGAGCCTCGCGACCTCACCCCTGGTCCTGGCCGTACGGCGCGGGCTGGCCCAGGCGCTGGGCTGGCCGCAGCGGCAGCTCGGCTGGCAGGAGGTCATCGGCGCGATGGCCCAGCCGCAGGTCCTCCAGCAGGCCGGGCACCCGGAGCTGGCGGCGCTGAAGATGGGCCTGGCCGACCCGGGCGTGTCGACGGCCGGGCTCGCGTCGGTCGTGGCCCTGCTGGACCAGAACGCCACCGGTACCGTCAGCGACGCCCAGCTGGTCTCGAGCCTCGGCCTCGCCTCAGTGATCGGCGCGATGGCGGCCGACACCAGCGACTTCTTCGCCGCCCAGGACCCCAACGCGGCCACCGGACCCAACTCCCTCGTCGGCGCGTTCCCGGTGCTCGAACGGGATCTCGCGGCGTACGACAGCGGCCCCGGGGCGACCAACCCGCTGGTGCCGATCTACCCGGCGCAGGCCCCGATCGTCGCCGACTACCCCTACACGGTGCTGCACGCCAGCTGGGTGGACGCGACCGCGAGCGCGACCGCGACCCAGTTCCAGCAGTACCTGCAGCGCGCCGCGGCGCAGGACGCGCTGGCCTCGCAGGGGCTGCGCGGCGCCGACCGCACCGTGCACGACACGGAGGCGCTGCCGGCCACGAGCGGGTTCCGGGCCACGGTCGGCCCGGCGCGGGCGACCCCCGGCGCGCAGGCGCTGAGCCAGATCGTCATCGTGTGGACGTCGCTGCTGCGCGCCACCAACATCACCGCCGTGCTGGACACCTCGGGCTCGATGGGCCAGCAGGTACCGGGTACCGGCAAGACGCGGCTGCAACTGCTCCAGCAGACCGCCACGACCGGCTTCAGCCTGCTGACCAACAACACGAACATCACGCTCTGGGACTTCTCGCTGCGCCCGGGCTCGACCAGCGAGTACCGCCAGCTCGTCCCGTTCGGCCCGATCACCGGCACCGTCGGCGGGGTGAGCCGCAAGCAGGCGATGATCGGCGCGGTGAACCGGCTCACGGGTGCCGGGTTCACCCCGCTCTACGACACCGTGTACGCGGCGTTCCACGAGTCGCAGAAGCACTGGCAGGCGAACAGCACCAACGCGGTCCTGCTCATCACCGACGGGGCCAACGAGCTGAACGGCGCCGGGCTGACCCTGGCCGACCTGCTCACCCGGCTGGCCCACGAGCAGCGGCCGGAGACGCCGGTACAGGTGATCAGCATCGCGGTCGGGCCGCAGGCGGACAGCGCGACGCTGGCGCAGATCTCCAAGGTGACCGGGGGCCGCACGTTCGTGGCCAGGGACCCGGCCCAGGCGATCCAGACGCTGATCCTCGCCTTCGCCGGCCGCCTCCGTTGATGTGCTGGAAGATTGGGTCGTGATCGAGCCACTGCTGGACGCCGAGGAGGTGGCCCGGCTGCGGGCCGCGCTGCGCGGGCACGGGTACACCAGTGCCGGCATCGCCGGCCGGATCGGCCCCGGGGCGACCGCCGCGATGCGCCGCAACGACTACCGCGCCGCGCTGCGGGCGACCGAGGACCGCGACCCGCTGGGTACCCTCATCCGCCTGTTCGTGTGCGCGCAGGCCGAGCCGGCCGCGACCGTCACCCGCGCGCTGCACCCGCTGCCGCTGGCCGACGCGCTCGACACCGGCCTGGTCACCCCGTCCGTCGAGAGTGGACACCTGCAGGCCGGGATCGACCTGGAGCCGTACGGCGAGGACTGGTGGGTGCTGGCCGACCTGCCCGCCGGTGCCCGCACCACGCCGCTGCCGGTGGACTTCGTGCTCGGCGTCGGCGGCGCGTCCACCACGCTGGCCGGCGCGACGGTACGGGAGCCGGTCGGCAGCGCGCTGGACCTCGGTACCGGCTGCGGCATCCAGGCCCTGCACCTGTCCACGCACGCCGACCGGGTGACCGCCACCGACGTGGCACCCCGCGCGCTGCGCTTCGCCGCCACCGCCGCGGCCCTCGCCGGCCTGGACTGGGAGCTGCTGGCCGGCGACCTCGCCGAACCCGTGGCCGGCCGGCGCTTCGACCTGGTGGTCAGCAACCCGCCGTTCATCGTGGGACCGGGCGGCCCGGCCCGGTACGTGTACCGCGATTCGGGCCGGGCCGGCGACGCGGTCTGCGCCGAGCTGGCCGCCTCGGCGCCGCACCTGCTCACCGAGGGCGGCACCATGCAGTACCTGGCCAACTGGCTGCACGTCGCCGGGGAGGCGTGGCAGGACCGGGTCGCGTCCTGGGTCGCCGGCACCGGGCTGGACGCCTGGGTGGTGCAGCGCGAGGTGACCGACCCGATGTCGTACGTGAACCTGTGGCTGTCCGACGCGGGCGAGTCGGATCGCCGGCTGGCCGCCGAGTGGCTGGACTGGTTCGACGCCAACAAGGTGGAGGCGGTCGGCTTCGGCCTGGTGAACCTGCGCCGCGGCGGCCACACCGACCCGGAGGTACGCGTCGAGGAGCTGCGCCAGCCCTTCGAGCAGCGGCTGGGCGACCACGTGGCCGCCTGGTTCCACCGCGCGTCCTGGCTCCGGTCCGCCCCCGACCTGCTGGCGCACCGGTACCGGGCGGCCGACGGACTGCGGCTGCGCCAGGACGCGAGCCGCGGGCCCGAGGGCTGGGCGGTCGACCAGCAGGTGCTGGCGCTCGCCGACGGGCTGCGCTGGAGCGAGGAGGTCGATCCGCTGGTACTCGCCCTGGTCAGCGGGTGTGACGGCAGCCTGCCGCTGGGCGACCAGGTCGAGCTGCTCGCCGCCGCGCACGAGGTGGACGCGGCGGAGCTGGCCGAGGTGGCCGGCCCGATCATCGCCCACCTGGTCGAGCGCGCGTTCATCGAACCCCTGCCGTGAGGGCGGTCGACGCCGGCGCCCGCGCGACCATTCCCCGACTCCGGATTCCCGGCGCGGAGTTGTCCACAGGCCGGCGGGCGGGGCTGGTCACGAGGTCGGCGGTCGGGCAGCATCGGCTGCCATGGTTGCCACCCGGCGCATGTCGAGCCGGTCCGCCGGCCGGTGGCTGGACCGGGCGGACCCCTTGGCCATGCTGCTGTGGCGCCAGTCAGACGTGCTCACGCGAGCGCAGGCACTGCGCCACCTGAGCCCCGCCAAGGTCGAGCACAAGCTGGCCACCGGCCGCTGGCGACGGGCTCACCACGGTGTGTACGTCACGCACGATGGCCCCGTCACCAGGCCACAACTGCTGTGGATCGCCTACCTGGCCCTGGGATCCAGCACGTACCTCGCCGGGCTCACCGCGGCGGAGAGTTGCGGCCTGCGCGGGTACGGCGGTGGGCCGGTGCACGTGCTCATCCCGGCCCGGCGGCGCGATCCCAACCCGCCGTCCGGCGTGGTCGTGCACCGGACCACCCGGCTGACCCGGGCCGAGGTCAACCCGCTCGGTACCCCGCCGCACACCACCGCGGCGCGGGCGCTGGTGGACGCCGCGCAATGGGCGCACCGCGACGAGCAGGCGCGAGCCGTCATCGCGGCGGGCTTCCAGCAGCGCCTCGTCGCCGGCAACGAGATCCACGAGGTGCTCGCCCGGCTCACCCGGGCACGGCGCCGGGGCCTCATTCTGGAGGCGGCCACCGACGCGCTGGGCGGGGCGCACTCGCTGCCCGAGGCGCAGTTCGTCGGGCACCTGCGACGGGCCGGACTGCCGTTGCCCCGGTTGCAGACCCGGCGCCGGGACGCCCGGGGCGGGGCCCGCTACCTGGACGGGTACTACGCCGAATGGCGCATCCACCTGGAGATCGACGGCAGCCAGCACCTGGAGGCACGCACCTACTGGCAGGACATGCGCCGGCAGAACGATCTGTGGATCGCCGGTGACCGGGTGCTGCGCTTCCCCTCCTGGGCGGTCCGCCACCACCCGGCGGAGGTGGTGGCGCAGGTCCGTGCCGCCCTGCTGGCCGCGGGTTGGCGCCCACCACCCTGAACCTTGGAACGAAATCCCGCGTATAGCCGGTATGGAATTCCAAGATCGGCGAAACCGCCGGTGGGATAAGGGGGGTTTATGGGGGGGAATGGGGTGGGGGGGTCACGGAATCGTGCCAATGGGCGATCGCCTCACGGCTACTTCACGTGGGACGGTTCAGTCTTTCTCACGTACGCCACACACGTTTGGATACGGGGAGGCGAGTGACGGTGGCACAGCCCCTTCGCTCTACGAAGACGCAGGAGCACGACGAGTTCGTCGACGACTTTGACGTCACGGACGCGCCAGTCGACCTCGACGCCGAGGACCGGGGCGCCTCCGCTGACCTGGTACGCGCCTACCTCAACGGCATCGGTCGCACCAAGCTGCTGACCGCCGCCGACGAGGTCGACCTGGCCAGGCGGGTGGAGGCGGGGTTGTTCGCCGAGGAGAAGTTGACCAACGACCGCTCCGTCCAGCCCGACCTCGCCGCCGACCTGGCCATCGTGGCACGGGAAGGCAAGGCGGCCAAGAACCGGCTGCTGGAGGCCAACCTGCGCCTGGTCGTCAGCATCGCCAAGCGGTACACGGGTCGGGGCATGGCGTTCCTGGACCTGATCCAGGAGGGCAACCTGGGCCTGATCCGCGCGGTCGAGAAGTTCGACTACACCAAGGGCTACAAGTTCTCCACCTACGCCACCTGGTGGATCCGCCAGGCCA
>JBBWZQ010000085.1:0-17367 GCA_039649115.1 Micromonosporaceae bacterium | reverse complement strand
CCACCCGCTGCGACGACGAGGTCGCCTCCGGACTGCATACCCGGACCCGCGTTGACCGGCTGATCGCCAAGGTGCCGGCCGGCGCATGGGCACGCCTGTCTTGCGGGGACGGGGCACACGGCCCGCGCCGCTACGACCGGGCGAGTTTGCCGATCCGCCGCGCGTTCGAGCATGGCGGCGGGGCTGGGTGCTGGCCCGCCGCTCGGTCAGCGACCCCACCGACATCGCCTACTACGTGTGCTTCGGCGCCCGTGGTACCCGGCTGCGGGAACTGGCCCGCGTCGCTGGCGCCGCTGGGCGGTGGAGGAATCGTTCCAGACCACGAAGAACGAGGTCGGCCTGGACCAGTACCAGGTACTTCGCTACGACGCCTGGTACGCCCACATCACCCTGGCCATGCTCGCCGCCGCGTTCCTGGTCGCCATCCGCGCCCAGGAGGCCACAAAGGGGATCCACCGGTGCCCAGGGCGCGCTCATCCCGCTGAGCACCAACGAGATCCGTCGCCTGCACGGCAAACTCATCAACGCCGCCAGAACCACCGTGGATCACGTGCTGCACTGGTCGCACTGGCGTCGCCAACGGCAAGCCGAGGCCAAGCCCAGCCACTACCGCGAACGACTCGAAAGCCCTAAAGGTAACGACCCTCCGTTGCAGTATTAGGACCCCACCAGTCCGGGACCGCGCCCGGATCCACTGTGGCGCACGGCGTTGACGACCCGGGCCGCACCGGCTGTGGCCCGGGTCGTCGCGTGACCGTCCAGCGGCCGGCCGGCCATACCTCATGATCCCGGCCTGAGTCCACGCTCAAGAGCGCTGAGGAACGCGTGGCCGAAGCGCTGATCGGGCTCCATGATCGATCCCTCCGCCCACTCGTTCCAGGACTTGACGAACATCATGTGCGGGCCCGGCATCGCCCGTTCACGGCGTACCGCCTCCTTGACCGCGATCTCGAAGACGCCGGGGTCGGGACGGTGCAGAAGAATCCCGCGCCGTCCCGAGCGCGGCGTGTTGTCGAATCCCGGCACGACACAGGGGTGTTGCCGGACCTGGGCGCTCCGCCCGAAAAGCAGCCAGTCGGCGTACGTCTTGTCGTACGGAAAGGCCCTGGGGCCCTCGCGAAGAGGGGTTCCGGAAAAGCTGGCCTCCCACTCGTGTCCTTGAGGTGGCGGAGCAGGATTCCACACCGCGGCGTCGAGCGGCTGGTCCCGGTCGTGCACCCACGGGCCGTCCGCATCGCCGACGAAGTGGATTCCGGGCAGACCCGCGTCCAATGCCATCTGTTGCCAGAGAGCCACCAGCCCGGCGAGACCGGGAACGTCGCTGGGACGAAAGAGGTAGAGCACGGGCCTGCGATTGACAGTCAGGTACCGTTCGTCGATGAAATGTGGCAGCAGATAGTTGAAATGATCGATGTTGTCGGCTTCGCCGAGGTATCGCTGCCGCTGGAGTATCTCGTCGCCCCGACCGTGCCAGACCCCGGTCCAGCTCTGGTTCGCCCAGCCGAGGCAGTACCGGTGCGGCAGTTTCGGGTTCTCCAGCAAATCCTTGGCCGGCCGCGCCAGGAGCCGCACGCCGCCGCCGAACCAGTAGTGCCAGTAGCAGAACGCGGTCACGCCGTACCGTGCCGCGAGCTCCCATTGCGCTCGGCGGGTCTCCGGTACGCGCAGGTCGTAGAATCCAAGGTCAGCAGGCAGGCGCGGCTGGAGATGGCCGTCGAAGAGAGGTGCGGCCGCCGCGACGTGCGTCCATTCCGTGAACCCCGGCCCCCACCAACGGTCGTTCTCGGGTATCGGATGAAACTGCGGAAGGAAAAATGCCACCACATCGAGCGGGGACCCGTTCACTTGGCTGAACCTCCCACAGAAGCTGCCGTACCCCCATGCGCAATTTCCGGAGTCCTGTCCAGCGGGCATGCTAGCCCACGCCGGTGGGAACCTTCGCGTCGAAGGCCGCCTCCACCACGATCGCTTCCATCTCCCGTACAAGCGTCTCGACCTGGTCCAGCGCGAACTGGTGTGTGTCCGTCCAGACTTCCATGCGGACCGCGGGCAGTCCGTCATCCAACGTCGCCCTCCGGCTCGAAATGGTCGGTCCGCGGCCGGCGTCGACCTGCATGAACAGGCTGCCGTCAAACGTGGGCTGCGCGCGATCCCAATACAGCCTGGTACGCGGCAGCGCATCCCGCAGTGCGGTTTCCGCCTCCCGCCCGGTGGGCGCTCCGCCGCTGTCCTGTGCACCCAGCAGCGTGCGGCGGTCGTTGAGGTGCCAGGAGATGTCGACCGGTCGGCTCATCGCGTCCGCGACCCGGTCCAGCAGCCTGTCGCGTTCCACCGGGTGGTAATACCCGAAGAACGACGCGGTCGTCGCCGCGGTCATGGCCCGCCCCACGACTTCGTCAAAGGTGGCCGCCGCGGCGTCCACCACGCAGATTCCCGGTTGGGACAGCTGGAGGACCGCGTCCGCGAAGCCCGGGCGGAACCGGTTGCTCACAGCGATCTGGGCGACGCTCGGGTTGCGGCCCAGGACCCGCGCCACCGCCACCGCGTAGGCAGCGAGCAGCACGTACGAGCTGCTGGTCCTGGCGCGAGCCTCGATGGCCCGCAGGCCGATCCCCATCGCGGGCGAGTCCACCGCGAGCTCCCGGAAGCGCGGCTCGCGCGGATCGACCGGCCGGTCGTTACGCCAGGAAGTAAGCCTCCCGAGCTGTGCTTCCCAGTAACGCATACACCTGCCGGTCTGCCGTCGCCCGGCGGGACCGCTCTGGACCCGGGCCAGGTCCAACGGGTCCAGCCCGCGGGCCCCAGGCATCGCTCCGCCGGTCGCGCGGTCGAGATGCTCTGTGTCACGAGTCAGGGCGGCAAGCGCGGCGCCGTCGACCATCACGTGGCTGAAGCCCACCACCATGACACGGAGGACGCCAGACTGCCGCACAATGCCCATCCGGACCGGGAACTCGTTTTCGTAGTCGAACCTGGTGAGTTCGTACCGCGAGCGCAGTTCCTCGGCGGCGGCCGAGGGATCGCCGTCGCCGATATCGGCGATCTGCAACGGCACCTCGCCCGACTCCGCGACGACCTGCCACGGATGCGCGGAACCCGACGGTCCGCCGGCAAAGCGCAGCCTGGAGCGCAACGCGGGATGACGGCTGAGGATGAACCGCAGCAGCGCCACCATGTCCGCAAGGTGCGTACCCTCGGGAAGCGGCACCGGCGTGACGATGTTCATCGTGCGTCCGGTCTGGCAGGCCGTCCGCCAGATCTGCAGCTGCCCCCACGTCAGCTCGGCGGTGCCAGCGCCGTCACCACGGAAGTCGACCGGAATCTCGCTCACCGCTACGGCCATGACCAAGCTCCTGTCAGATTGTGCCCGAGGCCAGCATCGAGACGGCTCGTTCGACCACCTTCATCGTCGCGGCCGAAGCAGGCAAGTCAAGGTCCACCCGAGCATGTCCGAGGTGTGGTGCCCCGGGGAAATCCGCGGGTGCGCATCCTGGGCGCCACGACCAACCCCACCGGGGTGTGGTGGCGCAGCAGGCCCGTAACCTGATGTTGGACCTGGGGGAGCGGGTCGGGCAGTTCCGATTCTTGATCCGCGATCGGGATACCAAGTACACCGCTGTGTTCGACGAGGTGTTCACCAGCGAGGGCATCGACATACTCCGCAGTCCACGCGGGTGCCCAGGGCGAATGCGTGTGCGAAGCGGTGGGTACGCACCGCACGTCGCGAGTGTCTGGACCGAATCCTGATCTACAATCCGCGGCACCTGCTGGCCGTCCTGGGCGATTACGTCGTCCACTACAACGAACACAGACCCCACAGGCTCGCCGGCAACGCCCACCCGGTGCCGCCGATGCTGCCCCAGCCGCGGTCGTTGACATCGCCGCAACACGGATCCGCCGCATGAAGATCCTCAATGGCCTGATCACGAGTATTCCCAGGCAGCGTAGCCGAACCGTATTTCCGAGCGGCACAGGCATCACGGTACGGATTGCTCGCACGAAGGTCGAGTCCTCACCACGGCTGGGCCGTCACCGCTGGGTGATCGAGAGGACGATGTCGTGGCTGACGCGCTACCGACGCCTGGTGCGCCGCTACGACCGCTAGGCCAGCCACTTCGCCTCGTTCGTCACCATCGCGTGCGCTCTCGTCTGCTACCGCAAACTTGCAAACAACCCGAGTGAGACACGGTCTTAGGACAGCAGCGGGAACAGTCCGACGCGGCCCCGACCGGTCGCCGCCTCGATGAGGTCGACCGGCGGCGCCATCTGCACGAGCACCGCCACGGTGTGGGCCAGCCCCTCGGCGGGAACCTCCGCCGCCGGCCGGCCCAGCGCGTCGAGCAGGTCGAGCAGGTGCACGGTCGCCTCGAGGATGCCGATGCTCACGGCCTCCTCCAGGGGCATCAACGCCCGGAAGTAATCGACCACGACGGAGCCGAGCCGCCGTGCGCCGGCGATGGCCTGCGGCCCCGTGGCGGCGAACTGGTTGACCATCTGCGCGGTACTTAGCCGCGCCGCATCCTCGCTGGCGTTCGTCGCGGTCTGCTCCCGCATGCTGTGCGCGATCCCGTCCGGGGCGTTGACATACCGCAGGAGCGCGGCGGCCGTGGGAACCGCCGGTTCGGCGTCCCGCACGCGCTCGACCAGCGCCGCCAGCGTGGCCGGCCACATCGCGGCGTGTGCGTAGAGGCTCCGCACGTCCCAGCCACCGAGCCTGGTCGGCCGCCGCCACTGCTCGTCGGTCATCGCCCGGCCGCGCTCGGCCCAGGCCGACCAGAGAACGCCGCATGTGGTGAGGCGATCGTCGATCGTCACGGCCCGAATCTATCGGCCCCGGCATTGGTACCGCAACGCCGCCGCGGCCGGCAACCCACTCACCCCGGCAATGACCACAGTGGACAGGCGGGCAGAGTGGCCGGGCTATGCGCCGTCGTGGCAAAGTGAGCGGGTGGGCGATGCGGCGTGCTTCCGGGTGCCGGACGCCGGCGAATCAACGGCGCAGCGATCTCCCAACGCGGTGGCGTGGACGAACAAGGACAATCCGCTGATCCGGGCCGAGGGCCCGACGATGGCCGAGGCCGTCACCGCCGTGGTGCAGGCGATGGCCGACGCCCGAGCCGCGGCCAACGCCCGTGCCGCCAAGAAGGGCAAGGCCCCAGCGAAGGGAGCCAAGCCCTCACGCTCAGGCAACGGAGACGACAGCGCTGGTGGCCGGCCAGCGTGACCCGAAGGGTGCTGGCTGTGGGGTGCCACGTCAGGGTGACGGCTCTGGCCTGCGGAGATGCGGGTCGGGCAGGCTCGGGGTTGTGGTGGTCCGTACGGTGGCGTGCTGGGGTACGGTGCGACGCCGGACGCGTATGCGGTGGAGATCGCGGTGCTGCGCCGTCAGTTGGCGGTGTTGCGCCGCCAGGTGCCACGTCCGCGGATACCCCTGCTGACCGGATACTGCTGGCCGCGTTGGTGAGGCTGTTGCCGCGGGAGCGATGGGCGTCATTGCTGGTCACGCCGGCGACGTTGCTGCGCTGGCATCGGGAGATGGTCGCTCGGCGGTGGACCTGTCCAAGGACAGGGCGTGACTCGCGCGGTCTGGACGGACAGGTCGTCGCGCTGGTGGTCCGGCTGGCGCGGGAGAACCCCGCTGGGGCTACCTGAGGATCGTGGGGGAGTGCCCGCCACCTCGGCGTGCGGGTCTCGGCGACTTCGGTACGGAGGATCCTGCGCCGCCGCGGTCTTGGACCCGCGCCGCGACGGGGTGGGGCCGACCTGGACTCAGTTTCCGCGCGCCCAGGCCCGCGGTTTGCTGGAGGTTAGCAGGAAGTTCGGTGTCCGAACGGCCTTGCGGGCCGCGTCGGACAACGGTCAGCGTGGCGGCGGGAGGATGCCGCGGCCGAGGGCGGCCGTCACCGCCGCCGTGCGGTCGTTGACGCCCAGTTTCGCGAACGCCCGGAGTAGGTGCGTTTTGACCGTTGCCTCGCCGATCCGCAACACCCGCCCGATTTCCACGTTGGACAGTCCCTGGGCGACCAGCGACAGCACCTCGACCTCCCGTGGCGTCAACTGTTCCGCCGCTGGCGCGCGTAGCCGGGTCAGTAGTCGCGCGGCCACCTGCGAGGCGAGTACGGTCTCGCCGCGCGCGGCGGCCCGGATCGCCTCGGCGAGCGCGGCCACCGGTGTGTCCTTGAGCAGGTACCCGGCGGCACCGGCCTCGATGGCGGGCAGGATGTCGGCGTCCGTGTCGTATGTGGTGAGCACCAGTACCCGTACCTGGGGAAAGCGTTCGCCGATGCGGGCCGTCGCGGTCACCCCGTCGGAACCGGGCATCCGCAGGTCCATGAGCACGACGTCGGGGCGCAGCGTGGCGGTCAGGACGAGTGCTTCCTGGCCGCTGCCGGCCTCGCCGACGACCTCCAGATCGTCGGCCGCCGCGAGCATGCCCCGCAGCCCGACCCGGACGACCGGGTGGTCATCGACCAGCATGACCCGGATCGTCACGACTGCACCGCCGCTGCCCGGCCCAGCCGCGGCAGTTCCACCCGGACAGTCGTTCCCGCGCCGGGGCGCGACCACACCGAGCAGGTACCGCCGAAGGCGGCGGCACGGCTGCGCAAGCCCTTCAACCCGTATCCGCCGGAGATCCGTCGAGGGTCGAAGCCGCGACCGTTGTCGACGACCGCGACGGCGGCCGTCGCGGCGTCGTAGGACAGCTCGATCCGTACCTCGCTCGCCGCGGCGTGTCGGCCCACGTTGCTCAGTGCCTCCTGCGTCGCCCGTAGCAACACGACGTTGGTCTCCGGCGCCAGGCCGGTTGTGACGCCGTGGACCGTGACGCTGGCCGGTACGCCGGTATCGCGGGTGTGTCGCTCGGCCAGGCGGATGAGCGCGTCGGCGAGCGTGTGGTCGGCGAGGTCCGGCGGGGCCAGCGCGGCGACCAGGGCGCGTGCCTCGGCGAGATTCTCCCGCGCGGTGCTTTCGATGAGGTCGAGCGACCCCGCGACGACGGCGCAGGGCGAGCGGTCCAGCAGCACCCGGGCCGACTGGGTGAGCATGAGGATGCTGGTGAAGCCCTGGGCGAGGGTGTCGTGGATCTCGGCGGCGAGGCGCTCCCGCTCGGCGTGGACACCAGCGGCGTGCCGCTGGGCGGCCAGATCCTCGCGGGTGCGGGTCAGTTCGTCGATGAGGGTGGCACGGTGGCGGCTCTGCGCGATGATGCCTGTGATGTATGCGCCGGCCATGATGGCGAAGACCAGCGGGACCAGGGCCGTGACCGTGATCTGACCGAGCGTGGCTGCGGTGAACCCACGGCGGACCAGCGCCGCGCCCGCGACCTCGCCGAAGAGCAGAACCAGGACGACCAGGCGGGTACGCCAGCGTTGGATCATTGCGAAGATCTGCGGACTGAGTATGAGCAGCAGGAACGCGGCCGCCGGCGCCATCGTGTAGACGCCGCCGAGCAGGATCAGGACGCCGGCGAAGTAGCCGACCCCGCGGCGATCGCGGGCCCGCTTCATGGCCGGCACGCCCACCGCCGCGTACCAGAGGAGCAGCGCGACGAGCAGTCCCACCGTGGCGGTGCGGTGCGCCGTCGGCAGGTTGCCGCCGACCGCTGCGAACACGCCGACGAGCCCAAGCCCCACGCCGGCCAGCACATGCCAGCCGGCGTGGTAGCGCTGCCAGAAGTCGACGGTCGCAGCCGGTACGGTCAGCGGTCCTCCCTGGCCGTCCAACGGAAGGTGAGCAGGCACAGCGCCAACCCAATCACGACCCAGGCGCTCAGCACGACGGCCACCCGGCCCAGTTCCCAGGTCCCGGCCGGTTCGTTGGCGGCGAACGAGGCCGGCAGGAAGACCGAGCGCATGCCCTGTGCCGTCCACTTGAGCGGGAACAGCGCGGCAACATGCTGCATCCACCGGGGCAGTTGGGTGTAGACGAAGAAGACGCCGGAGGTGAATTGCAGCACCAAGGCCACCGGGACGACCATGGCCGGCGCGCGCTTGCCGTCGCGGGGAAGGGAGGAGAACGCTATGCCGCACAGCGTGCATGCCGTGATGCCCAGCAGCGTGACCCAGCCCAGTGTGAGCCATCTGGCCGGGCTGGTCGGCAGGTGGAGATGGTAGAAGGCCACGGCGATGGCCAACGCCAGCGCGGTGCCGATCATGCCAATCACGTACACCATCATGATCTTGCCGACGAAGTACGCGGCCGCCGGCATGGGCGAGCCGGCGAGCCGCTTGAGGACACCGCGATCCCGCTCGATCGGAATCTGCACGGCCAGCGTCTGGAACCCGTTGGTCAGTTGCGCTGCGGCGATCATCCCGCTGACGAAGTACTGCGCGAAGGTCACCCCGGGTGCGATCCGCTGCCGGAAGATGGCCCCGAAGACGACCATGAGCAGGATCGGCAGCGCGAAGGAGAAGATCATCGAGTCGCGCGCCCGGAAGAACTGCCGGACCTCCAGGCGGCCACGTAACACACCGAGCCCCACGATGCTGGGACGGAATCGTTGCCGGGCCACCGTGCTCGTCGTCATCACGCATCCTCATGAATCATCGACAGGTAGACGTCTTCCAGCGTGGGCCGGCTGACGGTCAACTCGGGCACCTCGCCGCCGAACCGGTCCACCAGAGCCCGTACCACCGCGCCCGGCGTCTCGGTGTCCTGCTCCCGGGGCCCGTCCCGGTCCAGCCAGCGCACCCGCGCACGGGCGAGGTTGCGACCGCCGAGGCTCGCCGGGGTAGCCACCTCGATCAGGCGACCCTCCGCGATGACGCCGACCCGATCAGCCAATGCCTCGGCCTCGTCGAGGTAGTGGGTGGTCAGCAGGATCGTGGTACCGGCGGCGGCGAGGCTCCGGACCAGGTCCCAGAACTCCCGCCGCGCCTGCGGGTCGAAGCCCGTCGTGGGCTCGTCGAGGAACAGCAGTTCCGGCCGGCCGATGATGCCCAACGCGAGATCGAGGCGACGCCGTTGGCCGCCGGAAAGGGTCTTCGCTCTGGCGCGGCTCTTGCCGGCCAGTCCGACCTGTCCGATGACCTTGGTCGGATCGTCGGGGTTCGGATAGAAGCGGGCGAAATGGCCGACCACCTCCTCGACCGTCAACTCCTCGAACTCGCCGGTCGATTGCAGCACGATCCCGATGCGCGAGCGCCACCGCGGGTCGGCATCGCGCGGGTCGCGCCCCAGCACCTCGACCTCACCGCCGTCCCGCCGGCGATAGCCCTCCAGGATCTCCACGGTGGTGGTCTTGCCGGCACCGTTGGGGCCGAGCAGAGCGAACACCTCACCGCGCGGCACGGTGAGGTGAAGGTTGTCGACTGCCCGGTATGCGCCGTAGTTCCTAGCCAACCCGCGGATGATCACCGCGTTGTCATCGTCCATTGGTCCACCATGTCGATCCGCCGTACGCAGCGGAACGACCGGTCGATGTACCCGGCGGTCCACCAACCGATGGACGGGCCCGGCAGCAGCGCCGATGGCCAGGTCCAGCTCGGCGATGCGGTCGGGGTCGTCGCCGATGCCTGCCGGTTCGCCGGACACGGCGACCAGCAACGCCGACCAGTTCGCCCGCAAGCCCAACCGCAGGTACGTCAACCAGCGCTCCAGCCATGCCGCCGTCACCCGACGCACAGGTGCTCGGGCCCGACGGATTCGGACCGCTCAAGCCACCGCCCGGATCGGCGGGCCCGGTACCCGCCAGAACCCAAGTCCAACTCGCCCTGACCGGCCGCCAGGCACTGCCGCGCGACAGCATTCAACGCCTCTAACTCGGCATCGTCGTGAGCCGACTGTCAATCCCCTCGAAGCGTGGAGGACTCCTCTATGCGGCTTCGGCCCCCGAGCCTCGGCCATGTATCGCTCGTAGTTGATGGGTGACATGCCCTGGCAGGCGCTGTGCCGCCGACGGGTGTTGTAGAAGTCCACGATCCAGGTCGCTGTCTTCAGCCGGGCCTCAGCCCGTGTACGGAAGTGGTGACGGTGGATGTACTCGACCATGATGGTCGAGTTGAACGCCTCGGCGGCGGCATTTGTCCAAGGGCTGACCCGACACGGCCCATGGGCTGTACGACGCCCAGTCGCCGGCAGGCCGTCTCGAAGGCCTGCGCGGTCTCACTGCCCCTGTCGCTGTGGAAGATCACTCCGTCGACGACGCCGCCCCGGTTGGCCATGGCCATCCGTAGCGACGCGACGGCCATCTCGGCGTCGTGATGCTCGGCCATGGCGTAGCCGAGCACGCGACGGCTGAACAGGTCCAGAACCGTTAGAGGTAAAGCTTTCCCTCATCGGTCTGGACTTCGGTCAGGTCGCCGCACCACAGCACGTCCGGTGCCACAGCGGTGAACTGGCGGCGCACACGGTCTGGCGCTACCGGCCGTTTGCCCGCTCTGGTCAACGAGCGGCGGCGGGGCCTGGCCGCACGGGCCAGGCCCAGGTCGGCCATCAGCCGGGCCACCGTGTTCACGCTGACCCGCCACCCCAGCGCGCAGCTCCAGCGCGACCCGGGGTGAGCCATAGGTGCCGCCGGAGGCGTCGAAGATCGCCCGGATCGCGTCGGCCAACCGCTGCCGCCGCTGCTGACGCGGGCTGGGCGCCCGGCCGTGCCACTTGTAGAACCAGGACTGCGACACCCCCAGGGCGCGGCAGGCCACCACGTGCGGCACATCGTGATCGGTCCTCTCTGGAAGCTGGTGAACGCCGCCACGCTCACTAATCACATATAGGGTGGTGGCCGATGAGCGGAGACCTGGTACCGCAGCCCCCGCAGGTGCGGATGTCGGATGCCGACCGCGAGGCGGTTGCCGAGCGGCTGCGCAAGGCTGCCGGCGAGGGCCGGCTGACCCTGGACGAGTTCGAGCAGCGGTTGTCGGGAGTGCTCGCCGCGCGCACGTTCGCCGAGGTTGAGCCGTTCGTGGCGGACCTGCCCGGCGGACCGGTGTCGCCGGCCGCGCCGGAGCACGCCGAGTTGCGTACCACCGCGGCCAGCCTGAAGCGGCGCGGTCCGTGGGTGGTGGCCCGGCACTTGCAGGTGACAGCCCGGGCGGGTTCGGTGAAGCTCGACTTCACCGATGCCCTCATCGCCCACCGGGTGGTGGAGATCGAGCTCAACGTCACGGCGGGCTCGACCACGCTCGTGGTGCCGAGCGGGGCCTCCGTCGACATCGACGACGTCGAGATGATCGCCGGCAGCTCCCGGATCCGGGGCGTGCCCACCGGCCAGGGGTCCGGACACGGACTGCACTTCGCGGTGCGGGGCAAGCAGCGAGCCGGCAGCCTGGTCGTACGGCGTCAGCGTCGCTTCTGGCGATGGCGGTGGTGACCCGCGAGATGATCGCGGACCAGGGCGTGGCGGAACTGGTAGACCGCGCCGGCTTGGCCTAGCACGCCGCGGGCGACCCAGGCACGAGCAACAAGGTTCTCGGTGCCGCAGGTGGCGCCCGGAAGCAGATGCCCGTGCCGAGGCGGTCCGCTCGGTCCGGTGGCCGCTTCCCGCTCTGCTTGTACCCGGAATCCGCCCACGCGACCGCCACCATGGGGTGCTGGCGGGCGACCTGCTCCACCACGCCCCGGCCGCCGGTGGTGTCCTGCACACTGGCCGCGGTCACCAGTACCACCAGCAACAGGTCGAGCACGTCCGTGGCGACATGCCGCTTGCGGCCCTTGATCTTCTTGCCCGCGTCGATTCCTTGCGAGTGTTCGGGTACGTTGCCCGATGTCTTGACCGTCTGTGCGTCCCGGATCGCGGCGGACGGTTCCGGCGAACGGCCCGAGGTGCGGTACGGCCGGTGAGGAGTATTCACCGACCTGAACTACCAAACCAACCTCCACAATGGTGGGACGTCGATCATGAAATCGCATGCCGTGTTCATACCAGAACATCACGAAAAGGGGATGAGATGCCCTCTTACGGCGTTCGGGTCGGCGCCGTGCCGCAGCAGGGTCCGCAGGACCTGCACGGCGTTGCGCGGGGATTGCCACTGCCGGGTGGACTCGACCCCGGCCGCGGGCAAAATCCGCAGATCGTGGGCCGGGCAGTCGATGGGCTCTGATGAAGACACGCCCGTCGCGGCGTCTCGTGCGACGGCGGACCCCGGGGGCTCAGGCAATGACGATCACAGGCGGCACGCAGGTGGGCGGCC
The DNA here is from genome assembly GCA_039649115.1 of Micromonosporaceae bacterium. Lineage (GTDB taxonomy): Bacteria > Actinomycetota > Actinomycetes > Mycobacteriales > Micromonosporaceae > DATEJJ01. The sequence continues at coordinate 5,236 of JBBWZQ010000085.1, read as the reverse complement.
CGTCCGCCGGCACCGGCTGCGACCTGCCGGAGGAGCTGCTGTACGACAGCGAGCGCACCCGGGTGACCCGGATCCGCCTGCCGGACCGCGCCGGCACCGCGGTCGTCCGCAAGGAGCCGCTGGGGCCGGGCGCCGCGCAGCGGCTGCGCCACGAGCTCGCGATGCTGGAGCGGCTGGCCGGTGTCGAGGGCATCCCCGGCCTGGCTCCGGACTCCGGCCACGCCGCAGCGATCATGCTCGTGGACACGGCCGGGACCGCGCTGGCCACGGTGATCTCAGCCGCCCCGCTGGAGCCGGCCGAGGTGGTGCCGCTCGCGCTGGATCTCGCCGGCGTCGTCGCCCGGATGCACCGCCGGGGCGTGGTCCACAAGGACATCAACCCGGCCAACATCGTGCTCGCCGGCCATCCCCGCCGGCCCATTCTCATCGACTTCGATCTGGCCACGACGTTCGCGGAGGAGCGGCCCGGCTTCACCCACCACCACAAGATCGCCGGTACGCTCGCCTACCTCGCCCCTGAGCAGACCGGCCGGACCGGCCGGCCGGTCGACCAGCGGGCCGACCTGTACGCGCTCGGCGCCACCCTCTACGAACTGGCCACCGGCCGGCCGCCGTTCGGCACGGGTGACCCGCTGCGGCTGACCCACGACCATCTGGCGCGGGTGCCCACCGCCCCGGCCGAGTTGAACCCCGACGTTCCGCAGGTGCTGTCCGACATCATCCTGCGCCTGCTGGAAAAAGAGCCCGACCGCCGGTACCAGAGCGCCGAAGGGCTGGCGCACGACCTGACCCTGCTGGCCGAGTGCCCCGGCGCGAGCTTCCCGCTGGGCGAGCGGGACTTCCCGCTGCGGCTCTCGCCGCCGTCCCGGCTGGTCGGACGGGACGCCGAGACCGCCGCACTGGGTACGGCGTTCGACGAGGCGGTGGCTGGCCGGGGCCGCGGCGTGCTGGTCAGCGGGGTGCCCGGAGTGGGCAAGACGGCGCTCATCGACGAGCTGCGATCCGTGGTCGCGGCGCGCGGCGGCTGGTTCGTGACCGGCAAGTTCGACCAGTACCGCCGGGATGTCGACACCGACGCGGTCCGCCAGGCGTTCCGTGCCCTGGGCCGGATGCTGCTGGCCGAGCCGGAGGAGGAGCTGGCGGTACTTCGCGAGAGCATCCGCCACCGTCTCGGCCCGAACACCGCCCTGATCGGACTGGTACCGGAGTTCGCGCTGCTGCTGGGGGTCGCGCCGGAGACGGTGACCGGCGACCCGCGCACGGCACAGGCGCGGCTGCAGCGCATCGGCCTGGAGGTGCTGCAGGCGGTCGCCAGCCCGCAGCGTCCCGTGGTCATGGTCGTCGACGACCTGCAGTGGGCCGGCCCGATCCCGCTGGGCTTCGTCGACGCGGTCCTCGTCGACGCCGACCTCAGTGGTCTGCTACTGGTCGGCGCGTACCGCGAGGCCGAGGTGGACGCCGCCCACCCGCTGACCACGCTGCTGTCGCGCTGGCGGGACCTGGACATGGCACCGGACCATGTCCGGCTGCGCAACCTGCCGTCAGCGGAGCTGGGCACGCTGCTCGGCGAGATGCTGCGCCTGCCGGCGGTGGAGGCGACCCGGTTGGCCGAAGCGGTCGGCAGTCGCACCGGCGGCAACCCGTACGACACCGTCGAGATGATCAACGGATTGCGCCGTGACGGTGCGCTGCTGCTGGGACCGGACGGCTGGACCTGGGACGCCGGGACGCTGCGCGGCTACCTCGGCCGCGGCGACGTGGTCGACCTGCTCTCCGCGCGGATCGGGACGTTGCCCGCGCCGACTCTCGCCCTGCTGGAGGTGCTGGCCTGTCTCGGCGGCGAAGTACAACTCGACCTGCTGCAGGCCGCGAGCGACCTGCCCGCCATCGCGGTGGAGGAACGGCTGCTGCCCTCGCTGGAGGACGGGCTGCTGGTCCGGGAGCAGAACGGCGACGACTCGGTGCGCTTCCGCCACGACCGGGTCCAGCAGGCCGCGTACACCCGGCTGGACCCGCAGGCGCGCCGCGAACTGCACCGCACCCTCGGCCACCGGCTCGCGCCGCGGCCCGGCCTCGGCGTGGTCGCCGCCGAGCAGTACCTGCTGGCCGTCGACGCCATCACCGAGCCCGGGGAGTGCCGCGAGGTCGCCGTCCTGCTCCGGGAGGCCGCCGTCCAGCACCGGCTGCTCAACCCGACCATGGCGGAGCGACTCCTGGCCGCGGCACTGTCCCTGGTGGCGACCTCCGGTGCAGGCGCGGACGACCCGCTCATCGCCGCGGTGGAGACCGAACTGCATGCGGTGCTGTACGGCCTGGGCCGTCACGCGGAAGCCGACGAGGTCTACCGCTCGATCGAGCGTCGCCACCCCGGTCCGCTGGAACAGGTCGACACCGCCTGCGTCCAGGTCAACAGCCTGGCCATCCGCAACCGGCCGCGGGAGGCGGTCGCCCTGGGCCTGGACATGCTGCGCCGACTCGGGGTGGCGGTACCCGGGTCCGAGCAGGTCGGTGCCGAGGTCGAACGGGGGCTGGACGCGTTGTACCGCTGGGTGGCCGGCGGCAGCGAGGCCGACGACCTGCGGCGGCCGGAGGTGACGGACCCGACGATGTGCGCGGTCGGCAGGCTCATCAACCGCATGATGCCACCGGCCTGCTGGTCCGACCAGGAGATCATGGCATGGCTGGTGGTCGAGTCGGGGCGGATCTGGGCCGAGCACGGACCCGCCGCCGCGCTGGTCGGCCCGCTCAGCCACGCGACCCACGTCACCATCCCGCTGTCGGGGGACTACCGCAACGGCGAACGGGTCATGCGCCGGGTCCTCGCCGTGGCCGAAGCACGCGGCTACGAACCGGAGACCGGGCAGGCCCGGTTCCTGTACGCGCTCGCCGCCGCGGCGTGGTTCGAACCGCTGGAGAGCGGTGTCCGGCAGGCCCACCGCGCCCGTGAAGGGCTCGTCCACGGTGGCGACCTGCAGAACGCCTGCTCCACCTTTCACGCGTCGCTGCCCCAGCTGCTGGACTGCGCACCGACCTTGGACGCGTTGCTCGGCGAGGTCGAATCGGCGCTCGCGCTGGCGACCCGGACCGGCAACAACCACGCCGCCGCGGGGGAGCTGCCCTACCAGCAACTGGTGCGGGCGCTGCGCGGCGAGACCTACGCCCTGGGCAGCTTCACCGATCCGTCCTTCGACGAGGCCGCCTACCCGGACGTGCTGGCCGCCAATCCCCCTAGTGACGCCATGTTTCACGCCCCCCGCGCGCTGGCCGCGGCCATCTTCGGCCACTCCGCCGAGCTGGCCCGGCACGCGGCGGCGGCGATGGCGCTGACCCCGCTGATCCCGGCGCTCTATCCGACCGCGTCGGCACACCTGCTCCAGGCGCTCGCGCTGGCCGAACGGGCCCGGCACGAGGCGCCTGCCGACCGGGCCGCCACGCTGGCGGAGCTGGATGCCTGCCGCGGCTGGCTGGTGGCCCGCGCCGCCGACGCCCCGGGCAACTTCCTGCACCTGCTCCGGCTGGTCGAGGCCGAACGGGCCTGGGCGGTGGGCGGCTTCCGGGCGGCGGCCGAGGCCTTCGACGCCGCCATGCAGGAGGTCACCTCCCGGCACCGCCCGTGGCACCAGGCGCTGATCACCGAACGTGCCGCCCTGTTCCACCTGGCGTACGGGCTGGAGCACATCGGCCGTATCCTGCTGGGCCAGGCGCGGCACTGGTACCGGGCATGGGGCGCCACCGCGAAGGTACGGGAAATGGACCGCCAGTACCCGTTCCTGCCGGCGCAGGCATCCGCGCCCACCGGCCAGAACGTGGCTGAACCACAGCACAGCGCCACTTTCTCCACCGACACGATCGATCTGCTCAGCATCCTCAGAGCCTCGCAGGCGCTCAGCTCGGAGACCAACCTCGACCGGCTGCGCAACCGGGTCGTCGAGGTGCTCGGCGCGATGGCCGGCGCCACCACCGTATGGGTCCTGCTGCACGGTGACGACGGCCAGGACTGGGTACTGCCCGCCCCGACCGGCGCGACGGGTACCGACAGCGCCGCGACCATCTCGGTGGAGGAAGCCGGAGCCGCCGGCCTGCTGCCCCTGTCCGCGTTCCGCTATGCCGAACGCACCCGCGAGCCGCTGCTCGTCGAGGACGCCACGCGCGACGACCGCTTCACCCGCGATCCGTACCTCGCCGGTCTGGCGTGCTGCTCGCTGCTCGTGGTGCCGATCCTCATCCGCGGCGCGCTGCACGCGGTGGTGCTGCTGGAGAACCGGCTCAGCCGCGGTGCCTTCACCGCCGACCGGCTCGACGGCGTGATGCTCATCGCCGGCCAGCTCGCGGTCTCCTTCGACAACGCTCTGGTGTACGCGTCGCTGGAGCGCAAGGTCGCCGAGCGGACCGACGCGCTCGCGGAGTCGAACACCCGACTCGAACTGCTCAGCGTGACCGATCCGCTCACCGGCCTGGCGAACCGGCGCCGGCTGGCCGACGTCCTCGACCACGAATGGCGCAGGGCGGTGCAGCACGCCAGCTCCGTGGCTGTCCTGATGATCGACATCGACCACTTCAAGCTGTACAACGACAACTACGGGCACGCGGCCGGAGACGAGTGCCTGCGCCGCGTCGCCGACGTGCTGAGGGACCAGGTCCGCGACACCGACCTGGTGGCCCGCTACGGCGGGGAGGAGTTCGCTGTCATCCTGCCCGGCGCCGAGGCTCCGGCCGCGTCCCGGGTGGCGCGGCGCATCCTGGCGACGGTCGCGGCCCTGAACGAGCCGCACGAGCTCGCGGCCAGCGGAATGGTGACCGTCAGCATCGGCGTCGCCGCCGTCGTCGCCTGCGAGGAGGGCACCGCGCAGGCGGTCATCGAGGCCGCCGACGCCGAGCTGTACGTGGCCAAGCGCAACGGGCGCAACCAGGTTGCGGGGAGCACGCCCGGCTGATCGGACATCGCCGATATTGCCGGAGCCCGGACCCGGCACGTGCCATGGTTGGTGGTCCGGTGTTGGCGCCGCGCGGGCGGCCAGGAGTGCGCGGGCTGGAGGTGAGGCCCGATGGCCGTCCGGAGCCGCGATGCCTTGGCGGTGGCAAGTCTTGTCCTTGCTGGCGCTCTTACGGCGTGTAATGGTTCTTCGAGTTCGTCGTCGTCCAGTGGTCCGATCAGGATCGGGGCGTCGATTCCGCTCAGCGGTCCGTTGGCGAGTTTCGGTGCCTTCGAGAAGTGGGGGTACCAGCACGCGGTCGA
>JBBWZQ010000081.1:0-3613 GCA_039649115.1 Micromonosporaceae bacterium | reverse complement strand
GGGCCCTGCGAGGTGTATCTGGCGGCTCAGCCGCTCCTCTCGTCCCCGTGCACCACGGTGGACAGAGGAGGCTGGACCATGAACGCGACGGGCAGCGCCGTCGCCTATCGCGACATCGACGAGCTACAGGCGGCGTTGTCGGGGGCGCTGGTACCGCTGCGGGTCAAGTCCCGCGCGGACAGCCAGTTCCGGGTGGACCTGGCGCACACCCGGATCGGACCTGTGGTCGCGGCCCGCGTCCGGGGAAGCGCGCACACGGTCAGCCGGGAGGCCAGCCAGATCGCCTCGACCGATCCTGATCTGGTCGTGGTGACCCTGCACCGCAGTCGATCGGCGCGGGTCGCTCAGGACGACCGCTGCGCACGGGTGAGTCCGGGCGATCTCGTTGCTCTGGACACCACCCGGGCGTTCCAGTTGGCCGTCGCGGAATGCTGCGACGTCGTCGTTCTCGGGCTGCCGCGTGGCATGCTCGGCAGCCACGCCGACCGCATAGCGCGCAGTACCGCCGTACCGGTGCGATCCGACACCGCCGTCCGTACCCTGATCTCCGCATTCCTGACCGGCCTGGGGGACAACACTCAGCACCTGTCGACCACCAACATCCACCTCGCCGAGGCCGTGGCGAGCCTGCTCATCGCCGCGCTTGCCGGTACCACCCCGCAGCATGTCGAGGTCGCATCCACTCTGACCGACCGCATCCTGGCCGCTACGCTGGCCGACCTCGGCGATCCGGCGCTGTGCGCGGCCGCCATGGCGCGCCGGCACGGCATCTCCCCGCGACACCTGCACAACCTGCTCAGCCAACGCGGCCACACCTTTGCCGCCTGGGCACGCCAGCAACGGCTGCGACGGATCCACCACGACCTGTGCGACCCGCGCCTCGCCGGCCGCACCGCCGCCGCCATCGCGGCGCGGTGGGGAATCCACGACGCCAGGCACCTCAGCCGCGCCCTGCGCCGGGAGTACGGGCAGACCGCCGCGGAGATCCGGTCGACCGGCACCTCCCAAACATGGGCTGGGCGGCCACCGACGGAAACCTCGTGCCAAGCCGCCACCGACTTCGTTACATAGCTGGCCGCTGATGCTCCGGCGTTCGGTGCCGCCGGTCCAAATACGCGCCGGTCGCCGAGGCAGTACGCCTTCAGCCGGTCGGTGCCAGAAGTCGGTGGGTCCCGGGCGCCGCCGTGCCGTTACGGAAGCTGGCGGGCGACCGCCCGCCGCTGCCTTGGCGCGGCGGTGGGCGTCCTGGTCTGCCTTGCTCGGGATGGTGGCCTTGATGCCACGCTGACGCAGGTAGGCCCGGTTGGCTTTAGACCGAGGTTACGTGATCTTGGATTGAGGAAGCCGGCAACGTCGCTGCCGACGTACCGCTTCCAGGCCCGCGACCTGCACGCCGTTATGGGCCCGGCGAAGGCCGGTAGCGCCGTGCGGTTCCGGGTGCTGATCGACGGTCAGCCACCGGGCGCCGCGCATGACCTCGACGTGGACGGCGACGGGCAGGCGGTCGCTGAGCAGCGCCTGCACCAACTCATCTGCCAGCCCGGCGCGACCGACGAGCGAATCTTCGAGATCACGTTCCCGGACGCCGGCATCGAGGTGTACGCGTTCACGTTCGGCTGAGCGGGCCGTTGCCTCATCGGGCCACGTCGAGGACCGACACCGTGTTGTCGCGGCCGTTGGACGCGTAGGCGAAGCGCCCGTCGGGCGCGACGCCGATCGTGCGCGGGCTGTGCCCGACCCGGATCACGCTGGACACGGTACGAGTCGCCACGTCGATCACCGAGACCGAGTCGCTGCCCTCGTTGACCACGTACGCGTGGCTGCCGTCGGCCGAGAACGCCACGTAGCGCGGTTTGACCCCGACCGGCAGCCGGCCGGTGTTGCGCAGGCTCACCGGGTCGATGAAGTCGACCACGTTGGCGCCGTAGCAGGCCACGATGATCGTTCGCTGGTCCGGCGACAGCGCCAGGCTGTGCGGGGCGTTGTCGACCGGTATGCCGGTCGACCGGTTGGTGTGCATGTCGATGGCCGACACCAGGTTCGACTCGTGGTCCGGCGTGAAGGCCCGTACGAGCGTAGGCGAGAAGGTCACCGAGTGGGCGTTCGGCGGTATCACGACCACGGCGACCCGCGCACCCGTGTTCGGGTCGTAGACCTCGATGCGATGCTGGCTGTGGATCGGCACCCACAGCTTGCCGTCCGGGGCGACGGAGAGGGCGTACGGCTGGGGTCCGGTGTCTAGATACCGCACCGAGTTGGTGGCCGCGTCCACGATGGCGACGCCGCTGCCGGAGAAGTCGTCCTCGTACATCGAGGCATACACCCGGGCACCGTCGCGGCTGACGGCAACGAACCGAGGCGGGTGTGCCAGCCCGACCGAGCTGACGTTCCGCGAGACGACGTCGATCACCGACAGGACGTGCGAGTGCTGGTTGGCGACGTACACGGTGCGGCTGTCCGGCGCGACGGCTACGCCTTGCGGCTCGGTGCCAACGTTGATCGAGGCCCGCACGGCCGGGCGATCCGCGCTCACGAGCACCGGCGGGGTTGCCGCGGGGGACGCGCTCGGCGAACTCAACGATGACGGCGACGACAGCACGGGCGGCAGACCGGCCGTGGTTTCGGGATGGCCGCGGAGCACGGCGCCGAATGCGACACCGCCGCCGACGAGTACGATCAGCGCCGCCGCCGCGACCGCGGCGACCAGGCGCCCGGGCCTGTCCGCCGCGCCGATGTCGACGGTGACGTCGGGATCCACCTCGATGGCCCCGAGGCTGCTGGCCCAGCCGTCGGGGTTGGGAGCCGGACCACCAACACTGGGAGCCGCCTCGGCCTGCTCTCCGCCAGCCGATCCGTCCGTTGAGGACATCCGGCCGGGGTCGGCGGGAGCACCCGTCCCCGCGTCCGTTCCGCCGGCCTTGTCCCCAGCCACCCCTACCCCGGTGGCTTCGACCACGCCAGCCCTCGGTACCGGCTCCGTGGCCGCGCGGCTTTCGTCGGTGGACGTCCCGACGGCGGATCCGCCGGGCTGAGCAGGCTCAGCCGGAAGCACCACGACGACGGATGACTCGGTTGCCGGCGGTTGAGGCCGAAGCGCGGCGACGGTGCCTGGTACCGGGTGGACCGGCGCGGCAGCGGCAGCGGCCACAGTGGATGGTGCGCTGGCGGGCGGAGCCACCACGGGCAGGGCAGTTGTCGACGGCACCGCACGGGCCTCGGTGGTGGGTGTCACCGATCGACCGGTAGCGGACGGATTCCAGACGGCCGGCGCCGTGGTGCACGGGCTCGCCGGGACAGGTGTTCGCAGAGCAGCGGCGGGCCGGCTCGTGGCTGGGGCCCGCGGCGCTGGGATCAGCGCCTCGAAATACGGACGGGTAGGGGGTGGAGCGGCCGGGCCTGCTGCGAGTGGATCTGAACGTCCGGGGGTCGAGACGGTAGGGTTCGCCGCTGCGGGAGCGGATGGCGCGGCGGCCGCAGGCGCCCGGCTCGGGGATGCCGGGGTGGCAGTGGCGGCCGCGTGGGCGGTGGCCGCCGCCAGGGCGGCGGAGGCGGCGGAGGCGGCCGAGGCAGCGTTGGCGGCGAAGGCCGCCGCGGACGTCGCCGCGGCGGCGGC
>JBBWZQ010000072.1:0-34759 GCA_039649115.1 Micromonosporaceae bacterium | reverse complement strand
TGCGCCTGCCGGCCGTCCGCCTTCGGGCGCAGTACCCGGCCGAGCCGCTGCGCCTCCTCCTGCCGCGAGCCGAACGTGCCCGACACCTGGATCGCCACGGCCGCCTCGGGCAGGTCGATGGAGAAGTTGCCGACCCGCGAAATGACCAGAGTGGACAGCCGGCCCGCGCGGAACTCGTCGAAGAGCCGTTCCCGTTCCCGGTTGGTCGTGGCGCCCTGCACGACCGGTGCGTCCAGGAACTCCGACAGCGCGTGCAGCTGGCTGATGTACCCGCCGATCACCAGAACCTGGTCACCCGCGTGGCGCGCGACCAGTGCCTGTACGACCGGGAGCTTGGTCTTCGCCGTGGCCGCCACCCGGTAGCGCTCCTCGGGCTCGGCCGTCGCGTAGGTCATGCGCTCCGCGTCGGTGAGGGTGACCCGCACCTCCGTGCAGGAGGCGGGCGCGATCCAGCCCTGCGCCTCGATGTCCTTCCACGGCGCGTCGTAGCGCTTGGGCCCGATCAGCGAGAAGACGTCCCCCTCGCGGCCGTCCTCCCGCACCAGGGTCGCGGTGAGCCCGAGCCGGCGCCGTGCCTGCAGGTCGGCGGTGAACCGGAAGATCGGCGCGGGGAGCAGGTGCACCTCGTCGTAGATGACCAGACCCCAGTCGCGGGCACCGAACACGTCCAGGTGCGGGAAGATGCCGCCGCGCCTGGTGGTCAGTATCTGGTAGGTGGCGATGGTGACCGGCCGGATCTCCTTGCGCTCGCCGGAGTATTCACCGACCTCCTCCTCGGTCAGCGAGGTGCGCGCCAGCAGCTCCCGCTTCCACTGCCGGCCGGCGACCGTGTTGGTCACCAGGATCAGCGTGGTCGCCTGGGCCTGGGCCATCGCGGCCGCGCCCACCAGCGTCTTGCCCGCGCCGCAGGGCAGCACCACCACGCCCGAGCCGCCGGCCCAGAAGTGCTGCACCGCCTCGTGCTGGTACGACCGCAGCGCCCAGCCTTCCTCGCGCAGCGAGATCGCGTGCGCCTCGCCGTCGACGTATCCGGCGAGGTCCTCGGCCGGCCAGCCGAGCTTCAGCAGCGCCTGCTTGAGCCGGCCCCGCTCGGACGGGTGCACCGCGATCGTGTCCTGGTCGACGGTGGCGCCCAGCATGCCGGACAGCTTCTTGGACTTGGCCACCTCGACGAGCACGGCACGGTCCAGCCCGCGCAGCACCAGCCCGTGCGCGGGGTCGTTGGCCAGCTGCAGCCGCCCGTACCGGTCCATCGTCTCGGCCACGTCGACGAGCAGCGCGTGCGGCACCGGGTAGCGGGAGAAGCGCAGCAGCGCGTCGACCACCGACTCGGCGTCGTGGCCGGCGGCCCGCGCGTTCCACAGGCCGAGCGGGGTCAGCCGGTAGGTGTGCACGTGCTCGGGTGAGCGCTCCAGCTCGGCGAAGGGGGCGATCGCCATCCGGCAGGCGAGCGCGTCGGCGTGGTCGACCTCCAGCAGCAGCGTCTTGTCGGACTGCACGATCAGGGGGCCGCCGCTCATCGCGTTCTTCCTCCGGAGGGGGCTGGGTGGGGCTGACAATCCAGTGTCCCACGCGGGTCCGACAGCCACCCCGCCCGCGCCTCGGCGCCGGCTGGGCGGCGCGAGCTGGAGAGTGGCCTGGGTCACACTCCGGAGAAATCACCGGCCGGTCGCAACTTTCCGGGCACCTGTGCGCGTCTTAGTGTGCAGGGGAGCCTGGCCGGCTCCCTCTGGCTCCGGGGTGGATGCGTCCGGGCCGCGACGGGAGCGATTGGCGAGGGTTGGGTCATTCGGGGTGATTCGGTCCAGTGCCCACACGGCACTGGACCGAAATGTCTCGCCGTCGGCGCGGCAAAACGGGGGCGGGCGCGTCCCCCGGAGTGCCCTCAGTCCTCCGGAACGGCCGCCGTGATCCGGTGCAGGGCGAAGGTGTGCAGCGTCTCCGTGCGGTCGTCCTCGGCCCGCAGGTAACCGGCGCCCATCGAGACCGGGCGCACCAGGCGGGACGCGGTGCCGCCGTGCGCGTCCACGTACCCGACCCATACCCGCTGCTTGTCCCGCAGCGCCTGCTGCAGTACGGCCAGTGCCTGGGTGTGTGCCTGGGCGCCGCGCTCGCGGGTCGAGCGGACCGCGACCGGCGCCCGCCGGGCGGCCCGGGTCGCGGCGTCCGCGCGGCGCAACTGCTCCACGATGCCGGCCAGCCGGGGCGCGGCGGGCCGGGGCTGGCCGTCCACAATGGACCTCAAGCTGACCGGGGAGCGGCGCGGCGGCGCGCGCCGGGCGCGCGGCCGGGACAGCACCGCCGCCCCGGACGAATCCTCCGCTACGGGCGCGTAGCCGGCCTCACGCAGCGCGCTGAGCAGCCGGCCGGACGGGTAGGGCGAGGTGACGACGGTCGGGGCCAGCCGGCGCAGCCGCAGGTCGGCCAGGCGCCGGTCGGCGACCAGCTCGACGAGCAGGGCCTCGTCGTCGCTGCACAGGTAGGCGCTCGCGGAGCCGACCCGCAGCCCCCCGTGCTTGCGGGCCATGTCGTCGACCAGGTACGTGAGGGCCTGCGGTACCGGGGTGCGGGACCGGGTGGCGAACAGGGCGTGCAGATCGCCCGCCGAGTACCCCGCGTCCAGCGCCCGCCGCACGCTGTCGGGCGTCACCCGGAACAGGTTGGTCGACTCCGCGTCGGCGACCAGGGTCAGCTCGGTGGCCAGCGCCGGCTCGGCCGGCCCCGGTACCACCACGGTCAGGTCGGCCTGCAGCAGCACGTGGTCGACCGGGGCGGGCAGCAGCGCGTCGAGCGCCGCGACGGAGTCGCAGTCGGCGTCGGCCTCGGTCGCCGCCAGGCCCAGCGGATCGTCGTCCGGGTCGCGCGCGGCGGCGGCGAGCAGCTCGCGCAGCAGCAGCCGGCCGTACCCGGTCAGCGCGCCGAGCCCGGTCACGCCCAGCAGCGCGGCCTCGGACAGCGCCCAACCGACCTGCTCGGCCCGGCTGCGCGGGAACTGCCGCGGCGCCCGCCACGCCAGCAGGTCGAGCAGCTGGTCCGCGTCCGGCCCGGAGCCGGGTTCGGCGTCGGCGAGCGCGCACAGCGCCGCCATCCGCACCTGCGGGGCGCCGATCCGCTCCAGCTCCGGTGCCAGCGCGGACAGTGGCCGGTCCCGGTCGTCCCGCCGCCCGACCAGCCCTGGCTGGCGGGTCAGCGTCAGCCAGGCCCGGGCCAGCCGGTTCCACCGGTACGCGAGCGGGGTGGCCCGCCACGAGTCGTACCCGGGCGTGGGCAGGAAGCGCACCTCGCCGGTACTGTCCGGCTCCGCCTCCCCGATCAGGCCGGCCCCGGCGGCGACCTCCACCAGCACCCCGGCCCGCCCCTCGTCGATCCCGGCGGCACGGGCCAGCCGGCGCAGCTCGCGCACGCCCAGCCCACCCGAGCGCAGGATCGGTACCGGCTCCGCGGCCATCGCGTCGAGCAGCGTCTCGGTGTACCGGATCGCCTCCAGCGCCTGCCCCGCACCCGCGGAGTCGACCGCCTTCAGCGCGCGTACCGGGCCGTCCAGCACGGGTGCCCGCAGGTGCAACTCGCCCAGCGGGCCGACGTCGCGCCGCAGCAGCAGCCCCACCTCGCGCGGCAGCTCCACCTGGCCCGCGTTCTCGACCGGTACGAGCAGGTGGTGCGCGATCAGCCAGCCGACCGGGCTGGCCGGATCCGCCGCGGCGGCCTGGGTGGTGGTGCCCAGCGGCGGGCCGGCCGCCAGCCGGTCCAGCACGGCGCGGGCCGGTGGCGGCGCGGCGAGCACCGCACGGCGCAGCCCGGCCGGGTCGGCGCAGACGGCCGCGGCGGACGGGTCCAGCTCGGCGGCCGGGCGCCCCAGCCCGGCCGGGTACGGGGAGCACGCGTCGTCGACCCCGGCCGCGACGTGCAGCGCGGACTCCGGACCGTACACGAGGAACCGGGCGCGCAGCCGGTCCACGGCGGACCGCACGGCCGCCGGTGCCGGGGCATCGCGACCGCTCGCGACGAGGGCGAGCACGGCCTCGGTCGAGGTGGTGCCGTCGTCGCGGGACAGCCGCAGCGCGTCCAGGATCTCCAGCGTGAACCGGTCGAGCGGATCCAGCGCGCGCGCCGCCGAGACCCGCGTCTGCGCCCGGGCGGCCAGCGCGGACAGGTCGGCCGGGGCCGGTACCACCAGATCGGGGCGCAGCGCGAGCAGCGCGGCGAGGCCGTCGTCCGGCAGCGCGCGCAACTGGTCGGCAAGTGTGGTGCCCATCATCTCCACGCTATCCGCCCGATCCCCTCGGAACGAAGGTCCTGCCCGCGAAGCCGACGGCCGGCGGCCGGTTGTGACCATTCCGGCCGCCGCCGCGGCGGCCGGACGGGTGCACCTCGCCCGTGTGGGAGACTGGATCGAGGCGGAGTCGTCGCGCAGGAGGACCGAGGATGGCAAGCACGGTATCGAAGATCGACCCGGCCGTTGACGCTCCGCCGGCGACGGGGCGCGGGCAGGTCGTCAAGTCCGGCCGGCTGCCGGTCTCCGAGTTCGCCTTCGACCGGGCCGGTGCGGCCTCCCCGTTCGGCGACGACGTCCGGTTCCCGCTGCCCGTCGAGGCGCTGACCTACGTGCACCCGGAGCCGGACGACGATCCGGGTCTGCCGCACTGACGTGGAGATCACGATCGGCTTCGACCTGGACATGACCCTGGTCGATTCGCGTCCCGGCATCGCCGCCGCCTTCCGCGAGCTGACCGCCCGCACCGGCGTGCCGATCGACGCCGAGGCGGCGGTACGCCGGCTCGGCCCGCCGCTGCCTCAAGAGATTGCGCTGTGGTTCCCGGCCAGCGAGATCGACGCGGCCGTCGCCGCCTACCGCGAGCTGTACCCGGACTACGCGATCGCGCCCTCGCCGCTGCTGCCCGGCGCCCGGGCGGCCCTCGACGCGGTGCGCGCGGCCGGCGGCCGGGTCGTCGTGGTCACCTCGAAGAAGGCTGAGCTCGCCGAGCTGCACCTGCGCCACCTCGACCTGGCCGTCGACGGCGTGCACGGGCTCGCCTTCGCCGAAGGCAAGACCGAGGCGCTGCGGGAGATCGACGCGCTGGTCTACGTCGGCGACCACGTGGCGGACATGGCCTCGGCCGTCGCGGCCGGGGTGACCCCGCTCGGCGTCGCCACCGGTCCGTGCTCCCCGGCGGAGTTGACCGGCGCCGGGGCCCGCGCGGTGCTGCCCGACCTGACCGGCTTCCCGGACTGGTTCGCCGGCCACCTGCTCGCGGTGCGGCTGGCCGCACTCGCCGAGCACCTGCGGGAGCTGGGCCGGGTGGTGGTCGCGTATTCGGGCGGCGCCGACTCCGCGTTCCTGCTCGCCGCCGCGGTACGCGCGCTGGGCGCGGACAACGTGGTCGCCGCGACCGCGGTCTCCGCGAGCCTGCCCGCCAGCGAGCTGGAGCAGGCCCGGCGGTTGCCGCGCGAGCTGGGCGTCGAGCACCTGACCCCGGCCACCGACGAAATGAGCCGGCCGGGATACCGGGCCAACGACGGCGACCGCTGCTACTTCTGCAAGGCGGAGCTGATCGAGACGCTGGCTCCGGCGGCCGGGCGGCTGGGCGCGGTCGTGGTCACCGGTACCAACGCCGACGACGCGGTGGCCGGCTTCCGGCCGGGCATCCGGGCGGCCACCGAGCGGGGGGCACACGCGCCGCTGCGCGACGCCGGGTTGACCAAGGATGAGGTACGCCGCGCCTCGCGCGACTGGCAACTGTCCACCTGGGACAAACCGGCCGCGGCGTGCCTGTCCAGCCGCATCGCCTACGGCGTCGAGATCTCCCCGCACCGGCTGGCCCGGGTGGAGCGGGCCGAGGCGGCGCTGCGCGAGGCGCTGGCCGGGGCCGGGATCGAGGTACGTGACCTGCGGGTACGGGACCTCGGCGCGGCCGGTGCCCGGGTGGAGGTGGACCGCTCGGCAGTGCCCCACCTCGCCGCCCGCCCGGACCTGCTCGCGGTCGTCGAGGGCTTCTCATCGGTCACGCTGGACCCGCTCGGCTTCCGGTCCGGATCGCTCAACGAGGCCATTGCGCAACGGTTCCGCTGACGCCCCGCGGGGTACCGTGAATGCCGACGAGCCTGGATTCCAGTTGGGTCCGCGGACGTCGATGGTTAGCCTTGTCCTGGGTTACGCGATGACGCCTGCCCATGATGCGACGAGAGGTTTTGGGGTAGCGGTGCCGACCGGTCGAGTGAAGTGGTACGACACGGAGAAGGGCTTCGGCTTTCTCACTCGTGACGAGGGCGGTGACGTCTTCGTGCGCAAGGCCGCGCTGCCCGCCGGCGTCGTGGAACTCAAGCCCGGCCAGCGGGTCGACTTCGGCATCGTGGAGAGCCGCCGCGGCGACCAGGCTCTGGCCGTGAAGCTGGTGGAAGCGCCGATGTCCGTCGTGGAACTGCGCCGCCGTCCGGCCGAGGAATTGCACGGCCTGATCGATGACATGATCAAGGTCTTGGAGGCGAAGGTCATGCCCGACCTTCGCCGCGGCCGGTTCCCCGACAGAAAGACGGCGCACAAATACGCGGAACTGGTGCACGCCGTCGCCAAGGAGCTAGAAATCTGAGGGTACGGCTGGCGTCAGGCCGGCCGCCGCCGCCCGGTCCAGCAGCGCGCGGACGGCGCCGATGCCCTCCTCGCCGAGATCCTCGGTGAACCCGTTCACGTACAGGGCGATGTGCTGGGCGACCACGTCCGGCTCCATCTCCTGCGCGTGCTCCAGCACGTACTGTTCGCTCGCGGCGGGGTGCGCCCACGCGTGCCGTACGGACTGGCGCACCCACTCGGCGGCCTGCGCCGGGTCGACCGCGTCCCGCTTCGCGAGGATCGCGCCGAGCGGGATCGGCAGCCCGGTCTCGGCCTCCCACCACGCGCCGAGGTCGGCCCGCGCCACCAGGCCGTACCGCTGGTAGGTGAACCGGGCCTCGTGGATGACCAGGCCGGCGTCGTACCGCCCCGCCGCGACGCCCGGCATGATCTCGTGGAACGGCACCACCTCGATCTTCTCCGGCGGCGCACCCGCGGCCCACAGCCGGAACAGCAGGTACGCGGTGGTCCGGTCACCGGGCACGGCGACCGTGCCGCCGCCGGTCCGGACCGGCGCGTCCCTGGTCAGCACGAGAGGTCCGCAGCCCCGGCCCAGCGCGCCGCCGCAGGGCAGCAGCGCGTACCGGTCCAGCAGCCAGGGCAGCGCCCCGTAGCTCACCTTCACCAGGTCGTACGCGCCGCGCTCGGCGGCCGTGTTGGTGACGTCGACGTCGGCGTAGCTGACCTCGACCGGCGGCGCGCCGGGGACCAGACCGTGCACCAGCGCGTGGAACACGAACGTGTCGTTGGGGCACGGCGAGAAGGCCAGGCAGATCGTCACCAGTCCAACTTACCCAGCACCCGACCGGCCTCCGCGAGCGCGGCGAGCGCCTCGGCGATCCGCCACCCGGTCCGGTCGCGCGGGCCGACCACGTTGGAGATGGTGCGCAATTCGGCGAACGGCACGCCGGCCTGTCCGGCCGCGGTCGCCGCACCGAAGCCCTCCATCGCCTCTGCCACCGCATCCGGGTGGCGCTGCGCCAGAGCCGCCGCGACCGGTGCGGTACCGGTGACTGTGGACACCGTCAGCACCGCGCCCGGTACCGCCTCGGGCAGCGCGGCCCGCAGCGCCGCGTACAGGTCGGGGTCGACCGGCGCGCGGGTGGTGCCGAAGCCCAACTCGTCGAGGGACAGGTACCCGTCCGGCGAGTCGGCGCCCAGGTCGGCCGCGATGCTCACGCTGGCCAGTACGGTCGCGCCCGGCTCCGCCCGGCCCCGGAACCCGCCGCCGATACCGGCCGAGAGCACCGCCCGGTACGGGGTATCCGCGAGCGCCAGCAGCCGGGCCGTCCCCGCTGCTGCCGCCGCCGGGCCGACACCCACCGCCGCCACGGTCAGCACGCCGTTCCCGCAGCCGGCGCGCAGCGCGTCCCGTTCGGCGGGCACGGCGGTGACGACGAGCAGCCGTGCACTACTCAATCGTCGGCCTCGTCCGGGTGGACCAGCTTCTCACCCGAGGGCTGGTAGAGGTGGTAGCCAGGGGGCTCGGACTCGTTGCGTTCCATGGTCTGGGTGACCCTCGGCTCCTGGCGCGGGGCGGGAGCGGCGGAGGTGCCCTGCGCCTTGGTCGACCGCAGTTTCGCCTTGGTCGACCGCAGCTTGGTCCAGGCCGGCCGCGCCGGCGCCGCGCCGACCGCCTCGGTCGGCGCGTCGGCCCCGGTCACCTCGCCGCTCGCCGCGCCGCGCAGCTTCTCCTTGCGCAGCGTGCCGGCCAGCAGCACCCCGCGCACCGCGGCCAGCGCGATGGCGACGGCGGCGATCGCCAGGCCGAGCCGGGCGCTGAACGGGATGAGCCCGATCGCGCCGCCCAGCACCCAGGCCAGCATGAGGGCCGTCTCGGAGTGGGCGAACGCGCTGGCCCGCACGGTCTCCGGCAGCCGCTCCTGGATCGTCGCGTCCAGCGCCAGCTTGGCCAGGCCGCTGGCGGCCGCGGTGACCAGGCAGAACAGCGCGACGGTCGGGAGGCTGAACCGCCCCGCGGCGAGTACCGCCACCGCCGCCAGGAAGGTCAGCGAACCGGCCTGCAACAGGGCCGGCCGGTGGATCTTCAGGCGGGTGCCGACCGCCATCGCCAGGAACGATCCGACCCCGAGCGCGCCGGCCATCACCCCCAGCGCGGTCGTCTGGTGCAGGTGCTTGCCGAGCAGCCAGGTGGGCAGGTGGCCGGAGCGCACCGCGAAGGCGAGGAAGAGCGTGAGGAAGCCGAACAGCGCGCGCAGCGCGACGGCGCCGAACATGGTGGACAGCACCAGCCGGCCGGAGAGCACCTTCATGCTCGCCCGCCGGGGCAGCGAGAACACCCGCGGCAGGGTCTCCGGCGGATCGGAGTCGGCGCGCGGCGGCAGCCGCAGGGCGACCACCATGCCCATCAGGAAGATGATCGAGGCCACCCGCAGCGGCCACTGCGGACCGAGCCAGAAGGCGGCGATGCCCAGCGGGGCCACCGCCGCACCGGCGAGCGTGCCGAAGACCGACGCGCGGGCGCCGGCCTCGGAGAGCCCGAGCCGCTCGGGCAGCAGGCGGGGAACTGCCGCGCTGCGCGCGACGCCGTAGGCGCGGGAGAGCACGAGAACCCCGAACGCGGCCGGGTAGAGCCCGAAGTTGCCGAGGTAGTCGGAGATCAGCCAGGCGAGGAACGCGCGGCCGAGCATGGTCAGCGCGAGCGCGTACCGCCGGCCGTGCCGGAACCGGTCCAGCGCGGGCCCGACGATCGGGGCCAGCAGCGCGAACGGTGCCATCGTCATCAGCAGGTACAGCGCGACCCGGCTCCGCGCCTCGCCCGCGGACACGTTGAAGAAGATGGTCCCGGCAAGACCCATCGTGACCAGGGTGTCGCCGGCGCAGGACGCGGCGTGCAGGTCGAGCAGGCGCATCATGCCGAGCTCGCCGGCGGCACCCCGGTCGCGTACCGCGATCACCCGGCGGGTCACCCAGCGGCCGGCGCGGGTGGAGCCGCGCACCGAGGCGCGCGCACCCCGGATCGTGTACACGACCGTCTTCCCCAGCGCCGTCATACCCCCCATCGTGACCCATCGGGGCGAGATCTGACCCGCTCTGCCGTTCCGACATTCCACCCCGTACTGGTTGCCGCCGGCGGATGAGGAACAATGGCGTCGTGGTGAGCAGGACAGCGATCAGCAAGCTCGACCAGGTCTGCGCGGACGCGGTGGACCTGGCGCGGCAGGCCGTCACCGAGGAGCCGGCGGGCGAGCACCTCGAGGCGGTCGCCGAGGGGGAGCGCGTGGTCACGCACTTCTTCGCGGCCGGGCTTCCCGGGTACCGGGGCTGGCGCTGGGCGGTCACGGTCGCCCGCGCACCGCGCAGCCGGCACGTGACGGTATGTGAGACGGTGTTGCTTCCCGGACCCGACGCGCTCGTGGCACCCGAGTGGCTGCCCTGGCAGGACCGGCTCCAGCCCGGCGACCTCGGCGTCGGCGACCTGATGCCCACGTCGCCCGACGACGACCGGCTGGTCCCCGGGTACCTGCTGTCCGACGACCCGGCCGTGGAGGAGGTCTCCTGGGAGTTGGGCCTGGGCCGGGCCCGGGTGATGTCCCGCGAGGGGCGCATGGAGACCGCGCAGCGCTGGTACGACGGCGAGCACGGTCCGGGCGCGCCGATCGCGACCGCGGCACCCCGCCCGGCGCGCTGCGGTACCTGCGGCTTCTACCTCCCGCTCGCCGGCTCCCTGCGCCAGTCGTTCGGCGCGTGCGGCAACCTGTTCGCACCCGACGACGGCCGGGTGGTCAGCCCCGACCACGGCTGCGGCGCCCACTCCGAGGTGCTGGTGGAGGCGCCGGTCGCCGTGGTCGAGGAGTTGCCGACGGTCTACGACGACAGCGAGGTCGACCCGGTACCCGTCGAGGGTTCCAGCTGATCAGAGCGCGGACAGCGGCCGGATGTGCGCCGACTGGTGCTGGAGGATGTCGTCGATCTGGGGTGCGAACCAGGCCGCCCGCGCGTCGGTGGACTGCTGCCTCGCCGATACCGCGGCGACGTTGGCCTTCGTGACCGCCAGGCCGGGCGTCATGATCCAGCCGACCGGCAGCGGTGTTCCGTTCTTGGCGTGGTCGGCCTGCAGGCGGCCGGTGATCGCCCCCTTGATGTAGTGCTCCGGGGACACGAGCAGCAGGTCGCCGTCCTTGGCGGCCGCCAGCGACCGGGGATCCAGGTCGTAGGCGCCAGCGAGCCACTTGGCGTGCGTCTTCTTGCGGATGCTGGCCAGGTTCCAACCGTCCGAGTCGCCGGTGCCCAGGAACGCCAGCGCGGTCGGGTTGGCCTGCACCAGGATCTGCCACGACGCCAGGTTGGCGACCACGTCCTGCTTGGTGTCGAAGGGGCCGAGGACGTCGACCTTCGGCAGCCGGGTGTGGAACTGGTCGCGGATGCCCTTGGCCCGCAGGTCCAGCACGGACACGCCCGGTGACGTGGTGCCGAGGACCACCTCGCCGCTGGCGCCGGCGGGCATCCTCTTGATCGCCTCGTCCGCCAGCAGCTGGCCGAGTTGGTAGTTGTCATTGCCGATGAACAGCGACACGTGTGCGCCGGGTCCGGGCGGGTTGTCGACCGCGATGACGGGTACCCCCGCGTCGACCGCGGCCGACAGCGGACCCGCGAACAACTCCGGCGACAGCGTGAACACCGATATGCCATCGTTTTTGCTCTTTGGTGCGGACTGGAACAGTTGCACCTCGCGTGGTCCATCCACACTGGGCGGTCCGGTGACAACCGGGTCGACGCCGCCGACCGTGGCCACCCCGGCACGGAATCCATGTGCCATCTCGACCGCGAAGTTGAGCTGGTCGTTGGCCACGACGAAGGAGACGGTGTGCCGCTGCGTCGGCGCCGGACCGTGTCCGCAGGCGGCGGCCACCCCGAGCGTCGCGAACAGGATCGTCGCCGTGCGGGCGACCGGCCGGGTCTGGTGTCGCATCCTGAGTCCTCCGTTGCCGGAAAAGCTGTCTACCGCCTATCGGGCCGGCCGGGTGCCAACCAAGGAAAAGGCCGCTGGCCGGCTCGGCGCTAAAGACGTCCTCCTGACACCCGATGAGTACGAGTGACGGGCGTCGTCCGTCCTCGTGGGTTGCCTCGTCCGGGGAAGGCAGGTGGTAGGCGTGCGCGTGAGCATCCTGCGCAGCAAGGGTCTGGCGCGCGCGGCGGTGGTCTCCTTGACGATCGGCCTCGCCACCCTGGCCGCACTGGCGCTCTGGGGCACCAACAGCACCGGCCGGGCCACCTCCCATGTCGGCACCATGGACGAGGTCAGTGGCACCTGGGCCCGGGTGTCCCACGATCTGGAGATCGAGAGCGAGGCGTTCAACGACTACCTGCGGGCCGGGAGCGCCGCCGGCCGTACGCCGCTCGTCTCGGCCATCAACGCGGCACAGCCACACCTGGACTGGCTCGCCGCACACGGCAGCCCGGCGGACGCGAGTGCCGTGGCGGCGTTCCGTGACATGTACGGCTCGTACACCCAGACCCTGCGCCGGCTGCTCGACGCCGCCAATGCGGGCCGGCCCGGACAGGTGTCGGCCCTGAGCCAGCAGGTGGGTCTCGGCGCGGCGTCGCTGCGCAAACAGGTGGAAGCCAGCATCGTCCGGCATCAACTCGAACTGGCCGACTACCTCCGGCAGGTAGACCAGGCCAACCACCGCCTCCGGATGGCCGCGACGGTGGCGCTGACCGTCGACTTCCTGCTGCTGATCCTCTGCGCGATCATCCTGCTGGCGCACCAGCGGCGGGTGGAGCGCCAGGCCGTGGAGAGCAGCTACCGGTCGCTGCACGACGCGCTGACCGGACTCGGCAACCGTGTCCTGCTCAACGACCGGGTCGGCCAGGCGCTGAAGCTCGCCCAGCGACACGGCGACACCACCGCCCTGCTCCTGCTGGATCTCAACAGGTTCAAGGAAATCAACGACACGCTCGGCCACCACCACGGTGACCTGTTGCTGAAGGAGGTCGCCTGCCGGCTGACGAGTGCGGTGCGCGACTCCGACACGGTCGCCCGCCTCGGCGGTGACGAGTTCGCCGTGGTGCTGCCCAGGATCGGCTCGGCGCAGGACGCGGTGGAGGTGGCGGAGCGGCTGCTCGATGCCCTGCAGCGCCCGGCCGACCTGGACGGCGTCACGGTCGACGTCAGCGGCAGCCTGGGTGTGGCCCTGTACCCGCTGCACAGCGCGAACGAGATGGAACTGCTCCAGCACGCCGACATCGCGATGTACGCGGCCAAGCGCGGTCACCTGGGTGTCGCCCTGTACAACCCGGAGGTCGGCCAGCACGACTCGGGGCGGCTGAACCTGCTGGGCGAGTTGCACCGTGCCATCGACAACCGCGAGCTGGTGCTGCACTACCAGCCGAAGGCCTTCGCCACGGGTGGCGAGACGTGCGGAGTCGAGGCGCTGGTGCGCTGGCAGCACCCGGTGCGCGGGCTGCTCGGGCCGGGCGAGTTCATCGACCTGGCCGCGGACAGCGCGCTGATCCACCCGCTCACCGACTATGTGCTGCGCCGCGGGCTGGAGCAGCACGACGAGTGGCGCCGCCAGGGGATGGTGGTACCGATCGCGGTGAACATCGCCACCCAGTGCCTGCTGGAGCCGTCCTTTGTGGACCGTGTCGCGGCCGTACTGGCGGAGCACGAGGCGGCGCGGGGGAACCTGACGTTCGAGATCACCGAGGGCGCCCTCATCGTCGATCCGGACCGGGTCGTCACCGTCCTGGGCCGCCTGCAGGAGCTCGGCATCCGGTTGTCCATCGACGATTTCGGCACCGGCTACGCGTCCATGGCGTACCTGCAGAAGATCCCGTTGAACGAACTGAAGATCGATCGGTGCTTCGTCACGGCCATGGAGTCCTCGCACGGCAACAAGGCGATCGTCCGCGCGGTCCTGCAGATGGCGCATGCCCTGGATCTGGAGGTCGTGGCCGAAGGCGTGGAGGACGAGCGCACCTCGGCCGCGCTGGTCGACATGGGCTGCGACATCGTGCAGGGCTATCACCTGTCCCGCCCGCAGCCGGCCCCGGCGATCACCGCCTGGCTCGCCGGCCGGCCGGTGCGGCACATCCTCGAGATCAGCTGAGCGCGCCTCGTCCCGCCGTCACCGGCGGCCGCGGCGTGCGTCCCGGCGCAGCATCACGGCGAGCCCGACGAAGCCCAGCAGGAAGCCGGTCAGGCAGGTCCACAACCAGTTCGTGTGGTGGTGGCTGGACAGCCAGCCGTGGAAGGGCAGCAGGACCAGCCCGGCGACCGCCCACGCGACGATGCCGGCCACGGCGAAGGGCACCATGGGCGGGTCCAACGGCTCGGGCCGCGGGCGCGCCGGCTGGTCAGGCATGCCACGAGCGTAGCCCCGGCGGCGGGCACCCCGATCCGCGGGAACGGCGGTGCGCGGATCTCCCGCCTACAGTGGGAGCACGGGCGAACGTGAGCCGGGTCATATTGGGATGTCGTTAGCCAGGCTTATTAGCTAGGCTAATAACCGTGACGGAACGGATGGCAGTCATGTCAGAGCGATCTTCTGTCCGGCGGGCCACCACCGCCGCGCAGATCTCGGTCCAGCTCGGCGACGCCATCACCCGGCTCAACCGCCGGCTGCGGCAGACGCGGCCGGTCGGGGAGCTGACCCAGAATCAGATCTCCGTGCTCACCAGCCTGGAGCTGGCCGGCGCGCTGACGCCGCGGGAACTCGCCGAGGCGGAGCGCGTCGCGCCCCCGACCATGACGAAGGTACTGGCCAGGCTGGAGGAGCGGGGGCTGCTCCAGCGGACCCCGCACCCCACCGACGGGCGGCAGGTCATCCTGTCCGCGACCGAGGCGGGGCGCGCGGTGATCGTCGGACAGCGGCGCGCCAAGGACCAGTGGCTCACCCGCGTGCTGGCCGGCCTGCCGGCCGGCGAGCGCGAGGTGCTGGCCCGCGCCGCGGAGATTCTGAACCGGGTATCGCGCACGAGTGGCTGACGTCCGCTCCGCTCACCGCTAGGAGGAGTTTCTACGCCTGGGGAGGCGAGCGGACGGCGTGCGCGCACGGTTCAGCACCACATTTCGATCACTACGAGTACGCAACTACCGGCTCTTCAGCGTCGGTCAGCTGATCTCGCTGATCTTCGGCTGGGTGCAGATCACCGCCCAGGACTGGTTGGTGCTGCAGCTGTCGCACGACTCGGGTACCGCCCTGGGCTGGGTGACCGCGCTGCAGTTCACGCCGATCCTGCTGCTGTCCCTGTACGCGGGCAAGCTCGCGGACCGCTTCGACAAGCGGGTACTGCTGCTGATCGTCAACCTCGCCTGGCTGGTGCTGGCCGCCGCGATGGGCGTCCTGGTCGTCAGCGGCCGGGTCACCCTCTGGCAGGTGTTCGTGTTCGCGGCGCTCTGGGGCACGGTGAGCGCGATCGAGACGCCGGCCCGGCAGGCGTTCGCCTCGGAGATGGTCGACGCGCGGC
This sequence comes from Micromonosporaceae bacterium, assembly GCA_039649115.1. Lineage (GTDB taxonomy): Bacteria > Actinomycetota > Actinomycetes > Mycobacteriales > Micromonosporaceae > DATEJJ01. Next base: position 19,716 of record JBBWZQ010000072.1, on the reverse strand, counting down.
TGCTGCCCAACGCGCTGTCGCTCGCCTCGGCCGCCTTCAACACCGCACGGGTGATCGGCCCGGCGGTGGGCGGGGTGGCGATCGCGACTCTGGGTACCGGCCCCGCGTTCCTGGTCAACGCGGTCTCCTACCTCGGCCCGCTGGTCGCGCTGAGCCTGATGAACGTGTCCGAGCTGCACCGCGACGGGCTGGCCGAGGGCCCGGTCAGGGCCCGGGACGCCCGCGTGATCGACGGGCTGCGGTACGTGTTCCGCCGCGGCGACCTGATCCTGCCGATGGCCCTGATGCTGGTGATCGGCATGCTCGGCTTCAACTTCCAGCTCACCCTGGCGCTGCTGGCCAAGACCGTGTTCCACACCAGCGCGGCCACCTTCGGGCTGCTCACCACCGCGCTCGCGCTGGGCGCGCTGGCCGGTGCGCTGGCCGGCGCCGGCCGCCGCTCGCGCCCGTCGGTGTGGCTGGTGCTCGGTGCCGGCGTCGGCTTCGGGCTGCTGGAGACGCTGGTGGGGCTGGGCCCGGACTACGTCGTCGTGGCGCTGCTGCTGGTGCCGACCGGCTTTTTCATGATGTCCCTCGCGCAGGCGGCCAACCAGCGCGTGCAGCTCGGCGCCGATCCGGAGGTACGCGGCCGGGTGATGGCCCTGTACATCATGGTCTTCCTCGGTACCAACCCGCTGGGCGCGCCGTTGATCGGGTGGCTGTCCCAGACCTTCGGACCCCGGTCGAGCATCTGGCTGGGCGGCCTCGTCTCGCTGCTCGTGGCGGCCGGTGCGCTGGTCGTGCGGCTGCGCATGGCGGGCGGCCGGGTCCGGATGCGGGTCCGCCCCTCGCCGAGGTTCTACGTGGTGGTGGACCCGGTCGCGCTGCCCGCGACACCCGCGGAGCCGGTCGTGATGCGGCACGCGGCGTAACTTGTCAGACCCCTGTGGCAGGGTGCCCGTATGGAGTTCGCACGCCTGCTGACCTGCCTGGAGACGGACGCCGCCGGGCTGCGCGAGGCCGCCGGGGACAACCTCGGCGCGCCGGTACCCACCTGTCCGGAGTGGACGGTGGCGGATCTGGTGCACCACGTGGCCGAGGTCTACCTGCACAAGACCGAGTGCATGCGCCGGGGGGAGTTCCCGCAGCCGTGGCCGCCCGACCGGGGGCAGGAGCCGCCGCTGGAGCGCCTGGACCGCGCCGGTGCGGGGCTGGCCGCCGAGTTCGCCGCCCGTGATCCGGGCTCGGCCACCGTGACCTGGTACGAGCCGGACCAGACGGTCGGGTTCTGGATCCGCCGGATGGCGCAGGAGACGGTCATCCACCGCGTCGACGCCGAGCTGGCCCGGGGCCCGGCCGGTCCGATCCCGGCCGACCTCGCGCTCGACGGGATCTCGGAGGTGCTCGAGTGCTTCCTGCGCTACGGGTCGCAGCGCTGGCCCGAGGAGTTCGCCGGCCTGCCGGATCACCCGACGCCGCCGGTGCTGGTGACCGCGGGCGGCGATGCCTGGCTGGTGCGGGCCGCGAAGGACGGCGTGACGGTGCGGCCCACACCGGCGGCGTCGCCGGCGGGTGACGCGGCGGCCCGGGTCGGTGGCGATCCCGAGTCGGTGCTGCTCTGGCTCTGGCGGCGGGTGGGCGACGAGCGGGTCACCGTCTCGGGCGACCGCGACCTGGTGGCCGGTTTGCGCAGATTGCTCCTTGACGCCACTCAGTAGTGCCACCGGTACTCGTCGGTGTAGGAAATTGCTGGTAGTCGCTGCCTGATCGTCCTAGCCTCGGAGTCTGTGGCGGTGTTGCACGGCCTTGTCGTGACGCTGGTGCTGTTGGCACTGGTCTGCCTGCCGTGCGTCATAGCCCTGCTGATCACCGCCGACGCCGTGCTCCACCCCGTCGGCCTGCGCTGGCGCCGGATGCGGCTGCGCTGGGCCGAGCGCCGGCTGGCGTCGCGGGCCGGGCTGGCCCGGGGCCTGACCCGGGTGCTGGTCCCCGAGCGGGTCACACCCGTCGGCCCGCCGATCGAGAAACTCGCCGCCGACCTGCGCCGGTTGAGCCAGCAGCGCACCGGCGTCGCCACCCGTTCAACGGTATGGTTCAACGCTGTGTCCGCCGCATATGACAACCGGCTCGCCGTCGCCTGCCAGGAGCTGGAGATCCAGGAGCACTTGGACGAGGTGACCGGGCTCGACCTGGAGATCGAGCGGCTGCGCGTCGAGGGGATGCTGCTCGCGGCCGGCCTGCGGCTGGACGGCGGCGGGGCACAGCGCCACCAAGGTCAGCAGGGCCAGTATTGAGGTTGTTTGTGGCGGTGTATCCGCCGGCCGCGGCCCTCGACCACCTCGGCGCGACAGTCGATCAACTGGAGATCGCACGCGCCGCCGGACGGGGCATCAACACCCGGTTGGCGGCCCGCCCGCTCTGGCACGTCACGCTCGCCTTTCTCGGCGACGTACCGGACCCGGCCGCCGACGCCGCCGCCGCCGCGCTCGACCGTGCCGCCGGCCGGGTGGAGCGCGGGCCGGTCCTGCACGTCGCGGGTGGTGGGCGGTTCGGCCGCGGCAAGTTCACCATCTTGTGGACCGGGCTGGGCGGACAGGTCGCCGAACTCAAGGCGCTGGCGCAGACGTTGCGCCGGGAACTGCGCCGGGGCCGGCTGCCGTACGACGACAAGCCCCTGCGCCCGCACCTGACCCTGGCCCGCCCCGGTGACCGGCTACCGGCCGAGGCGATCGGCGCCGACCTGGCGGCACTGGCTGACTACCGGGGTCCGGAGTGGACCGTCGAGTCGGCGCGACTGGTGCGCAGCTACCCCGGGCCGCACCCGAGGTACGAGACGCTGCACACCGTCGCGCTCACCTGACCCGCCTGATCCGGCACGGACTACCAGGCCCAGGCTTCCGGGCCGGGACCGCCGTGACCGATCGGCGGGAACAGCTCGTCGAGCCGGGCCAGCGTCGCGCCGTCCAGTGTGATGTCGAGCGCCGCCATGGCTCCGTCGACCTGGTCGATGGTGCGCGGGCCGATGATCGGCCCGGTCACCCCGGGCCGGCTCAGCAGCCAGGCCAGCGCCACGTTCGCCGGGTCCTGCCCGAGCTCGGCGGCGAGCTTCTCGTAGGCCTCCACCGCGTCGCGGTGCTCCGCCAGGCCCTCGCTGGAGCGGCCCTCCACCGAGCGCGACCCGCTGCCCTCCCGCTGCTTGCGCAGCGCGCCGGACAGCAGCCCGCCGTTCAGGGGCGACCACGGGATGATCCCGATCCCGTACCCGATGGCGGCGGGAATCACCTCGAGTTCCACGTGCCGGACGAGCAGGTTGTAGATGCACTGTTCGGAGACCAGGCCGAGGAAGTTGCGCGAAGCGGCGGCGGCCTGGGCCTGGGCGAGGTGCCAGCCGGCGAAGTTGGACGAGCCGACGTAGCGCACCTTGCCCTGGGTGACCAGGATCTCCATCGCCTGCCAGATCTCCTCCCAGGGCGTGGAGCGGTCCACGTGGTGCATCTGGTACAGGTCGATCCAGTCGGTTTGCAGCCGGCGCAGCGACTCGTCGGCGGCCTGGATGATGTGGCGCGCGGACAGCCCCTGGCCGTTCGGCCAGTCCGCCATCTTGCCGTACACCTTCGTGGCGAGCACGACCTTCTCCCGCCGGCCCCCGCCCTGGGCGAACCAGCGGCCGACGATCTGCTCGGTGACGCCCTCGCCGATCTTCCAGCCGTAGACGTTGGCCGTGTCGTAGAAGTTGATTCCGTGTTCGAGAGCCCGGTCCATGATGGCGAAGCTGTCCGGCTCGGTCGTCTTCGGGCCGAAGTTCATGGTGCCCAGACACAGCCGGCTCACCGTCAGGCCGGTGCGGCCAAGGTTTGTGTACTCCATGACACTTACTCTGCCACGGAGCGGTCAGCTGCTCTCCCTCGCCGGCGCCGAGCCGAACAGCACATCGTCCCAACTCGGCAGCCGCTTGCGGGGCTTGTCGCCGCCGGAGCCCGGGTCGCCGGCGGAGCCCGCGCCGGTACCCGTGCGGCGTGGCCGCAGCACCGCGAGCGAGGGTACCGCCGGCACCTCCTTGGGCGCGTCGGCGTCGTCGTCGAAGGCGCTGCCCGGCCGCTCGGCGAGCCGCGACCCGGCGGCCAGGGCGGCCGGTTCGCCGGAGGGCGCCAGGGGACGGTCGAGCGAGGCGAGCAGCGCGTCCCGGCCGGAGCGGATGGGATCGGCAGCCAGTCCACGACCGGGCCGCTGCTCGCGCCGCGGAGCCGGGTCGAGCACCGGGCGGATCGGTTCGTGCCCGCCGCGGCTCAGGTCGCCCCGGCTGTTGTCGCCCCGTGACGGTGCGCCGAGGCTGCGCCCGGGCCGCTCCAGGAGCGGCTCCTGGCCCAGTACCGGGGCCGGCCGCTCGGTGCAGAGGTACTGCGCCATGTCGTCGTGCGGCGTGACCATCTGGCGGGTCTTGTCGAGATCCCAGATGGCCTGCGCGGTCGCCTTGCCGCTGGGCCAGGTGGCCACGATGCGCCACGCACCGTCCTCGCGCCGGTACGCGTCCCAGGAGATCTTCTCGGCGTCCACGCCGTGCTGCGCCAGCCGACCGTCCACCACCTCGGCCAGCGAGGAGCTCTTCTCCGAGCCCTTCAGCCTGGTGCGCCGGGCGTGCTGGGCGAGCATCGCGCGCTCCTGCAGCACGGGGCCGGCGTAGCGCAGCACCCGGTCGACCGGCACCCCGGCGACCCGGGCCACGTCGTCGGCGGACTCGCCGGCCCGGATGCGGGCCTGGATGTCACGCGGGGACAGGGCCACCGCGGCGTCGCCGGCGCTCATGGGCGGGGACGCCGCCGCGTGCCCTGGCTCGGTGCGGATTGCGGTATGCACGCGCTCGTCGATGGGCAGCGCGAGGAGACGCCCCACCTCATCGGCGAGAACGAATGCCTGCCCGTCCTCGGAGAGGGCGACGAAGCGTACCGGCCGCATCGCTTGCCTCCGTCCCAGTCAGCGGTTTATCCGGCCACGGTACGCGCGACCGGTTCGGGATCGGTGGAGGCCACGCCGGAAAACTCAGATCCGGCTGAGCACGTGGTCGATGCTCGCGGTCAGCGCCTCGACGTCGCTGGGCTCGATCGAGGGGAACAGTGCCACGCGCAGCTGGTTGCGGCCCAGCTTCCGGTACGGCTCGGTGTCCACGATCCCGTTGGCGCGCAGCACCTTGGAGACCGCCGCGGCGTCCACGCCGTCGGCGAAGTCGATCGTGGCGACCACGTTCGAGCGCAGCGCCGGGTCGGCGACGAACGGCGCGGCGAGCGGCGAGCGCTCTGCCCACCCGTACACGATGGACGCGCTCTCGGCCGTGCGCTTGGCCGCCCAGGCCAGCCCGCCCTGGCTCAGCATCCACTCGGTCTGCTCCGCGGCCAGGAAGATCGTCGCGAGCGCCGGGGTGTTGTACGTCTGCTCCAGCCGCGCGTTGTCGATCGCGGTGACCAGGTCGAGGAAGGCCGGGATGTAGCGGCCGGACTCCTTGATCGCGGTGGCCCGGGCCAGCGCGGCCGGCGACATCAGGGCGAGCCACAGCCCGCCGTCGGACGCGAAGCACTTCTGCGGCGCGAAGTAGTAGACGTCGGCCTCGCGGACGTCCACCTCCAGGCCGCCGGCCGCCGACGTGGCGTCGATCAGCGTCAGCGCGTCCGCGGCGGTGCCGGCCGGGCGCACGACGGGTACCGCCACGCCGGTCGAGGTCTCGTTGTGCGGCGTGCAGTACGCGTCGATCCCGGCCTCGGCGACCAGGTCCCGTGCCGAGCCGGGCGCCGCCCTGCGCACTGTCGGCCGGCCCAGGAACGGCGCGTCCGCCACCGCCTTGGCGAACTTGGCGCCGAACTCGCCGAAGCTGGCGAACTGGGCCCGGTCGCGGATCAGCCCGAACGCGGCCACCTCCCAGAAGGCGGTGGTGCCCCCGTTGCCGAGGACCACCTCGTAGCCCGCCGGCAGGCCGAAGAACTCGCCGATGGCGCGGCGCAGCCGGGCGACCTGGTCGCGCACGGTCTGCTGCCGGTGCGAGGTGCCGAGGTAGCTGGTGGCGACGGCGGCGAGCGCGTCGACCGCCGCGGGGCGCACCTTGCTCGGCCCGCAGCCGAACCGGCCGTCGGCGGGCTTGAGGTGGTCCGGGATTCGGATCACAGGGGAGAACCTTCCTGCTGAGACTCAGACGCCGTGGGGAATGTTATCCCAGCCCTCGACCTCGTCCGGGCGGCGTGACGCGGGTCCCACATAGGTCGCGGACGGGCGGACCAGCCGGCTGAGGCCCTTCTGCTCCAGGATGTGGGCGCTCCAGCCGGCCACCCGGGCGCAGGTGAACATCGAGGTGAACATGTGCGCCGGTACCTCGGCGAAGTCGAGCACCACGGCCGACCAGAACTCGACGTTGGTTGCCAGTACCCGGTCCGGCCGGCGCGTGTGCAGTTCCTCCAGGGCCGCCTTCTCCAGCGCCTCGGCCACCTCGAAGCGCGGTGCGCCCAGCTCGCGGGCGGTGCGCCGGAGCACCCGGGCGCGCGGGTCCTCGGCCCGGTACACGCGGTGGCCGAAGCCCATCAGCCGTTCGCCGCGGTCGAGCACGCCGCGCACGTACCCCTCGGCGTCGCCGGTCTTCTCCACCTCTTCGATCATGTACAGCACGCGCGAGGGCGCCCCGCCGTGCAGCGGCCCGGACAGCGCGCCGATGCCGGAGGAGATGCAGGCGGCCGCGTCGGCACCGGTGGAGGCGACCACCCGCGCGGTGAACGTGGAGGCGTTCATGCCGTGCTCGGCCGCGGAGATGAAGTAGGCGTCCACCGCCTTGACGTGCCGGGGGTCCGGCTCGCCGCGCCAGCGCTTCATGAACCGCTCGACGATCGTGGTCGCCTTGTCGATCTCCTTCTGCGGTACCGCCGGCAGCCCGAGCCCGCGCGCGGACTGCGCGACGAAGGACAGCGCGGTGACCGACACCCGGGCGAGGTCCTCCCGCGCCTGCTCGTCGGAGATGTCCAGCAGCTGGCCGAGGCCCCAGTACGGGGCGAGCATGGCGACCGCGGACTGGACGTCGACGCGGATGTCGCCGGAGTGCACGGGTACCGGGAACGGCTCGGCCGGCGGCAGGCCGGGGCCGAACTTGCCGTCCACCAGCAGCGCCCACACGTTTCCGAAGGAGACCTTGCCTATCAGGTCCTCGATGTCGACGCCGCGGTATCGCAGGGCACCGCCCTCTTTGTCGGGTTCAGCGATCTCGGTCTCGAAGGCGACCACGCCCTCCAGCCCCGGCTTGAATTCGGACATCTCGCTCTCCTGGATCTTCATGTCCTCGCTGACGGCGCCAGGCCGATCGGTCTGACCGGCTGGCCCCTTGCGATCCGGCGTTACTTCGCTGTCATCTTGCCTGGCGGGTAACTCGCTCTGCGAGCGGTCGGCGATGTGCTGATCGCCACCTCTCCTCATTAGAAACTGTGCGCGAATGTGTCCGCTAGTGCACGGCTTCGCGCACAACAGTGTAGGTCTCCCGAGACGTGCCGGTAACGGCTGCGAGGATATGCGAGTGACGCGCGATGATCCCGACCTCGCCCGGATGCGGCGGGACTACGGGGATGCCGAGCTGAGCGAGCGGAGCCTCGCTCCCGACTGGACGGCGCAGTTCGGCCGGTGGCTCGCCGAGGCGGTGGCCGCCGAGCTGCCGGAGCCGAACGCCATGATCCTCGCCAGCGCCGATCCGTCCGGGTGGCCCAGCGCACGCACGGTGCTCCTCAAGGCCTACGACGAGCGCGGCCTCGTCTTCTACACCAACTACGAGTCCCGCAAGGGCATGGAGCTGGCCGCGAACCCGTACGCCAGCCTGGTGTTCCCGTGGTTCGTCCTGCGCCGGCAGGTCGTGGTCCGCGGCCACGTGGAGCAGGTCACGCGCGAGCAGACCGCCGAGTACTGGGCGACCCGGCCGCGGGAGTCCCAGTGGGGCGCGTGGGCCAGCCCGCAGTCGCAGCGGGTACCGGACCGGGAGACCCTCGACCGGGAGTGGCGGGCGGCGGCGGAGCGCTTCCCGGAGGGCGCGCCGGTACCGGTACCGCCGCACTGGGGTGGCCTGCGGGTGGTACCGGAGACGGTCGAGTTCTGGCAGGGCCGCACGGGCCGGCTGCACGACCGGCTGCGGTACCGGCGCACCGAGGGCGGCTGGACATTGGAGCGACTGGCACCGTAGTGGACATCGCGATCGACACGCGTCCGCTGCGCCACCCGGCGTACCGGCGCATCTTCGTGGGCAACGCCACCTCGTACTTCGGTACCCAGTTCACCGCGGTCGCGGTACCCGTGCAGATGTTCGCGCTGACCCACTCCAGCCTCTGGGTCGGCTACCTGGGCATCGCGGGTCTGGTGCCGCTGCTGGTCTTCGCCGTCTGGGGTGGCGCGCTGGCCGACGTGCTGGACCGGCGCCGGCTGCTGCTGGCCAGCTCGCTGCTGATGTGGGCGGGCACCCTCTGCCTGCTGGCCCAGGCGTTGATCAGGGTGAACAGCCCGGTGCTGCTGCTCGTGCTGGTGGCCCTGCAGTCCGTCGGCGTGGCGGTCAGCTCGCCCACCCGCAACGCGATCATCCCCCGGCTGCTCCCGGCCGCGGAGGTGCCGCAGGCCAACACCCTCAACTTCACCGCCGGCATGGCCGCGTCGGTGGTCGGGCCACTCGTGGCCGGCGTGCTGATCCGGTACGACGTCGCCTGGGCCTACGCCGTGGACGCGGTAACCTTCAGCGCCGCGATGTGGGCGGCCCTGCGCCTGCCGCCCCTGCCGGTCACCGGCGCCGCGTCCCGGGGCGGGTTCGCCGACGTGCTGTTCGGCCTGCGCTTCCTGGTGGGCAACCCGCTGCTGGTGCTGTCGTTCGCGGTGGACATCGCGGCCATGGTGCTGGCCATGCCGCGCGCGCTGTTCCCCGAGGTGGCCACCGCGCGGTTCGGCGGGCCGGGCGCGATCGGCTGGCTGTACGCGGCCATCGCGCTCGGTTCGGTCCTGGCCGGGCTCACGTCGGGCTGGATCGGCCGGGTACGCCGCCAGGGCGTGGCGCTGGTGGTGGCCGTCGTCGGGTGGGGGCTGGCGGTGGCCGCCGCCGGGCTGGCCGGGCAGCTCTGGCTGTGCGTGCTGCTGCTCGCCGTCGGCGGCGCGGCCGACCTGGTCAGCGCGGTGTACCGGCAGACCATCCTGCAGACCGCCGTCCCGGATGAGCTGCGCGGCCGGATGCAGGGTGTGTTCACGGCGGTGGTCGTGGGCGGTCCGCGCCTGGGCGACCTGCGGGCCGGCGCGACGGCTGCCGCACTGGGCACCGGTACCGCCTGGGTCGCCGGCGGTGTCGCGGCCGCCGGGGTCGCGCTGCTGCTCGCGCTCGTCTTCCCGACCCTGGTCCGCTACCGGGCGCGGTAACGCCGACCGCTTCGGGCGGATATGGTCGCGGGCATGCAGCAGACCAGCCCGCCTTCGGGTACCCAGTGGCAGATCGAGTCCGGTGCTCACCAGGCCGTCGTGGTGGAGGTCGGTGGCGGCGTGCGCGCCTACCGCGTGAACGGCCACGACGTCCTCGACGGGTACGGCGCGGACGAGATCTGCCCGAGCGCCGCCGGGCAGGTGCTCGCGCCCTGGCCGAACCGCATCCGGGACGGCCGGTACAGCTTCGACGGCGAGGCGTACCAGCTCGGCCTGTCCGAGCCGGCGCACCACAACGCGGCGCATGGGCTGGTCCGCTGGATGCCGTGGCAGGTCGTGTCGGTGGACGCGGGCGAGGTGGCCCTGGAGTGCCACCTGCCGGCACAGCCCGGGTACCCGTGGACGGTGCGGCTGACCACCACCTGGTCGATCGGGCCGGACGGGCTGCGTGCCGCGCACACCGCGACGAACCTGTCCGACCGGCCGTGCCCGTTCGGCCTGGGTACCCACCCGTACCTGCGGGTGCCCGGCGTGCCGGTCGAGGCGCTGCGGCTGTCCGTACCGGCGCGCAGCCGGCTGCTGGTCGACGCCCGGCTGCTGCCGATCGGCCTGGCCCGGGTCGCCGGCAGCGAGTACGACTTCGGCACGCCTCGGTCGATCGGCGACGCCGTGCTGGACGTGGCCTTCGGTGAGCTGCCGTCCGGTGGCAGCGAGGTCACATTGTCTACTGTGGACGATCGGTGCGCCGTGTCCGTCTGGGCGGACGGCGCGTTCCGCTGGTGGCAGGTGTACACCGGCGACACGCTGCCCGCGCCGCGTACCCGCCGCGCCGTCGCGGTCGAGCCGATGACCTGCCCGGCCGACGCGTTCGCGTCCGGCCGCGACGTGGTCACCCTGGCCCCGGGCGAGACGTGGCGGGGCGCCTGGGGCATCAGGCCGCGGCTGGGCGGTTGAGATGGAGTACGGGACGGTGGTCCGGCGCCGCCGGATGGTGCGCGACTACGACCCCGAGCGGCCGGTACCTCCGGAGGTGCTGGACACGCTGCTGGACCTCGCGATCCGCGCGCCCTCGGCCGGCTTCTCCCAGGGCTGGGGCTTCCTCGTGCTGACGGAGCAGGCCGACCGGGACCGGTTCTGGTCGGCGACCGCCGAGTCCGGCGACGTGCCCGACTCGTGGCTGACCGGCATGCGGCGCGCCCCGGCGATCGTGGTCGCCCACTCCAACAAGGACATCTACCTCGACCGGTACGCGGCGCGGGACAAGGGCTGGACCGACCGGGACGAGGCGCGCTGGCCGGTGCCGTACTGGCACATCGACACCGGCTTCGCCAGCCTGCTGATGCTGCTCGGCGCGGTCGACGCCGGCCTGGGCGCCTGCTTTTTCGGGATCCCGCCCGAGCACATGGCAACCTACCGGGCGGCCTTCGGCGTCCCACGGCAGTACACGCCCATCGGTGCGATCTCCATCGGCTATCCGGTGCCGGACCGCAAGTCCCCGTCCCTGCGGCGGGGCCGGCGCCCGGTGGCCGAGGTGGTGCACCGTGGGCGCTGGATCGCCGACCCGGAGCAGGAACGTGAAACACCCCAATAGGGGTACCCGGGCAGATACCCGTGTGTCGCACCCGGTCGCTAGGCTGGCAGCGACTTGACCGGTGCTCGACAGTAGCGGGCGTGAGGCAGGAGGGGAGCGACCCGGCGTGATCTTCAGGGGGGTCCGGGACGGTGCGCCCTATCCCGCGCACGGTCTGAGCATGAAGGAGTGGTCGGAGATCCCTCCGCGCCCGGTGCGCCTGGACCAACTCATCACCACCAAGCGCGAGCTCGCGCTGGACCGGCTGCTGGCTGAGGACTCCACGTTCTACGGCGACCTCTTCCCCCACGTCGTGCAGTGGGAGGGCGGGCTCTACCTGGAGGACGGGCTGCACCGTGCGCTGCGCGCCGCCCTGCAGCAGCGCACCTCCATCCATGCCCGGGTGCTGACGTGGCCCCGGAGCGGGCCGTGACGCACCAGCTCGACCTCCTTGATCTGGACTCCCTGCATTCGGAGGAGGAACTGCAGATCCGCGCCGTGGTGCGCCGCCTGGTCGACGAGCGGGTACGGCCGCAGGTGGCCGACTGGTTCGAGGCCGGGCAGGTACCGGTCCGGGAACTGGCCAAGGAGTTCGGTGCGCTTGGCCTGCTCGGCATGCACCTGCAGGGGTACGGCTGTGCCGGCGCCTCGGCCGTCGCCTACGGCGTGGCCTGCCTCGAACTGGAGGCGGGCGACTCCGGCGTGCGCAGCCTGGTCAGCGTGCAGGGATCCCTCGCCATGTACGCGATCTGGCGCTACGGGTCGCAGGAGCAGAAGCAGGAGTGGCTGCCGCGGATGGCGACCGGGGACGCGATCGGCTGCTTCGGGCTGACCGAGCCGGACCACGGCTCCGATCCGGCGTCGATGGCCACCCGGGCACGGCGCGACGGCGGCGACTGGGTGCTGGACGGCGGCAAGATGTGGATCACCAACGCGCCGGTCGCCGACGCCGCGGTGATCTGGGCACGCTCGCCGGAGGGTGTCGACGGGTTCATCGTGCCGGCCGGCACGCCCGGCTTCAGCGCCCGCGAGATCCGGCACAAGATGTCACTGCGCGCCTCGTCGACCGGCGAGGTGGTGCTCGACGGGGTGCGGCTGCCCGGCTCGGCCCGGCTGCCCGACGCGGCCGGCCTGCGGGCGCCGCTGTCCTGCCTGACCGAGGCGCGGTTCGGGATCATCTGGGGTGCGCTGGGCGCGGCCCGCGACTGCCTGGCGACCGCGCTGTCCTACGCGACGTCGCGGGAGCAGTTCGGCCGGCCGCTCGCGGGCTTCCAGCTCACCCAGGCCAAGCTCGCGGACATGGCCGTGGAGTGGCAGAAGGGGTACCTGCTGGCGCTGCACCTGGGCCGCCTGGCGGAGCGCGGCGCGCTGGCACCGGAGCAGGTCAGCGTCGGCAAGCTGAACAACGTACGGGAGGCGCTCGCGATCGCCCGGCAATGCCGGACGATTCTCGGGGCCAACGGCATTTCCGGCGAATACCCCGTGATGCGGCACGCCAACAACCTGGAGAGCGTGCTGACGTACGAGGGGACGTCCGAGATCCACCAGCTCGTCATCGGCCAGAAGCTGACGGGCCTGTCCGCTTTCACCTGATCTGTACGCCGAAACGTTTCGATCGGGAGTGTCGCAGGGTACCCCTACCGTTATTGGCACGATCCCCCCGATGAGGACGGTGCCGGATGCCGGAGAAGAGCGACTCGTTCGACCAAGGGCGCGCTGCGATCCCCGACGAGGTGACCGTGGCGCAGCCGGCCCACGCCGACCAGCACCCCACGGCCGAAATGCCCGAAGTCGACAGCGGCACGGGCTGGCCCGACGACGATACGAAGTCGGTGGGGCGGGGCTCGGTGCTCACCCGCCCAGGCAAGGCGAAGGACACCGACGACGACTTCTACGACCGCCCGGCCCGGTCCTCCCGCCGGGGCGGGTGCCTGTTCTACCTGGCCGGCTTCGTCGCCCTGCTGGTCGTGATGGGCCTCGGGCTGAAGCTGGTGGGGCTCTGGCCGCACCTGCGCAACCCGTTCGGCTCGCAGCGCACCGACCGCAGCCAGCCCACGCTGCTGCTGTCCATCAAGGACCTGAGCCGGTTCGAGGCCGCGAGCGGCAACTTCCAGGTCATCATCGACGTGCAGAAGGACCGCAAGTACATCCCCGACGTCGTGTTCAGCGACCGGACCCTGTTCGTGGCGGCCGGTTCGGTCGACACGTTCGTCGACTTCAGCGCCATCGGCTCCGGTGCGATCAAGGACTCGGCCGACCACAAGAGTGCCGAGATCCGCCTGCCCGCACCCGCGCTGGAGCCGGCCAACCTCGACCAGACCAAGAGCTACGTCTACGCCGAACAGCGCGGCCTGTGGAACAGGATCACCAGCGTGTTCAGCGACAACCCCAACCGGATGCAGGAGCTCTACCGGTACGGCGTGCAGAAGATCAACGAGGCGGCGCTGCAGAGCGACCTGGCCAAACGGGCCGCGGAGAACACCAGGAAGATGCTGGAACAGTTGCTGCGGTCGCTCGGGTACACGACGGTCACCGTCATCTTCGCCAACCCCTGACGAGGGCCGGCGGCCACATGAGGGCTGACAAGTTGATGATGCCGAATTGGTACACTGCATACGGTCAGTAATTGTCAACGCTGGGTAGTCGTAAATTCCACCGAAACCGTGCCGTTCCGTAGTGGGAGAAATGGCTGGTTGCGGGCGGTCAGGCCAAAGTATGTAATAGGGCCAACACGAAACCAACATGGAACGTTTACCCGATGGGCAACCTCGGTCGGGTTCGCCACAGTACAGGACTCGGGGGCGGGTACCTGGCCTGCTGATCCAATTCCTGGGAGGTGACGGGTGGCCACCGTCGCGCTCAAAGACGTCACAAAAGTGTTCGCCGACGGCACCGTCGCCGTCGACAACATGAGTCTTGAAGTCGGCGACGGCGAGTTCATGGTGCTGCTGGGGCCATCCGGTTGTGGTAAGTCGACCGTGCTGCGGATGGTCGCGGGCCTGGAGGACGTCACGTCCGGTGCCATCCTGCTCAACGGCGAACTCGCCAACGATCTCGCGCCGCGGGACCGGAAGATAGCCATGGTCTTCCAGGACTTCGCGCTGTACCCGCACATGTCCGTGAGCGACAACATCGGCTTCCCGCTGCGACTGTCCGGTGTGGACCCCGCGCCGCGCGCCGAGCGGGTGGCCGACGTGGCCAGCGCGCTGGGCATCGGCGACGTGCTGAACCGCAAGCCCAACCAGCTCTCCGGCGGCCAGCGCCAGCGGGTGGCCATGGGCCGCGCGATCGTCCGCCGCCCCGGCCTGTTCCTCATGGACGAGCCACTGTCCAACCTGGACAGTGGGCTGCGCGCCGAACTGCGCGCCGAGATCTCCGGGCTGACCCGCGAGTTGGGCGTCACCACGATCTACGTCACGCACGACCAGGCCGAGGCGCTCACCATGGCGGACCGGGTGGCGATCCTGCGTCGCGGTGTGCTACAAGACGTCGGTACCCCGACCCAGGTGTACGGGCGGCCCGCGACCCTCTACGTCGCCGCGTTCCTCGGGGCGCCACGGATGAACCTGCTCGAGGCGCAGGTCTACGTGCACCTCGACCGGCACATCGCGCTGCACATGGGCGAGCAGACCCTCTACCTGCCGTGGAACGACATCCGCGCCCGGGCGGTCGCGCACTACCACGGCGAGCGCATCGTGGTCGGCATGCGGGCCGAGGCGCTGATGCCGGTACCGATCGACACCGAGGGTGACGTGCTGCGCGGGCGGATCCGCTACCTGGAGCACCACGGCCACGAGTCGCTGGCCTTCCTCGACATCGGCGCGTACGCCGTGGTCGTCGACGACATCGCCGGCTCCCCGCCCGAGGTGGCCGGGGCGCGTGGCCTGCGCCGCTTCGGCAGCCTGGTCAAGCGGGTCACCGGCCGCACCGGCGACGAACTGGTGCCGGCGACCCCCAGCAGCAACGGGCACGCCAACGGCCGGGTCAGCGGCGGCGGCCGCAACGCGCAGGGCGTCTTCACCGACGGCGGGCGCCACCACCGGCGCCCGGCCGAGCTCGCGGTGCGCCTCGCGCCATACCCGGCGATCAGCAGCGGGCACCCGCTCGCCGTGTCGGTACGCATGGACGCGCTGCACTTCTTCGACGACCGGGGCCAGCGGATCGACGTCGGCTGGCGCTAGGTCCCGCTCCCACCGGCCGCGCCCAGGATCGCCGCGACTTCAGTGAAGTCGCGGTGTCTGCATCCGCCCGGTACCGCGACTTCAATGAAGTCGCGGCACGGGGAGGAGGCGGGTCAGTTCGGCGCGGATCGCGGGGCGGGAGGCGAAGACGAGCAGGAACATCGCCTCGCGCACCAGGCGCTGGGCGGGTGAGTCGGTCAGCACGGATGGCCCGCCGGTGGCTACCGTGAGTTGGGTCGCTGCCCGCATGGCCAGTGCCGAGGCGGCCGCCCGGGCCTTCGGCATCGCGTCGGCGGGACCGGTCAACGCACCGTCCAGAGCGTGCCGCGCACGATCGACGGACGTCGCCAGCTCGGCGGAGTCCAGCAGGCGCGCGCACCGGGCGGCGACGCCCAGCGCCAGCGAACCGTTGCCGCGCAGCGCCGCCGGAGCAGCGGGCTGCCCGCCCTCGTACGGTGCGGTGCCGACCAGGCGCGCGGCCGGGACGAAATGGTCGGTGAAGCGCACCAGTACCGTCCGGCTGGCGTTGACGGCCACCAGGTGCAGCGGCTGGACCGCGAGCGTCGGGCCGGCCACCGCGTCGACCAGGAACCAGGTCACGGTGTCCGACTCCCTGGTCGCGGTGTACAGCACGTCCACCATGTCCCAGCCGGTGACCCACGGGGCCGCGCCGGACAGCAGGTACCCGCCGCCGACCGGGCGCGCCCGCACGGCCGGGGCTCCAGCGCGCAGCGCGGCCTGGGCGATGCCGGCCCGCCGCCGGCCGCGGCACAGCGGTTCGAACCAGGCATCGCGCAACCCGGGTGTGCCGCTGCCGGCCACGGCGCGCAGGGCGCTCTGGTGCTGCAGCCAGACGAAGGTGGTGGCGAGGCAGCCGCCGGCGAGGACCTCGACGACCCGGGCCGCCTCCGCCGGGTCCGTGACGGCCAGGCCGCCGGCGTCGCGGGGACCGGAGAGCCCGTAGAAGCCCTCGGTCGCGAGCAGGTCGAGGTGTGGCGCGGGTACCCGGTCCGCGGCATCCACCGACATGGCGGCCGGGAGGAGCACCTCCTCCGCGATCTCCCCTGCCCGGTCAAGAACACTCACCCGCACATTCTCCGGGAAGTCGGGACGGCGGGAGGTCAGGAGAGGGTGACGACCTCGTCGGCGGCGGCGACCAGGACCGGGTCGTGCGTGGCGGCCACCAGGGCCGTACCCTGACGGGCCGCCGACACCAGCACGCCGACCAGGCGCTCCGCGTTCGCCTCGTCCTGCTGTGACGTCGGCTCGTCGAGTACCGCGATCGACGGCTGCGCCGCGAGCACCCGGGCGACCGATACCCGCTGCCGCTCCCCGCCGGACAGCACCCGCACGTGCCGGTGGCGCAGCGCGTCCAGGCCGAGCGCGTCCAGCCAGTGCCGCACCAGCTCGGAGTCGGCGGGCAGGCCGCGCGCCTCGCGCATGAGCGCGAGGTTCTCCAGCACGTCCAGCGACTCGATCAGCGCGGCGCTCTGCGCGGCCACCCCGACGTACCTGCGGCGCAGCCCGGCCAGGCCGGTGCGGTCGAGCCGGTCCAGTTCGGCGTCGCCGATCCGGACCCGGCCGGCGTCGGGGCGCTCCAGACCGGACAGGATCCGCAGCAGGGTCGACTTGCCCGAACCGGAGCGGCCGCGCACCACGGTCAGCGAGGCGCGGCGCAGCGCGAGGCGCTGGCCGTCCAGCACCCGCCGGCCGCCCCGGTCGACGGTGACGCGGTCCAGCGTGGCGATCTCCTCGCCGGGCTCGGCGGCGGGGATTGCCGTCGCCTCCTCGACCGGTGCGGTAGCTGGACCGGCGGTGGCCGCCAGCTGGATCCTGTCGCCCTCCACCCATGCCCGGGCGCGGCTGCTCAGGCCGGTGCGCAGGCGCAGCGGCTCGGGCAGGCGCACCCAGCCGCGGTCGTCCACGACGAGCGACTCGTGCCGCGCCGCGGGCACCCACTCCTCGGACAGGCGGCCGTCGCGGATGCGCACGATCCGGTCGGCCACCCGCATCGCCTCGCTGTCGTGGCTGACCAGCACGAGGGCGGCACCGCACGCGATCGCGACGGAGGAGAGCAGGTCGTAGACCTCGTCCGCGGCGGCCCGGTCGAGCTCCCCGGTGGGCTCGTCGGCCAGGATCAGGTCCGGTTCGTGGGCGACCGCGGCGCAGACCGCGACGCGCTGCGCCTCCCCGCCGGACAGGGTCGCCGGCCGGCGGTGCGCCAGCTCGCCCAGGCCCAGCCGGTCCAGGAGCGTCGCGGCCCGGGCCCGGGCACCCGACGCGCGCACCCCGGCGAGCCGCAGCTGGACCGCGACGTTGTCCAGTGTGGACAGTTCGGGGCGGAGGGTCCGGGCGTGGTGCTGGTCGACGCGGCCCAGCCGCCGCGCGCGCAGCAGGGTGCGCTCCCGCTCCCCGGCACCGACCAGGTCGACGCCGCAGACCACGACGGTGCCGGCGCTGGGACTGCGCTCGCCGGCCAGCACCCGCAGCAGCGTGGTCTTGCCCGAGCCGTTGGGCCCGTGCACCACGACCCGCTCACCCGCCGCCACGTCCAGCGTGAGCCCCCGCAACGCGGCGACATACCCCCGAGGCGTGGGATAGAGACAGAACACGTCATGCGCCCGCAGCGCCGGACTCACCACGCCGCACCCCCTCCGGCCGCGACTTCATCGACGTTGCGGTGTCCGAGGCCCCGCAACACCGCAACGTCAGTGAAGTTGCGGGGATCTTGGGGGCGGGGCGGGATTACCACAGGTCTTCCTCGGGGCGGCGCGGGAGGCGGTCGCGGAGGGCGCTGGCCGCCACCGCGCCGGCGGCGAGGAGGCCGGTGGCGATGCCGACGGCCAGGGCCGCGGCCGCCCAGGCGGGGCCGATCGCGAGGAACAGTGGCGGGTTGGGCGTGGTGCCGACCGCGGTCACGGTGACCAGCCGGGTGGTCACCGTGGACAGCACGACGCCGATGACCAGGCCGCCGGGCACGGCCACCGCGACGACGGCACAGGCCCGGGCGAACAACGACAATCTGAGGGTACGGGGTGGCAGGCCGTCGCTCTCCCACGCGTACAACTCGGTCGACTCGTCCCGCCGCTCGGCGACCACGAGCAGGACCACGGAGAGCGCGGCGATCAGCAGCGCGAGCAGCGCGCTCGCGGACAGCAGCGCGCTGGCTCCGCGGGCCAGCGGATCGGCCTCCAGTTGCCGCGTGCGGGTGTCGCGCACGGACACCTGAAGCTGGTCGTACGGCGCGGCGGCCAGGGCCCGGGACAGCGCCCGGGTCGAGCCGGGCGGCGCAGCCAGCCAGACTTCGGTGACCGAGCCGGTACCGGGCTCCTGCGCGTCGAGCGCGGCGGCCAGCGCGGCCGCGTCGGCGACGAGGAAGCGCGTGCCGAGCGTGGGGAACCGGGGCGCCGTGCCCACCACGCGCGCCGGTACGGGCTGGTTCCCGTTCATGACCAGCGGGAGCAGCCGCTTGCCGGCGGCCGCCGCGGTCACCGGGTCGGCGAGCACCGGGATCGGTGCGGCGAGCGCGCCGGCGCCGGGCCGGAGCACGATCCGGTTCCCGGTGAGCCGGTACCCGACGGTGAGGTCGCGGTCGGTCACGCGTACCTCGGCCGCGGTCGACCCCCACCCGCTCCAGTCCGGTACCGCGTCGCTGCCGCCGCCGTCGAAGCGCGCCGGCCCGAGCGTGACGTGCCCGGACAGCGCCTGCGTGCCGGTACCGCCCTCGCCGAGGTGGTGCTGCTGGATCGTGGTGTAGTCGCTGGACTGCGCGAGGACGACCGCGAACAGCCGGACCGGTGCGGTGAGGTTCGCCGGTACGGAGCCGGACAGGGCGCCGCCGGACAGGCGCAGCGGCACGCTCTGGTCGCGCCCGTCGGCCGAGCGCAGCCAGGCGGTGAGCGTGACCTGGGCGAGGTCACCGGTGGCGGGTACGGCGATCCGGGTGCTCCCCGCCGGTACCAGAATGTCATGTTGTGTGGTGCTTGTGGTGATCAACCGTGCGGCGGACGCGGCGCCCACGCCGCCCACGACGTGGTCCCAGGCCGGGATGGCGCGCAGCGCGGCCGGGTCGACGCCGAGCACCTGCGCGGTGAGCGTCTCGTTGGCGGACAGGCGGATGCCGGTGTCGGTGCGCAGCACGGGGTGCACGGCCACGCCCGGCGCGGTGGCCGCGTAGTCGGCCAGCCGCGCCACGTCGAGCGGCTGCGCCAGGGTGGCACCGGTGGCGACGGTCGCGGACAGCGGTACCGCGAAGGTGGCCTGCTCCGCCGCGCCCTGCCGCAGCGTGGCCTGGTAGCCGGCGGCGAACACGACGATGCCGCTGGCGGCGGCGAAGAAGGCCGCGGTGGCCACCGGGCGCAGCGGCCGGCGCAGCGCGCCGAGCAGGCCGAGGCGGCCCGCCAGGAACCGGTGCGGCAGCAGCCGGGCACCGGCGCCGGCCAGCACCGGCCAGACCCGGCCGACCAGCAGGCCGCCGCACACCACGAAGAGCACGGGCAGCGCGAGCAGCAGCGGGTCGGTCCGGCTGGCCAGGCCGCCCGCGGTCACCGTGCCGCGGGACAGCGCCAGCCCCACGACGGCGAGCCC
>JBBWZQ010000051.1:0-2594 GCA_039649115.1 Micromonosporaceae bacterium | reverse complement strand
TGACCCTGCCGTACGCGCTCGACCTGGCCAACCGCGGCTGGCGCGAGGCGCTGCGCGGCGACCGGGGGCTGGCGCTGGGCCTCAACACCCACGACGGGAGCCTCACCTACGGGCCGGTGGCCCAGGCGCACGGCCTGCCGTACGTGAAGCTGGAGGAGGTCCTCGGCTGAGCGACCCGGCTGGCACAATACGGGCCTACCTGGACCACCTCACGGTCGAGCGGGCGCTGGCGGCCAACACGCTGCGCGCGTACCGCCGGGATCTGGCGCGCTACCAGGCGGCGCTGGCCGGCGACGGGGTCACCGACCTCGGCGAGGTGACCGCACAGAAGGTCGCCGAATACCTCGGCGTGCTGCGCGTGGGGGACGGCGAGCACCCGCCGCTGGCCGCCGCCTCCGCCGCGCGGGCCATCAGTGCCGTGCGCGGGCTGCACCGATTCGCCGCGCGGGAGGGTCTGTCCACGGAGGACCCCGCGCGCGAGGTCACGCCGCCGGTGCCGCCGCGCCGGCTGCCCAGGGCGCTGGACCTCGACCAGGTGGTGGCGATCCTGTCGGCGGCCGGCGGGGAGGGGCCGCTCGCCCTGCGGGACAAGGCACTGTTGGAGTTCTTGTACGGTACCGGCGCGCGCATCTCCGAGGCAGTCGGTGCCTGCGTGGACGATCTCGACCTGCGCGACGGCACCGCGACCCTGCACGGCAAGGGCGGCCGGACCCGCCTGGTACCGGTGGGCGGGTACGCGGTCGAGGCGCTGGAGGCGTACCTGGTGCGCGGCCGGCCGGTGCTGGCCCGAGCGGGCCGCGGCGTACCGCGGGTGTTCCTCAACGCGCGCGGCGGGGCGCTGTCGCGGCAGAGCGCGTGGACCGTGCTGCGCCGTGCGGCCGACCGGGCGGGGCTGGACGGGACCAGGGTCTCGCCGCACACGCTGCGCCACTCGTACGCGACGCACCTGCTCGACGGCGGCGCGGACGTGCGCGTGGTGCAGGAGCTGCTCGGCCACGCCTCGGTGAGCACCACGCAGGTGTACACCCTCGTCACCGTGGACCGCCTGCGCGAGGTGTACGCGACCGCCCACCCGCGAGCTCTGTGACTGGCGCTCGCTCCGGGCCGCCCTCGGGCGGCGCCGCGAGAGCGGGGTCAGTCCGCGCCAGCCGTGCTCGACTCGGCCGGGGCGGGTTCGGTTTCGATGGCATCGACCTCGGCCTGCATGGCCGCGAGCCGGTCCTCGGCCGCGCGGGTCGCGGCCTGGTAGATGCGGGACGTCAGGTCGGCGGCCAGCCGCCGGCCCACCGCGGCGGCCGCCGTGCCCGCCGCCGTCCGCGCCGTCTGCTCCTCGGCCAGCGAGTGACCCCACAGGCTCGCGGCCGCGGCGATCACGGCGATTTCCGGTACGTCCAGCCGGCGCGCCAGCCTCGCCTCCGCGGCACCCGCACCCGCCTCGGCCCGGGCGAGCGCGCGGATGTCCACGTCACCCAGGCCGGCCCGGCTGATCTCCCGCAGCCGCTGGGCCGCCCGTGCCGAAGCGCCCGCCTCGGGATCCGGAGCCGCCGGCGGCACCGGCGTCGAGAACGGCCGGCGTACCGGCTCCCCGGTGACCACGTCGCGCAGGTACGCGGCCGGCACCGAGGCGAGCGGGGGATCCAGGTTCGCGGCGAGGACCACCGGGGCGTCGCCGCGCAGCAGGTCGGCCAGGGTCACCCGGCGCCGCAGGGCACCGCTCAGGACCACCGGCAGGGCGAGCAGCTGCTCCGCCGACAGCGAGCGGCTGCCGCGTTCGACCGAGGTCAGCCAGGAGGCGGTCCAGTCCAGCCCGTTGGCCCGCGCGATCGGCACCAGGTCGTCGGGCTGTGCCCCGGCCTCGGCGCGCAGCCGCCGCAGGTTGCCGGCGACCAGCTCCCGCAGCGTCACCGGCTCCACCCGACCCACCCCCTTTTACGAGACATCACGGTAGACAGCCCTGCCCCGCTGAGCAATGCTCGGATCCCGCACGTGTCCCCGGCGCGGATCACGCGTTGAGTACGGTAGTTCCGGCCGGAGTGAGGCAACCAAAATGCGCAACACGCCGATCGTCATCCCAAAGAAACGCCCCAGGCATGCCGTACAGTCGGGCAACGGCGCGGATTCCTCGAGGCCGCGAGAGGACTCCGCGAACGGCGGCGCCACTGTACCAATCGGTCGGCCTGACGCCGGGCGGTCGTCGGGGAGGGGCGTGAGAAGGATGCCAGCCATCGGGCACGTCGAGTCATGGACGTCGCAGATGCGTGCCGAGCAGACCGCACTCAACCTCGGCGCGGAACTCGGCCCGGCCGACCCCACCGCGTTCACCCAGCGCCGACCCATCCCGCAGCCGGTACCGCTGGACCGGCACGGCCCGGCGCGCATCATCGCCATGGCCAACCAGAAGGGTGGCGTCGGCAAGACCACCACCACGATCAACCTGGGCGCGGCGCTGGCCGAGTACGGCCGCCGGGTGCTGCTGGTGGACTTCGACCCGCAGGGCGCGCTCTCGGTCGGCCTCGGCGTGAACCCGCACAACCTCGACCTGTCGATCTACAACCTGCTCATGCACGACGACTGCACGGTCGAGGACGTCATGA
>JBBWZQ010000006.1:0-14879 GCA_039649115.1 Micromonosporaceae bacterium | reverse complement strand
GTGCGGGCTACGCGGAGGGGCTGCGCGACGGCCGGGCGCAGGGCGTGCAGGAGGGCCGGGCGCTCGGGCAGACGCAGCCGCTGCCCGCGCAGTCCCGCGACGCCGCCCGGGCGGCGTTCGACGCCGGGTACGTCGCGGGCGCCAACGACGTCTTCGGCGGGTACGACGGCGGCTGGTCGCCCGGGGTGCCGTACCTGGTGACGCTGGGCCATCCGGGCGGGCCGATCGGGTACCGCATCCTGTCCCGGACCGAGATGGTGCCGGGCGTCAGCTACTACCTGTGCCCGGACGGCCGCAGCGTGTGCAGGCGCTAACCGCCGAGGCGGACCAGGGCCTTGCCGATGTTCTCGCCGCGCAGCATGCCCAGGAACGCGTCCGGCGCGTTCTCCAGGCCGTCGGCCACGGTCTCCGCCACGTGGAGCTGCCCGGCCGCCAGCCAGCCGCCGACCTCCCTGACGAAGTCGGGCAGCCGGTCGTAGTGGTCGAACACGATGAAGCCGCGCAGCGTCAGGCGCTTGCTGACGGCCAGCGCCAGGTTGTCGGGGCCCGGCACCGGCTGGGCGTGGTTGTACGAGGAGATCGCGCCGCACAGCGCCGCCCGGCCGTAGCGGTGCAGCGCCGCGATGGACGCCTCCAGGTGCTCGCCGCCGACGTTGTCGAAGTACACGTCGATGCCCTCCGGCGCGGCCTGCTTGAGCTGCTTGCGCACCGGCCCCTCGCGGTAGTTGAACGCGGCGTCGAAGCCGAACCGCTCGGTCAGCGCGGCCACCTTGGCGGCCGAGCCGGCGCTGCCCACCACCCGCGCCGCCCCGCGCAGCTTCGCGAACTGGCCAACCAGGCTGCCCACGGCGCCCGCCGCGCCGGAGACGAACACGGTGTCGCCCGGGCGCATCGCCGCGATGTCCAGCAGCCCGACGTACGCGGTCAGCCCGGGGCCGCCCAGCACGCCGAGGTACGCGGACGGGCTGGGCGCCGCGGCCGGGTCGAGGGTGCGCACATTGGCCGCGTCCAGCAGGGCGTAGTCGCGCCAGCCGAGGTCGTGCAGGACCAGGTCGCCGGGCTTGACGTCCGGGCTGGCGGAGGCGACCACCTCGCCGACCGCCTGGCCCACCAGCGCCTTGCCCAGCTCGAACGGCGGGATGTAGGACTTCGCGTCGTTCATCCGGCCGCGCATGTAGGGGTCGATCGACATGACGAGGTTGCGGACCAGCACCTCACCGGGCGCCGGGTCGGGCAGCTCGACGGCGGCCAGCGCGAACGTCTCGGGGGTGGGCCAGCCGACCGGGCGCGACGCGAGGCGGATCTCCCGGCTGGTGGTGGTCACCCGAGCTCCACGACGACGTCGATGTTGCCGCGGGTGGCGCGCGAGTAGGGGCAGACCTGGTGCGCCTGGGCCAGCAGCTGTTGGGCGGTGGGGCGGTCGACCGCGGGGAGCGCGGCGCGCAGGGTCACGGTGAGGTCGAAGCCGCCCTCGCCGGACGGGCCGATGCCCACCCGCGCGGTGACCTCGGAGCCGGACACGTCGGCCTTCGCGCCGCGCGCCACCCGCCGCAGGGCGTTGTGGAAGCAGGCCGCGTATCCGGCCGCGAACAGCAGCTCGGGGTTGGGTCCGCCACCCTTGCCGCCCATCTCGACGGGTACCGCCAGGTCGAGGTCGATCAGGCCGTCGGTGGAGCGCACCTTTCCGGCGCGCCCGTCCCCGCTGGCGGTGACCTCGGCCGTGTACAGCGTCTTCATGTCCTCGCCTCTCTCGGTGTCGCGGTCGCACCGGATCCGGTGACCGCCTCGGTGAGCGCGACAAGCGTGTCGCGCAGTGCGGAGAGCTCGGCCGGCGGCAGCCCGCTGGCCTCGGCGACGGTGCCGGGCACCTCCAGCGCGGAGCGGCGCAGCCGGTCGCCGGCCGGGGTCAGGCCGACCAGGACCGAGCGCTCGTCCGCGCTGCTGCGCCGCCGCCGCACAAGGCCGGCCGCCTCCAGCCGCTTGAGCAGCGGCGACAACGTGCCCGAGTCGAGCATCAGCGCGGTGCCCAGCTCCTTGACCGTGGTGTCGCCGCGCTCCCAGAGCACCAGCAGCACCAGGTATTGCGGGTAGGTGACGCCGAGCCGGTCCAGGATCGGCCGGTACAGCCCGGTGACCGCGCGGGACGCGGCGTACAGCGCGAAGCACACCTGCCGGCGCAGCTTCAGGGCCTCCCCGCTCTCCATGCCGAGAACGGTAGGGCACAACCCGATTGCGCACAACCAAAGGTGGGCACCGTCACGCATACCGTCGTACCCCCCGGGTAAGGCCCTGGTGGCCGGCCGAGGTAGGCCCGCGGCCGCGCGTGTCGCGCCCGGACACGCCGGTGCACCCGGTGCGGCCTAGACAGCAGGCCGCGCGGTGACTATTCGGCGGGAACCAGGGGTACCCGGCCAGCATGGCTGCCATCGTGTCGGAAGTTCTGATCGCGCGCCTCGCCGAGTGGGGTGTGGACACCGTCTTCGGCCTGCCCGGCGACGGCATCAACGGGATCATGGAGGGGCTGCGCCGCAACCGGGACAAGATCCGCTTCGTCCTGGTGCACCACGAGGAGGCGGCCGCCTTCATGGCGACCGGCTACGCGAAGGCCACCGGCCGCGTCGGGGTGTGCCTGGCCACCTCCGGTCCGGGCGGCATCCATCTGGCCAACGGGCTCTACGACGCCAAGCTGGACCACGTGCCGGTGCTCGCGATCACCGGCATGCAGGAGACCAGCGTGCTGGGCACCGGGTACCAGCAGGAGGTGCACCTGGACCGGCTGTTCGAGGACGTGGCCGAGTACAACCAGATGCTCACCAACCCGGTGCAGGTGCCGTCCCTGGTGGACCTCGCGATCCGCACCGCGTACGGGCGCCGGGGCGTGGCCCACCTGACGATCCCCAACGACCTGCAGGTCGCGGAGGCGGGTACCGACCCGTGGCAGCACGTGGCGCCGGCGCTCGCCCCGCACACCGCGCCGGTCTACCTGTCGCCCGCGGTGCGCCCGCGCGACAGCGACCTGCGGACCGCCGCCGAGGCGCTCAACGGGGCCCGCAAGCCGGCCATCCTCGCCGGCATCGGCGCGCGCGGCGCGGGTGCCCTGGTCGAGCGGGTGGCCGACACGCTCGGCGCGCCGATCATCAAGACGCTCAGCGGCAAGATGGTGGTGCCGGACACCTCGCCCTTCGTCACCGGCGGCATCGGGCTGCTCGGCACCGCGCCCAGCGCGGACCTGGTCGAGGAGATCGACACGCTGCTCATGCTGGGCACCAACTTCCCGTATACGAAGTTCCTGCCGGAGCCGGGCAGGGTCACGGTGGTGCAGGTCGAGGCGGACCCGGTGCGTGCCGGCAACCGGCTGCCCACGCAGGTGCCGCTGGTCGGCGACGTGGGCGCCACGCTGGAGGCGCTGCTGCCGCTGCTGCGCCGCCACGACGACCGCGGCCACCTGGAGAAGTACCAGGAGAAGGTGCGCGACTGGCGGGAGAAGATGGCCGCGCTGGAGTCGCCCGACCGCGACCCGATCGCGCCACAGTACCTGGCGCGGGTGCTGGACGAGCTGGCGACAGACGACGCGATCCTGACCTGCGACTCAGGCACCGTGGCCACCTGGGCGGCCCGGCACTGGGACATCCGCGGCAACCGCGAGTTCTACCTGTCCGGCAATCTGGCCAGCATGGCGCCGGGCCTGCCGTACGCGATCGCGATGCAGCACGCGTACCCGGGCCGGCAGGTCGTCGCGTACATCGGCGACGGTGGCTTCGCGATGCTGATGGCCGAGTTCCACACCGCCGCCTGGCAACACCTGCCGGTGAAGGTGGTCATCAACAACAACAACTCGCTGGGTCAGATCCTGTGGGAGCAGATGGTTCTCGGCTTCCCCGAGTACGGGGTGCGCTACGGCGAGCCGAAGCCGGACTACGCGTCCTGGGCGCGGGCCGCCGGCGGGTACGGGGTGCGCGTGGAGAAGGCCGCCGAACTGCCCGACGCGATCCGCACCGCCTTCGCGGTGGACGGGCCGGCGCTGGTGGACGTCGCGGTCGACCCGAACGAGCCGCCGATGCCGGGCAAGGTCAGCTACGAGCAGGCGAAGAAGTTCGCCGCGTCGTTCCTGAAGGGCCAGCCGCACAAGGCGGCCATCGCCAGCACCCTGTTCAAGGACAAGATCGAACAGCTGAAGGCCTGACATGGCAGTCGTCTCGCTGCCCGCACCGACGGTCCGGGCACCATCCACAATGGATATGGATGTGCTACGTCGTGCCGTACGCGGCGAGGTGCGGGCGGACGCGGCGACCCGGGGAGCCTACGCGACCGACGCGTCCAACTACCGCCAGGTGCCGATCGCGGTCGTGGTACCACGGGACGTCGAGGACGTGGTCGCGGCCGTCGCGGTGTGCCGGCGGTACGGCGCGCCGGTGCTGTCCCGCGGCGGCGGTACCAGCCTGGCCGGGCAGTGCTGCAACGAGGCGGTGATGCTGGACTTCGCCCGGTACGTCAACCAGGTGGAGTCGGTGGACGAGCGCACCCGTACCGCCGTCGTCCAGCCCGGCACGGTGCTCGACGAGCTGAACGCGGCGGCGGCGCGGCACGGCGGCCTCGTCTTCGGCCCGAAGCCGGCCACCCACAACCACTGCACGGTCGGCGGGATGATCGGCAACGACTCGTGCGGCTCGACCGCGCAGTGGGGCGGGACGACCGCGGCCAACGTGCGCCGGCTGGAGATCCTCACCTACGACGGCACCCGGATGTGGGTGGGCCGCACCTCCGACGAGGAGTTCGCCTCCATTGTGGACGGAGGGGGCCGCCGGGCGGAGATCTACCGGGCCGTGCGCGAGCTGCGCGACCGGTACGCCGGTGCGATCCGGCAGCGCTTCCCGGACATCCCGCGCCGCATCTCCGGGTACAACCTGCCGGCGCTGCTGCCGGAGCAGGGGTTCGACCTGGCCCGCGCGCTGGTCGGGTCGGAGTCGACGTGCGTGACGATCCTGCGCGCCGAGGTCACGCTGCTGCCGGCCCCGCGCGACCAGGTGCTGCTGCTGGCCGGGTACGCGGACATCGCCGCGGCGGCCGACCGGGTGCCGCTGGTGAACCGGTTCGACCCGTACATCCTGGAGGGGCTGGACCACCGGCTCATCGAGTACGAGCGGGACCGGCGGCTGAACACCGTCGCGGTGCACGAGCTCCCGCCGGTGGGCGCCTGGCTGATGGTGAAGGCCGCCGGGGACAGGGTCGAGGAGCTGCTCGCCGCGCTGCGGGCCGACGGCGGCCTCGTCGAGAGCAAGGTGTTCGGCGACGCGGCGCACATCAGGGAGATGGACTCGGTACGGGAGATGGCACTGGGCGCCACCGCGCGGGTACCGGGGAAGGCGGACACCTGGCCGGGGTGGGAGGACTCGGCGGTACCGCCGGACCGGCTCGGCGGGTACCTGCGCGACCTGAGCCGGCTGCTCGACGAGTACGGCTACGGCGACACCTCCCTCTACGGCCACTTCGGCCACGGCTGCGTGCACTCCAGCATCCCGTTCGACCTGGTGACCGCGAAGGGCATCGGCGCGTTCCGGGAGTTCGTCACCCGGGCCGCGCACCTGGTCGTCTCGTACGGCGGGTCGCTGTCCGGCGAGCACGGCGACGGCCAGGCGCGCGGCGAGCTGCTGCCGGTCATGTTCGGCGACGAGATCGTCCAGGCGTTCCGGGAGTTCAAGGCGGTCTTCGACCCGGACGGGCGGATGAACCCCGGCAAGGTGGTCGACCCGTACCCGCTGGACGGCAACCTGCGCCTGGGCGCCGACTACGCACCCGTCGACCCGCCCACCCACTTCACCTACCCGGACGACAACGCCAGCTTCGCCCGTACCACGATCCGCTGTTTCGGGGTGGGGGAGTGCCGGCGGCACGAGGGCGAGGGGGTGATGTGCCCGAGCTACATGGTGACCCGGGACGAGATCCACTCCACCCGGGGCCGGTCCCGGCTGCTGTTCGAGATGCTGCGCGGCGAGCTGGTCACCGACGGCTGGCGCAGCGCGGCGGTGCACGAGGCGCTGGACCTCTGCCTGGCCTGCAAGGGCTGCAAGAGCGACTGTCCGGTCAATGTGGACATGGCGACGTACAAGGCGGAGTTCCTGTCCCACCACTACGCCGGCCGGCTGCGGCCGCGCGCGCACTACTCGCTGGGCTGGCTGCCGCTGTGGGCCCGGCTGGCCGCGCCGGCACCGTTCGCCGCCAACGCGCTGACCCGCACGCCGGGCGTGCGCCGGCTCGCCGCGGCGCTGGCCGGGATCGACCCGCGGCGGGACCTGCCGGCCTTCGCGCCGCGCCGGTTCACCGACGCGTACCGCCGCCGCGGCTCGCGGGGTTCCGGCGCGCGGGGCACGGTGCTGCTGTGGCCGGACACCTTCACCAACAGCCTGGACCCGCATGTCCCCGCCGCCGCGGTCACCGTGCTGGAGGCGGCCGGCTTCCGGGTCATCACTCCACCGAGGACAGTCTGCTGTGGACTGACGTGGATCAGCACCGGGCAGCTCGCCATCGCGAAGCGGGTGCTGCGGCACAGCCTGCGTGCCATCGCCCCGTACCTGCGCGCCGGGCTGCCCGTGGTGGGCCTGGAACCCAGCTGCACGTCGGTGCTGCGCGGCGACGCGACCGAGCTGCTCGGCCCCGACCTGGACGCGCAGCGGCTGCGGGCGCAGGCCGTCACCCTGGCCGAGCTGCTGACCGACAAGGCGCCGGACTTCACCCCGCAGCTGTCCACAATCGACGGACAGCGGCCCCGCGCCATCGTGCAGACGCACTGCCACCAGCACGCGATCCTCGGCTTCGCGCCGGACCGGCAGACGATGGAGCGCGTCGGGCTGGAGGTGCGGGTGCTGGACTCGGGCTGCTGCGGGCTGGCCGGCGACTTCGGCATGACGGCGGCGCACCGGGACGTGTCGCTCGCCTGCGCGGAACGGGTGCTGCTGCCCGAGGTCCGCGACGCGCCGGCCGGCACGCTGGTGCTCGCGGACGGGTTCTCCTGCCGCACCCAGATCGACGGCGCGCACACCGGCCGGCGCGCGGTCCACCTGGCCGAGGTGCTCGCCGCCGCGGTCCGCCGGGAGCGGACCGGCGACCACCCCGAGCGCGCCCTGTCGGGCAGCCGGTGAGGCTGGACGCGCGCGCCTTCACGGTGCCGACCCCGGAGCCGGAGGCGGACGGCACACTCGCCTGGGACGCCACCACCGCGATCGTGGTGCTGGCGCGCGCCGCGGGCGAGATCGGCACCGGCTGGAGCTACGGCCCGGCCGCGGCCGCGCGGGTCATCGACGACCTGCTCGCCGCCGAGGTGGCCGGGTGCGATCCGGCGGACCTGCCCGCCGCCGCCGCGGCGATGGCCGCCGCCGTGCGCAACGCGCCGCGCCCGGGCCTTGCCACCATCGCCATCTCCGCGGTCGACGCGGCGCTGTGGGACCTCAAGGCGAGGATCACGGGGGTACCGCTGGCCGCGCTGTTCGGGCGCGCGCACGAGCGGGTACCGGTCTACGGCAGCGGCGGCTTCACCACGTACACCGACGAACAGACCCGGGAGCAACTGCTCGGTTGGGTGCTGGGCGACGGGATCCCGCGCGTGAAGATCAAGATCGGCGAGGACCGGGGCCGGCGCGAGGAGCGCGACGTGCACCGCACGGAGCTGGCCCGCGACGCGGTCGGCGCCGAGGTCGAGCTGTTCGTCGACGCCAACGGCGGGTACACCGCCAAGCAGGCGATCCGGTTCGCCGGGCGGACCGAGGCGCTGGACGTGCGCTGGTTCGAGGAGCCGGTCTCCTCCGACGACCTGCCCGGCCTGGCGCTGGTCCGGTCCCGGGTCGCGCCCGACGTGGCCGCCGGCGAGTACGGCACCGACCCCCGGTACTTCCGGCTGATGTGCCAGGCGGGTGCGGTGGACTGCCTGCAGGTGGACGCGACGCGCTGCGGCGGGTACACCGGGTTCCTCGCCTGCTGCGCCGTCGCGGACAGCTTCGGCCTTCAGGTGTCCGCGCACTGCGCGCCGCAGCTGCACGCCCACGTCGGCGTGGCGGTGCCCAACCTGCGGCACCTGGAGTGGTTCGCCGACCACGTCCGGGTCGAGCGGCTGCTGTTCGACGGCGTGCTGCGACCGGTGGGCGGCCTGGTCGCGCCGGACTTGGGCCGTACCGGAAATGGCTTGATCCTCAAGGACGCGGACGCCGAGCCCTACCGCGTGGCCTGAAACAGCGGGCACGCGTTGGGGGTGCTCGCCTCCGCCAAAAGACCGGCTCCGGCTGCGCTCCCCCGGGACGCGTTGGGGGTGCTCGCCTCCGCCAAAGACCGGCTCCGGCTGCGCTCCCCCGGGGGATAACCCCCGGGCCGGGACGGGTGGTTTCCGCGTTCCGCGCGGCGGGCCGGGTTCATAGCGTGGTCTCGAGGCATTCCCGAGGAGGAGCGGATGATCGAGGCACGCGGACTGACGAAACGGTACGGGCCGGTGCTGGCCGTGGACCGGCTCAGCTTCGAGGTACACCCCGGTGCGGTGACCGGGTTCCTGGGCGCGAACGGGTCCGGCAAGTCGACCACCATGCGGATGGCGCTGGACCTGGACCGGCCCGACGCCGGCCAGGTCCGCATCGGCGGGCGCCGGTACCGGGACCTGCGCTGGCCGCTGCGCGAGGTCGGCGCGCTGCTGGAGGCCAAGGCGTTCCACCCGGGCCGCAGCGGCCGCGCGCACCTGGCCGCGCTGGCCGCCAGCAACGGCATCGGGCGGCGCCGGGTGGCCGAGGTGCTGGACCTGGTGGGCCTGGCCGGCGCCGCCGGGCGCCGGGCCGGTGGGTACTCCCTCGGCATGGCGCAGCGGCTCGGCATCGCCGCCGCGCTGCTCGGCGATCCCGGCGTGCTGCTGCTGGACGAGCCGGTCAACGGCCTGGACCCGGAGGGGATCCGGTGGATCCGCACCCTGCTGAAGTCGCTGGCGGCGCAGGGCCGGGTGGTGTTCGTCTCCAGCCACCTGATCAGCGAGATGGCGCTGATGGCCGACCGGCTGGTGGTCATCGGCGGGGGACGGCTCATCGCGCAGGCCTCGGTCGCCGACCTGTCCGCGCGGTCGGCGTCGCTGGAGGAAGCGTTCCTGGAGCTGACCTCGACCGGGCGGACGTCATGACGAGCCCGACGGTGCCGGCGCTGCCCGCCGGCCACTACCGCTTCCGCAACGTCGCCGCGATGGAGTGGCGCAAGCTGCGCAGCCGGCGCTCCACCCGCTGGACGCTGCTGGCGACCGTCCTCGGCTCGATCGGGCTCGGGGTCGCGGTGCTGGGCTCGTACTCGCCCGGGCACTTCACCCGGATGACCGCCGAGCAGCGGGCCGCCTTCGACCCGACGAACATGGGCTTCTCCGGTACCGCCATCGCCATGCTGGCGCTGCCGATCCTGGGCGTGCTCGCGATGACCGGCGAGTACTCGTCCGGGATGATCCGGGCCACGCTGGCGGCGGTACCGGACCGGCGGCTGGTCCTCGCGGCCAAGGCGGCGGTGTTCGGGGCGGCCGGACTGGCCGTCGGCGAGCTGGTGGTCTTCGCGAACTTCCTGGCCGGCGAGGCGGTGCTCACCGACGCCGCGCCGCACGCCTCGCTGTCCCAGCCGGCGGTGCTGCGCGCGGTGCTGCTCACCGGCGGGTACCTGGGGGTGCTCGGGCTGCTGGGCCTGGGCTTCGGGGCGATCATCCGGCACACCGCCGGTGCGATCACGGCGGTGGTCGGCGGGCTGTTCGTGCTCCCGATGATCATCCTGATCGCCGGCGGAGCGTCGACCCTGGACTCGGTCGGCAAGTACGCGCCGATGTTCATCAACGAGAATTCGGTCGGCGCGGTCAAGCCCGTGGCGCACGCGCTGTCCGCCTGGGCGGGTATCGGCATGATCTGCCTGTACGCGGCCGTCGCCTGCGGCCTGGGTGGCTGGCTGCTGCACCGGCGCGATGCCTGAGCAGCACAATGGTCAGATGGATGGAGCGGCGGTGCTGCGTGCGGCATGGTCCGCTCCGTTCACCCGCCGGACCCTGGGCGCGGAGCTGTTCTGCCTCATCGGGGCGGCGACCGGCGCGGCCGGCTTCGCCATCGTCCTGGCCCTGCTCGTGCCGGGCACGGTCGCCTCGCTGTCGATCGCCGGTACCGTGCTCGGCCTGGCCCTGCTCGTCCTGCTCGTCACGGGGGTGGCGCGCTGGCTCGGCGCGCTGCACCGCGCGCTGGCCGCCAGGCTGCTCGGTGCGTCGATCGCGCCCCCGCCACCGGTTCGGGCCGGCCGCCGCGCGCCGCTCTGGTTCGGCCGCGGGCTGCGCGACGGACCGGGCTGGCGGGCCGTGGCGTACCTGCTGCTGAAGTTGCCCGTCGCGCTCCTGGAGGGCTACGCGGTGTTCTGGTGGGCGGCCGGCGTCGCCGACCTGACCTACCCGTTCTGGTGGCCGATGTTCCGCAACCACCCGCCGGCCGTGCACCTGGACCCGGTACCGGTGCTGACCCCGTTCGGCGCCTTCCCGGTCGGTACCTTCGCCGGCACGCTCGCCGCGTTCGCCGCCGGCGCCGCGATGCTGCTCGCCGCGCCGTGGCTGGCCCGGGCGGTGGTGTGGGTGGACCTCGGGCTGATGCGCGGCCTGCTCGGATCCGGCCGGCTCGCCCAGCGCCTGCGCGACCTGGAGGAGACCCGGGCCAGGGTGGTGGACGACACCGCCGCGCTGCGCCGGCACATCGAGCGCGACCTGCACGACGGCGCGCAGGTGCGGCTGGCCGCGCTCGCGATGAACCTGGGCAGGGCCAGGGAGGCGCTGGGCCGCGACGGCCCGGCGGCCGACCTGCCCCGCACCCGCGAGCTGCTGGACGCCGCGCACCGCGACGCCAAGGACGCGCTGGCCGAACTGCGCGACCTGGTGCGGGGCATCCACCCGCCGGTGCTGGACAACGGCCTGGCCGACGCGCTGGCCACGCTCGCCGCCGGGTCACCGCTGCCGGTCCGGCTGCGCGCCGACATCCCGGTCCGGCCCAGCGCCGCGATCGAGACGATCGCCTACTTCTGCGCCGCGGAGCTGGTCGCCAACGCGGCCAAGCACAGCCGCGCCGGTACCGTCGACATCCGGGTGGCGCAGCGCGACGGGATGCTCGTGATGGGCGTCGCCGACGACGGCATCGGCGGCGCACGGCCGGGTCGCGGTACCGGACTGGCCGGGCTCGTGCAGCGGGTGCACACCGTGGACGGTCAGCTGCGCATCGCCAGCCCGCCTGGTGGCCCGACCCGGATCACCGTCACCCTGCCGCTGCGGGCGTGAGCCGGTGCGCGTGGTGATCGCCGAGGACGCGGCCCTGATGCGGGAGGGCCTCGTCGGGCTGCTGGTCGACCGCGGTCACGAGGTGGTGGCCGCGGTGGGCGATGCCGACGCGCTGATCGCCGCGGTGGCCGGGCAGCGGCCGGATGTCGCGGTGGTGGACGTCCGGATGCCGCCCAGCCATACCGACGAGGGGCTGCGGGCCGCGCTGCGACTGCGCCGCGACCATCCGGGTACGGGAGTGCTGGTGCTGTCCCAGTACATCGAGACCCGGTACGCCACCGAACTGCTCGCTGGCAACGCCGCGGGCGTCGGTTACCTGTTGAAGGACCGGGTCGCGGACGTGGCCGACTTCGTGGCCGCGCTGGCCCGGGTCGCCGCCGGCGGCACGGCGTTGGACCCCGAGGTCGTCCGCCAACTCCTCGGGGTCCGCCGGCACGAGCACGCCGTGGTCACGCTCACCCCCCGGGAGCGTGCGGTGCTCGCGCTGATGGCCGAAGGCAGGTCCAACGCCGGCATCGCCACCGCCCTGTCCGTCTCCGGCGGGGTGGTCGAGAAGCACGTGGCCAACATCTTCGGCAAGCTCGGCCTGCCGCCCGCGGAAGGCGACAACCGCCGGGTCCTCGCCGTCCTGCGCTACCTGGGATCGGCCCGGCCCTGACGCTTTCCGCCCGTCAACTGGCGACCGCCATGATCGCCACCGCCCCCAACAGGACCAGGATGCCCACCATGAGCAGCAGCCCCTGTTCGCTGTCCACACGCGGCCGGCGCGCTTCCTTGACGTCCGTACTCATCGCGGCCTCCTCCCTGCTGTCCCGACTTACCCGTTCCCGCAGCGATTACCCCTGTACCCATGAAGGTAGGTGGGCTCCTGGCGCGGGTAATCACGGTTTCGTGCCGCGGTCGGGATACGGTTCGGAGGTGACCGCAACGGTGGGTACCACGGGACGGCAAGACTCGCCGACGGGCCGGCTTGCCGCACACCTGATCAACTGGCTGGGTGCCTGGCCGCCGGGCGGCGGGCTGACGGTGGTGGAGTCGCCGAACCGCCTCGCGCCCGGCTGGGACGGGCGGGTCTACCAGGTGGTCGGGGTGTCCACGCCGGACGGCGGGGTGCTGTCGGTGCCGCCCGGCCGGGCGGACGCGGTGCGGAACAAGGTCCGCGACTGGTCCGCGCTGCCGGCGCGGCTCGCGGACGCGGTGGGCCGGCCCGGCAGCCCGGTGTGGCTCGGCACGATGCGGTGGACCGTCCAGCCGGCCGACCTGCCCGAGGTCGGGGTCTGGCTGCCCGCCACCGACGCGCTGCTGCCCGACTGGCTGCGACCCTTCGGCGGCGAGGTGCTGGTCGCGCTCGACCGGGGCCGGTACGCGGCCGGGGTGGGGCTCAAGCGGCACGACCCGTTCGGCGTGGAACTCGCGGTCGGCACCGACCCCGCGCACCGCGGCCGTGGCCTGGCCGCCCGGCTCGTTGCCCAGGCCGCCCGGCGGATCCTCGCGGGTGGCGCCGTGCCCACGTACATCCACGATCCGGCCAACGTCGCCTCGGCCAGGACGGCGGCCGCCGCCGGCTTCCCGGACGAGGGCTGGCAGGCGTTGGGCATGCCGCCGGCCAACCCCTGAGGGCCGTCACTTCGCGAATGGTGCGAGTGGGTGCTTCCGGAAACCCCGCTGAATCCGGTACGCTGCCAACCACTTGGCCGGCGTCTTCCCCCGTGGACGCCGGCCGAGCCCATGTCCCGGCTCCTACGCCAGAACCGCTGCTCTACCAGGAAGTCGTCGCTACCCGGAAGTCGTCGCGGGCGAGTCCGAGGTGACGTGTGCGGCCAACGCGGCCCGGATCGCGCCGATCAGGGCGTACGCCGACTCCTCGGTCAGCTCCACCGCGACCCGGGCGGCCGGTCCCCGGCCGGGGTTGCTGAAGTCGATGTTCAGTGTGTGCTCGGCCTGGGCGTGGACCGGGTGGTCGAAGTAGACGATCGCCTGGGTCAGCGGGAACCAGCCGGTGCTGCCCTTGCCGCTGCCCTCGATCTCGATCTTCTCGGTCGTGTACGTGCACATACCCGCCTCCTCAACCGGCCAGCTGCTTGCCGAAGAATTCCCAGACGCGCTGCCAGCCGTCGACCGCGGCGTGCTGCCGGTACGCGGGGCGGTCCACGGAGAAGAACCCGTGCCCGGCACCGTCGTAGGTGTGGAAGTCGTAGTCCTTGCCGTGCCGTGCCAGCTCCGCCGCGAGTTCGGCGGTCTGCTCCGGCGACGGGTGGGAGTCCGCCGCGCCGAACAGCCCCAGCAGCGGGCAGGACAGGTCCTTGGCCAGCTCGACGATCGGCTGCAGCGCGTGCAGGCCGGGCGGCGGCTCGCCGACGACGAAGGCGCCGTAGCAGTCCACGGCGGCCTGCAGCGGGAGGCGGCATGCGGACAGGAACGCCTGCCGCCCGCCGGAGCAGTACCCGATCACCCCGATCCGGCGGTTGCCGCCCGGCTGGGCGCGCAGGTACGCCGCGGCTCCCGCCACGTCACCGACCAGCCGGTCGTCCGGCACCCCGCCCGCGGCGCGTACCGTCGCGGAGGCGTCGTCGGGGCTGGCCCCGGGCGCCTCGCGCCAGTGCAGGTTGGGGCAGATCGCCAGGTACCCGTGCGCCGCGAAGCGCCGGGTGATCTCCTTGGTCGCGGCGTCCCAGCCGGGCAGGTGGTGCAGCACGACCACGCCACCGAAGGGGCCGTCGCCGAGCGGGCGGGCCACGTACGCCTGCACCCGGTCGCCCTCGTGCCCCGGGTAGAAGTCCTCGCGGGCGGTAAGTTCTTCGTTCACTCTGCCTCCTGGTTCGCCGCGCGGGCCGCTGCGCTCACGGACAACTTACCGAGCCGGGAAGGCTGGCGGCCGGGCGGAAGGTGCGGGCGCGCCGCGCGCGGCGGCCGTAGTAGGCTCACGCAGACGAGGCGCCGGGCGGGCTGCTGAGGAGGCGTCGACCCGCCATGACGGTACGCGTCGGGAGGTGGCATGAGCAGGCTGCCGGGCGTGCGGCGCTGGATGGGGGTCGGTCGGAGCACCCACCCGGACTCCTACCCGGCGGCGCTGGCCGCGACCCACCGTGCGGTCGTCGGGGACCATCCGAAGCTGCTGCTGGCGTTCGCCGCCATCACCCACGATCCGGCGACCGTGCTGGCCGGCCTGCGCGCCGGCGCGCCGGGGGTGCCCGTGCTCGGCTGCTCGACGCACGGCGAGATCGGGCCGCAGGGCCCCGCCGACGGATCGGTCACGGTGGCGGCCATCGGCGGCCCCGGGTTCGAGGTCAGCACGGCGGTGGCGACATCGGTCGCCGGCCGCCAGCGGGAGGCCGGCGCCGAGGTCGCGGCGTGCGTGGCCGGGGCGTCCGACCTGCCCCACCGCGCCCTCATGCTGCTCACCGACGGCCTGGTGCGCGACCAGGAGGAGATCCTCCGCGGCTGCTACGGCACGCTGGGGGCGAGCGTCCCGCTGGTCGGCGGGGCGGCGGCCGACGGGTGGCGGATGGACGGCGTCTTCCTGCTCGGCGAGGGGCAGGTGCACCGCGACGCGGTGGTGGCCGCCACGATCGCCTCGGAGGCACCG
>JBBWZQ010000419.1:0-6959 GCA_039649115.1 Micromonosporaceae bacterium | reverse complement strand
GGGCGTGATGGCCAGCGTCCCTCCGGTACCGGTGATCTTGAGGAAGAATCCGTCCGGGTTGGACAGGTTGCCGCCGTGCACGCTCACCGAGACCACCGCGCCGCCGTCCAGGCGTCCGTGCAGCGCCACCTGGCTGGGTGCGCCGTTGGGGATGCGCTGACCGGTCTCGGCGACGACGACCTGATCGTTGAGGTTGGCGACCACGGCGGAGACCTCCGCCAGCCTGCCCACCACGTGGTCGAGTGTCGCCAGCGCGTGACCCACCATGATGGTCAGCAGGGTGTTCCCGGTAGCGGGGTCGGTGCCCCAGGCGAGTCCCTGCGGGATCTGGCTGCCGCCCAGCGGATCGCCGGCGGCGACGAGGCCGACCGACTCGACGCGGCCGATCCGGCCCTCGGCGAGCAGATCCTTGACGAAGCGGGCCGGCGGGGACTGGTACCCCTGGAGGCCGATCGCGTGGACGACACCGGCCGCGGTGGCGGCCTTGGCGAGGTCGGTCGATTCGGCGAGGTCGACGCCCAGCGGCCACTCCGAGAACACGTGCTTGCCGGCCGCGACCGCCGCCCGGATCACCTCGGCGTGGGCCGGCGCTTTCACCGACACGACCACCAGGTCGACATCGGGGTGGACGACCAGGTCGCCCGCGCTGGCAGAGGCGTGCGGAATCCCGAAGGCGTCGGCGGTCTGCTGAGCGCTGGTCTGACTGGTCGTGGCGACCGCGGTCACGTCGAACTCGTCGAGGTGGGCGAGGGCGGGCAGGTGCGCGGCGATCCCCCAACCGCCGTGCGGACTGGCGCCGACGATCCCGACCCGTATCCGTTCTGACCTTCGGTTGCCCATGGCCCGACCTTCGCTAGTTTTGTACCGGTCGATAAAAAACTAGTCACGCCGGAGCGCCTTGTCAAGGAGTACCGTACCGATGGGTAAAGAACTTCAGGAGGTACCCATGCCAGGAGGTCGCCCGCGCGCTTTCGACCTGGACACCGCGCTGGATCGCGCGCTCGAGGTGTTCTGGCGCCAGGGCTACGAGGGGACGGCGCTGTCGGACCTGACGGCGGCGATGCGCATCAACCGCCCCAGCCTCTACGCCGCCTTCGGCAACAAGGAGGAACTCTTCGGCAAGGTACTGGACCGGTATGTCGACGGCCCGGCCGCGTTCGCCGCGGCGGCCCTCGACGCACCCCGGGCTCGGGACGTCGTCGAAAGACTGGTGTACGGGGCGATTGACCTGACCACCGGCGCGCACACCCCCCGCGGATGCCTCAACGTACGGTGCGCGCAGGCGTGCGGGCCGCAGGCCGAGTCGGTACGCCAGGAGGTCGTCTCGCGCAGAATGGCGAGCCAGGCGGCGCTGCGGCGACGCCTCGAACGCGCGCAGTCCGACGGCGACCTGCCCGCCGACTGCGATCCCGCGGACCTGGCCCGCTTCGTCATGACTCTCACCGACGGCATCGCGGTCCAGGCGGCCGGTGGCAGCGGTCGCGACGAGCTGCGACGGGTAGCCGAAACAGCGCTGCGGGCCTGGCCCACGGCCAAATGATCATTTGCCACAGCGCCGCCGTGTACTTCGTCTCCAGGTAGTCCAGCTTGACGCGGCGACCTCGGTCGATGCCCGACACCGGGTCGGCTGATTCGGCGTCGGGGCGTTCGGGCCCCTGGCCGCCTGACATCTGTTCAGGCTGGCTCCGGTGGTGTCCTGCTCGATCAATGCCGAACCGAGCCCGCTGGACGGTGATGTGAAGAAGATGTAGCTATGAGGCATATCTTTCGTTCCCGGCCGGTGCCGACCGAGGAGACCCACCGGGTCACCGCGTTCGAGGTGTTCTTCGACCTGGTGTTCGTTTTCGCCTTCACCCGGGTCATCTCGTTCATGGCGCAGTCGCCATCGCCACTTGTCCTGGGGCATGGCCTGGTGCTCCTGCTGCTGCTGTGGTGGCCCTTCACGTCATATGTGTGGCTGGCCAACCAGGTCCGCGCCGACGTGGGACTGGTCCGCGCCGGGATGCTCGTCGTGATGGCCGCGATCTTCGTGGCCGCCCTGGTGCTGCCCGACGCGTGGCGGCACGGCAACCAGCCGGTGCGCGCGCCGCTGATCCTCGCTCTGGCCTACATCGTGGTACGGGCCATGTTCCTCGCCCTCTCCCTGCACATATCGGGTGGCAACCGGCGGCTGCGCGTCCAGGTGCTCCTGCTCACCATTCCGACGGCGCTGGGCTGGTTGCCTCTCCTCCTCGGGGTGGTACTCGGCGGCGCCGCGCAGACCGTGCTCTGGGCCGTGGCGTTCCTCGTCATTGATGTCGTCGGTAGCCGGATCATCGTCGCGTTCGGCGGATTTCCGTTGCGCAGCCCCAGCCATGGGGCCGAACGGTACGGCCTGGTGTTGATCATCGCGCTGGGTGTGTCCCTGACCTCGGTGGGCGCCGGGGCCGGGTCCGCGGTGACCCGCTGGCCGGTTCTGACCGCGGCGCTGCTCGGGCTGACCGCGGCGGTGTGCCTGTGGTGGCTGTACTTCGAAAACGCCGCCTCGCCCGCGGGAAAGGCCCTGGCCAGACTGCGTGACCGGGGCCGGGCCACGACCGCCGCCGACGCCTACGCGCTGAACCACTTCCTGCTGATCGCCGGAGTCATCTACCTCGCCCTGGGCACCGAGCAGGTCCTCGGCCACGTGACCCACAACCAACCTCGACACCCCACGGGCGCCCCGCTGGGTTGGACCGCCACAGCCGCGCTGTACGGCGGGGTCGTCCTCTACCTCACCGGCCGGGTCCTGTTCCTGCGGCTCACCGTGCGGCACACCCCGCGAGCGCAGGTCCTCGCGGTCGGTGTGGTGCTCGTGCTGCTTCCCATCGCCCGGAACCTACCCACCCTGGTCGCGCTCGGCGTGCTCAGCACCGTCCTCGTCGCCCTGGTCTGCTACGAGCGCATCACCTGGGAGCCCACCGCGGCGGCGAGATGAACATGCCGGCTGCGCCGGTGGCGGTCGGGCTCGACCCGTTCATCGTCTACTCAGGACAGCCGTGGTGCACGCCGGATCCGCAGACGGCGCGCACCATCGCCATCGCGCCGGGTTCGCGCCGTCGCCGGGATGTGCTGGCAGCGTGGGGGAAAGGTGGAGATCACCCCTGCGTTCCGGCAGTGACCTGAGCCCGGATCATGACACAGTATGCTCCATGTCCTTGCCGGCCAGACCTCGCGCGGGATGTCCTTCGGTGCTCGGCTTGTCTCCGATGGCGACGAAATCCAGTACGGCGCCGTTGAACAGCAGCCTCTGAGCGTCGCCGGAGCCCCATTCAGCCTGGTATTCATAGACTCCCTTGCGCTGCATCGCCGACTTGATTCCGGCGATCAGTGCCTCCCGGTCGACTCCCTCGGGTAGTTCCCACCGCACGCCGTTTGAAAAGTTCACGACGGTGATCGCCATTGCTGCCTCCAGTCCAGGGACGAAGCGAGCAACACGATCCTAGGAGACCCATGCGCTCGCGTCGATACCTGCGTGCCTGGCGCCGGCGGGCTCAGATCATGCGCAGGCGATGCGCGACGGCCGCCGCCTCAGCGCGGTTGCCGGCGCCAAGTTTGGCCAGGATGTTGGACACATGGACGCTCGCCGTCTTCTCCTCGATGAACAGGGCGCGGGCGATCTGGCGATTAGTGCGGCCCTCGGCCAGGTGGGTCAGTACCTCGCGTTCGCGCGGCGTCAGCCCGAAACGATCCGCTGGCGTGGGCTCCGGTGCCGGAGTCGCCAGGCTGGAATGGGTCAGATCGATCCTGCCCCGCCGGGCCAACGCCGTGATCTCGCGGCACAGCGGTTCGGCGGCCAGCTTCTGAGCCGTCTGCCAAGCCGCCCGCAACGGCGTCGCCGCCCGTCCGGGCAAGCGATGATCGAGCAGCGCCTCGGCCTCACGAAACCGGACGTACGCCGACGCATAGGGGCGGCGCAGCTCCTCCCATTGCCCGGCGACCCGTGCCCACGGTTGCGACTCGGAGCCACCCTGCATCCTGCGGAACTCCGCTTCGCACAGCGTGGCCAGGGCTACCGCCTCGGGTAGGGGACTGGTGCGCTTCCCGGCCCGGCCGGCGAGTTCCTTCGCCGTCTTGAACAGCCGGGCACCGGCCGTTGTCAGCCCGGGCCTACGCGACAACCGCCGGCACCTGTCCCGTTCCTGCTCGTCGGCGACGGCCCGTAGCCCGATTGCGCACAGGCGCAGGGCGAGCTGGTGATCCTCACTCTGGCTGACTGCCGCCAGGCCGCCCGCCACCGCGGCGTCGGCCTCTTCGTATGTGTCCCGCCAGACGGCGAGTTCGGCCCAGCATCCATAGAGCGGAGCGACGAAGGTCGGTTCGTCAAGCGCCCCGCCACGGGCGATTTCTTCAGCGCGGGCCAGATCCTCTGCGGCGTCGTCCCACTGGCCGCGGCCGATCCGCAACTCCGCGCGGTAGAGGAACCCGTAGGCACCGAGCAAACCGTCGGCCTCGCCGAAGCCGACCGCGTCGTGGAGGTACCCTTCCGCCTCGTCCCATCGACCAAGTTGCAGCAGCTGGGATGCGGCGTTCGTGAGCAGCACACCGCCCAGGATGGCGCGTTCCACGCCGAACCGGTGGGCCACCTCGATGCCTCGACGGGCGGCGGCGACCGCGTCCTCCAGGCGCCCGGCGATCTCGTACACGTAGGACAGGTTGGCGTACGCGCGACTGATGTCCTCGATCGCGCCTTCCTCCTCGACCACGGCGCAGGCCGAGTTGAGGCAGCGGATGCCGGCGTCGACGTCGTCGCTCATCGCGAGGTCCACGCCGAGCGTGGTGAGCGCGAAGCCCTCCTCCGCCCGAGCGCCACCTGCTCTGGCCAGCTCCAGCGCCTCCTCGCAACGCCTCCGCGACTCCCGGAACTGCCCGAGCACCATCATCGTCGCGGCCTGAGAGGTCAGGAAACGGGCGCGCAGTGCGGGGTCCGGCCGCTCGCCGAGCAGGCGGATCGCCTCGCCGAAGGCAGACAGCGCGCCCGGGGTTTCGCCCTTGGCCCACCGGTAACGCCCGAGCCGGTCCCAGAGAGCGCCGACGCGGGCCGGGTCGCTCGCGGCGTCGGTTTCCGTGAGGGCCCGCTGCGTGAGGGCCAGCGCCCCGTCCAGGTCTCCGCTGAGGCATGCTGCGTCCGCTGCCCGTACGAGCAGCTCTTGGTGGCTGATGCCGGCCGAATCCTGGGGCTCCGGCACCCGCTCCCACAGATCCAGGGCCCGCTCGAGCTGCCGCTGCGCTTCCATGTATGCGCAGGCGTCGGCGGCCGCGCGGCCTGCCGTGACCGCAGCGCCGAGAGCCCGGGCCGGCCGCTCGGCAGACAGCCAGTGGTGCGCCAGTTCGGCGGCCGTCGTTGCGGCCGGCCCGGGCGCCAGCCACCGGTCCGCCTCCAATGCGTGCGCGATGGCCTCGTGCAGAGCGGCGCGCTCCCCCGGCAGCAGATCGGCGTAGACGGCCTCGCAGGTGAGCTGGTGCCGGAAGCGGTAGCTGTTCCGGCCATGATCGGCGACGATGATGTGGTGCCTGGCCGCCTCGCGCAGCGCCGGCAGAAGTCGTTCGGCGGGTAATCCGGTCGCGGCCTCGATCAGGCGATGCGACATGGCGCTGCCCCCGGCCGCCAATACCTGCAGGATGTTCTTCGCGGGATCCGGGAGGGCCTCGACCCGCACCATCAGAACGTCGCGGAGTCGCGGTGGTAGCGGTGCTCCCGGCGCCTCACGCTCAACAGCCAGCAATTCCTCGGCGAAGAACGGATTGCCCTCCGAACGACACAGGGTCCGCTCGGCGAGCCCGGCCGAAGGCGCGGCACCGAGGATGTCGCAGACCAACGCGGCGATCTCGGCGTAACCGAACGGCTCCAACTCGATCCGGTCGGTACGGCGGCCGCGGTCCAGCTCCACGAGCAGTGTGCGAAACGGGCGGCCGAGCGGCTCGTCACTCCGGTAGGTCCCGATCAGCAGCGCCGGGATCCGCCGCATGTTGCGAAGCAGAAACCCCAGTAGGTCCACCGTCGCAGGGTCCGCCCAGTGTAGATCCTCAATCACGAGGACGATTGGCCCGGCCGTGCAGAGCTGCTCGACGTGGCCGAGGACTCCGTCCATGGCCCGGGCTCGGGCGCCGCCCGCAACGGCCGGCGGACGTGCGCCGGGTGCCAGACCGTCCCCGTCTGGCCACGGGTGCTCCAGCGGCATCAGCAGGTCGCGCACGGCGCCATCGGCGATCTCGTGGGCTCCCTCGCGGAAAGCCTCCACGAATGGCCCGTAGGGCAGCTCGTCGCCGCCCAGCTCGGCGCAGCCGCCGACAAGTACCCGGGCGTCCCCGGTGGCCCGCCCCACGAATTCCCGTACCAGGCGGGTCTTGCCGATCCCAGCCTCCCCGCAGACGAACACCCCGCCCGGCGTGCCGCCCAAGGCGGCGGCCAAGGCATCGGCGAGGCGGGCGAACTCCTCCTGGCGGCCGATGAAGCTCGCGCTGACGACCCGGTCCCTCATGTCGACTCCAATATGGACAGGCCGTGAGCCCTGATCCACCGATGAACCTGGATTGAGTATGGCGTGCCAGACGCGATGATGTCCCCTCCCAACTGGGAAGATCGAAGTTCCTGAGGCTCCTGTCTACTGGCTCGCGAGGGCGGCGCCGGGGTGGGATTGCCGCACCACGGACGGAGTCCGCACATCGTCTGATGGATCCCGATGTGACGTCGTGTGCGCGGGGCTGCGCAGCCGCGTGTACGACTGACAAGGGATCCAACGGTTCGGGCACGGTCGCCACGATCGTGGCGGGCATGCTGCCCCGGGCCGTTTCGATCGCTGACTGGACAAGCTTCGCCAACGCGGTATGCGCCGACGACGTTGGGTCGTTCCTGCGCGCGTGCACGCCCGGCGTCTCGCGGCAGTTTCTGGTCCGGTCGGCTCGACGCGTGCCGTTGCTGCCCAGCGCCGGTTCGGTCA